>NZ_ATYB01000014.1:0-300000 GCF_000427465.1 Sinorhizobium arboris LMG 14919 | reverse complement strand
CGCTCCGTGCTCGGCATCGGACAGCTCCGGGCTAAATGCCGGACTGTGGGCCTTCGCCCGCGTTCTTCAGAACGAATATGAATTCATCGACATTCACATGCTCGATCTTGCCGGCGATGCGGACATCGGCCGCAAGGATATGCTTGCTTCGGCGCTTCCCCTGCTGACTGTTTCGGGGCAGAACCGGGAATGGCTGCTCGACCGGAAGACGGGTCTGCTTTCGGAGCTTCGGGCCGTCCCCGGCGCAACGAACAAGGCTGACGGGAAGACCAGCGCCTTCGTGGCAGCGACCATTCGCCAGCGCGTCAGCTCGCAGGTCGCAAGCATCGCCTGGGAAGAGACCAGCGTGCCGGAACCGGCACCGGGCGAAGTCGTCGTTTCCGTTGCCGCGACCGGCCTCAATTTCCGCGACGTGATGTGGGCCATGGGCCTGCTGCCCGAAGAGGCGCTCGAGGACGGCTTTGCCGGAGCCACCATCGGGATGGAGCTCTCGGGCCATGTGGTCGCGGTCGGCGAAGGGGTGGACGACCTCACCGTCGGCGATGCGGTCATGGCGATCGCCTCCTCCGCCTTCTCGACCCATGCGGTGGTCGCGCGCGCCGGCATCGCGAAGCTGCCGCGAGCAATGAACCCGGTGGCCGCCGCCACCTTGCCGGTCGCCTTCCTCACCGCCTATTACGCCATCGTCGAGCTCGGTCGCGTTCAGGCCGGAGAGACGATCCTGATCCACGGTGCAGCCGGGGGCGTCGGCCTTGCCGCGCTCCAAGTCGCAAAGCTCAAGGGCGCCAAGGTCATCGCCACGGCGGGAACGCGCGAAAAGCGGCGCTTCCTGACGATGCTCGGCGCCGATCATGTCTTCGATTCGCGCTCGCTCGGATTCGTCGAAGATGTCCGTTCGGTCACGGGCGGGGAAGGCGTGGACCTCGTGCTCAACTCGCTCTTCGCCGAGGCGATGGAGCAGAGCCTCTCGCTCGTGAAACCCTTCGGCAGGTTCCTGGAGCTCGGCAAGCGCGACTACTATGCCGACAGCAAGATCGGGCTCAGGCCGTTCCGTCGCAATGTCAGCTATTTCGGCATCGACGCCGACCAGTTGCTGGTGAATGCTCCGGATCTGACCAGGCGCATCTTCACCGAGATCGGAGCGTTGTTCGAGGAAGGTAAGCTTACGCCGCTTCCCTATCGGGCCTTCGATTTCGACGAAATCGGGAACGCCTTCCGGCTGATGCAGAATGCCGGGCACATCGGCAAGATCGTCGTGCTGCCGCCCGTCGCGGGCAGGCACGAGGTGACGGCGAAGCCCGTGAAGGGCATCAAGGTAGATCCGGACGGCGTCCATCTGGTGGTCGGCGGCATCGGCGGCTTCGGCCTCGTCGCCGCCAGCTGGCTCGTCGACAAAGGCGCCCGCCGCATCGCGCTCTGCTCCCGCCGCGGGCTGCCGGATGCGGAAACGAGCGCGATGATCGAACGCTGGCAGGGCGGAGGCGTTTCGACATCCGTTCACGCCTGCGACATCACCGATCCCGCAGCCGTGGAGGCGCTTCTGGCGGAATTGCGTGCGGAGGCGCCGCTTCGCTCCGTGGTTCACGCGGCGATGGTGCTCGACGATGCGCTGATCAGCAACCTCAACCGCGAGCGCAACCGGCCTGTTATAGAGACGAAAGCCAAGGGCGCGGCAATCCTCGATCGCCTCACCCGCTACGACGAACTCGACAACTTCATCCTGTTCTCCTCCGCGACGACTCTGGTCGGCAATCCCGGCCAGGCGAATTATGTCGCCGCCAACGGCTATCTCGAAGGCCTTGCACGCGCGCGGCGGCGAGAGGGACTGGCAGGGCTGGCAATCGGCTTCGGTGCGATTGCCGATGCCGGCTATCTGACGCAGAACGCCGACGTCAACGACCTGCTCGCCAAGCGCATCGGCAAAACCGCGTTGAAGGCTCAGGTGGCGCTCGACATGGTCGAAAGCCACATCGCCGCGGATCCGGGCACGGTCGACGCTGCCGTCGTGATGATTTCGGAGATCGACTGGGCGGCTGCGCGCAATCTGCCGGTCGTCCGCAATGCACTTTTCGAGGTCATCCTGCGCAGCGCCGATCAGCACGTGGCCGGCGCCGAGGGCGCACAGATGGACCTCGTCGCCATGATCGAGGGCAAGTCGCCCCAGGAGGCCGAAGACATCCTTTTCGATCTGGTGGCGGGCGAGATCGCCGCCATTCTCCGCGTGTCGAAAGATACGGTCACCCGCGGAAAGATCTTGAAGGAGATCGGCCTCGACAGTCTTATGGCCGTGGAACTCGGCATGAGTTTCCAGCAGAGCACCGGCTTCGACATGCCTTTGAGCGGCGTCGCCGACAACACGACTGTCGGCGACATCGCTCGCAAGCTGCATGAAAAGGTCAGTAAGCGCGACCAGAGCAGCGAGGGAGACGCCGGCGATGACAAGCTGGTTACGGAACTCACGCAGCGCCATGTCGGAGCGGCCAAGGAAAAAGCACTGAGCCAATGAGCAGCGACGGAAACGGCCAGACCTTCCCGAAGATGAACAGCAGTCTCAAGGAGAGCCTGCTGGACAGGATGCGGAACACGCATCAATCCTCCGAGCGCAACCGGATGGCGCGCTCGGAGCGGGAGCTGCCGGCTGCTCCGCGTCGCCAGCAGGCGCGCTTCGAGGACCTGCCCGAATACAAGCAGGTCCTGACCCAGAAGATCGCCAGCGAGCAGCTCGGCATCGCCAACCCGTTCTACCGGCCCCATCAAACGGCAGCGGGTGCGACGACGATGATCGATGGCCGCAAGCTGATCAACTTCGCCTCCTACGATTATCTCGGGCTCAACCGGCATGCTCACGTCCTCGATCGCGCCCACGACACGATCACCAGCTTCGGTATTTCCGCCTCGGCGAGCCGCCTCGTTGCCGGCGAGCGGCCGCAGCATGTGGAGCTCGAAGAGAAGATCGCGCAATTCTACGGCGTCGATGCCGCCGTCTGCTTCGTAAGCGGCTACCTGACGAATGTCGCCGCCATAAGCTGCCTGATGGGACCGAAGGATCTCGTCATCCACGACGAATTCATTCACAACAGCGCGCTCGCAGGCATCAAGCTCTCGGGCGCGGCACGCCGCTTCTTCAAGCACAACGACACCGCGGATCTCGAGCACGTCCTGCGCACCGTCGCCGGCGATTATCGGCGCATCCTGGTGATCGTCGAAGGCATCTATTCGATGGACGGCGACATCGCCAATCTGCCGGCGCTTCTGAAGCTCAGGGCCGAATACGGCTTCTGGCTGATGGTCGACGAGGCACATTCGCTGGGTGTCCTGGGCCGGCACGGCCGGGGTCTCGCCGAACATTTCGGCGTCGATCCGCACGAGGTCGACATCTGGATGGGAACATTGTCGAAGACGACGTCGAGCTGCGGCGGGTACATAGCGGGAAACGCGGCGCTGGCGGCCGTCCTCAAGGCCTCGGCCGGCGGCTTCGTCTACAGCGTCGGCCTGGCGCCCGTACTTGCCGCGTCCGCGGTCGCCAGCCTCGACATCCTGGCAAGCGAGCCGGAACGCACGGCGGCGCTGAGACGCAACGGCAGCCTGTTCCTGAAGCTTGCCGGGGAGGCCGGCCTCGACACGGGGCTAAGCGGCGGCTTCTCGGTCGTGCCTGTTATCGTCGGGGATTCGCTGCGCGCCGTCCAGCTTTCGAACGATCTGCTCGCGGCCGGCGTCAACGTGCTGCCGATCATCCATCCGGCGGTGCCGGAAGGGCTGGCGCGCTTGCGCTTCTTTATCACCTGCGACCACACCGAGGAACAGATCCGCCGTACGGTCGCATTGACGGCCGAACGCCTCAAGGACCTTACCGACCGGAATTTCGGCCTCGGCGGCGTCGATATCGAGAAGATGCTCAGTGCGCTCTCGGCGCGCTGACCACGAACGTCGCAAGCGGCCCGTCAACGGTTAGTCCATGACACATGTGATCATCACCGGCGCCTCCAGCGGAATAGGCCTCGCAGTCGCCTCCGCTTATGCGTCCCGCGGGGCGAAGCTCTCGCTTGTCGCCCGGTCCCGCGATGTCCTGGAACAGGCGGCGCAGAAGCTGATGGCGGAACACGGCGTTGCGGCGGGCGCGATCCGCACAGAGGCCGCCGATGTCTCCAGGGAAGAGGAGATAAAGGCCGCGATCTTCCGTTGTGTGGATGCGTTCGGACCCTGCGACATTCTCGTGACCTCGGCAGGCATCGTCGAACCGGGGCCCTTCGAGGCGCTCCAAGGCGCGGCCTTCCATCGCCAGATCGACACGAACTTTTCGGGCACGGTACATGCCGTGCGGGCTGTTTATCCGGACATGAAGAGGCGGCGCAGCGGCCATATTCTGATGGTCTCCTCGGGTGCCGGCCTGATCGGTATCTACGGCTACACCGCCTATTGCGCCTCGAAGTTCGCGCTCAACGGCTTCGCCCAGGCGCTGCGCAGCGAAGCGCGGGCCAACAATGTCGGCATTTCGATCTGCTTTCCGCCCGATACGGAAACGCCGCAGTTCAAGAGAGAACTTGCCGCGCGGCCAAAGGAAGCTCGCGTCGTCATGGGAACGGTCCGGCCGTGGACGGCCGAGGCGGTTGCGCGCAAGATCGTCAAGGGCATCGACCGGCGACGCTTCGAGATTTACTTCGGCGCGACCTTGTATCTGCTTGGCCGCTTCGGGCCGGCGGTCAGGCCACTGATCGATTGGTGGTTCGATCGGGCCATTGCGCGCAACAGAGCGGGATGAGGCAAGGCGTGTCGCGTCTCTCCCGGAATCGCTCTGAACCGGGTTGATCCGGTGGATGGTGTTCGAGGCGTCCCCGGCGATGCTTGTGCCAGCCAATATTAGGCTTTAAGTGTCGAGACTAGGCCTTCTGCCGAGGCGGCGACGGCGGTGAAATGGCTTAAAGGTACCGGCTTGACGCTCATTCCCTTCCACCTGCACGACTATCCGATAGCCTTGACCCTCGGGTGCTACCTGCTGTCCTGCGGGGTGATCTTCTACACGGATCGTTTCGCGCTGCCGGCGCGCGAGCGCAGGAAAAACGCACCGAAATACGGGCGCCGTCAGGACAGGATCGACCATCTCGCCAGGCTGCCGGTTATCGCGCTCGTCTTCGCCGGCTTTTTCGCGATCTCCTGGCGGCCCCTCTATGCCGCCGCCGGCACGATGAGTTTCTTCATCATCTTCACCGGCATATCCCGCGCGAAGTTCAAATTCATCCGCGAGCCGCTGGTCTTTTCCGATATTGCCCTGGTTGCGGATGTCTTCAAGTACAAGACCATCTTCTATGCGACCTCGCTGAACATCGTCTTCTGGCTCGTCGCCTTCCTGTACGTGTTCGGTGTATCGGGACTCTACATGTATTTCGAGCCCGCGATCCTGCCCGAAAGAAGCAGGCTCTTCTGGGTTCTTGTCATGATCGGGATCGCGGCCGGGCCCTGGGGCCTGCTGTTCTACGGGCCCGTGAACCGCCCGACGGCTGCTGTCGTGCAGAGACTGGTGAAGGCGATCAAGGTGAAGATGAACACGGTGCGTTTCGGTACCTTCGCTTCCGTCGTTTTCCACTTCGTCATCTGGCTCGGCGTGAAGCGCGAGAAGATCGTCGCCGAACTGTCGGGAATGCTGCGCGCCGCGGTACACGACCTTATCGGCCACGAGGAGGCTCCGCTGATCGTCGTATGGCAGTCGGAGTCCTTCATCGACATGCGGCATTTCGGCGTCGATTCGATCAAGCTTCCAACGATCGACCGGCTGCGCAAGCAGGCGGTGCAATGGGGCCGCCTGAGCAATGTCTTCGAGGGCGGCTACACGCTGCGCACCGAGTTCGCCGTTCTCAGCGGTCTCGAGCCGGACGACATCCACGTCGATGCGAGCTACCCCTATCTCCGCGCCGCACACTATGCCGATGTCGTCTGGCCGGGAAAGCTGAAGCGCGCCGGCTGGCGTACGCATTTCATCCATCCATACGACCGGACGTTCTTCCTGAGGCACAAGGCGATGCCCCTCCTCGGCTTCGAGAAGCTTACGATGCTCGACGCCTTCGACCACAAGCCGGAGCGGGACGGCCTCTACGTCTCCGACGCGACGCTGGCGGCGCGGGTGCTTACCGAGATCGAGAAGCTGCCTGAAGAGGAGAGCGGCTTTTTCTTCGTCGCGTCGATGGCCAATCACGGTCCCTGGGAACCAGGACGTGTCGGAACGCTCACCAACCCGGTCGATATCTACCTGGCGATCCTGGAGCAGTCGGACGCTGCGCTGAAGCAGTTGATCGACGGACTCAACAGGCTCGACCGGCCCGTTTGGCTCGTCTTCTACGGCGACCACGCACCCCTTCTGAAATCTTTCGCGGATCCCTTTCCGGATCCCCGCTCGGATTATTTCATCGTGCCGCTCGCCAAGGCCCGCGCTGCGGCTCATAGCCCGAAGACAGCGAAGGACGAGGATCCCTGGAACCTGCTGGGGTCCATGCTGAAGCACGCCAATCTGCACAAGGACGCGCTGCAATAGCAGCGTCTTCCCGGAATCCGCACCCATGACGGCAGATATGACGATCGATCCCGCGCCGCCGAGGACCTTCCTGTTCCTGCAGGGACCTGCGTCGCCGCTCTTCGGCAAAATCGCCGGGCATCTCGAAGCTCTGGGTCATTGCTGCCTGCGCATCAACCTCAATGCCGGCGACCAGATCTTCTGGCAGCGCCGGGGCGGGCATAACTATCGTGGCTCGTTCGCGCGGTGGCCGGCCTATCTGGACGCCTTCATTCGCCGCTACGCCGTCACCGATCTCGTCCTGCTCGGCGAAGAGCGCCCTTACCACCGGGTCGCCGCGGCCGCCGCGCACAAAGCCGGTATCCGCGTCTTCGTGGTCGAAATGGGATACCTCAGGCCGGACTGGCTGACGCTCGAGCGCAACGGCATGTCGTCCAACTCTCATTTTCCGGCCGACGCCGGGCAAATCATTCATGCGGCGACGGGACTTCCCGAGCCCGATTGGCGACGGCGCTACCGGCAGACCTTTTTTGCCGAAGCGGCATACGACCTTCTCTACAACCTGCCGAACGTTTTCCTCTGCTTCCTCTTTCCCGGCTACCGCCGCCACGGGATCTTTCATCCGCTCGCCGAATATGCCGGCTGGCTGAGACGGCTGGCCGTCAGCAAAGGTGAGCAGCGCAAGGCGGATGCGCTGATCCGCTCGCTGTCGACGGAAGGTGCGCCGTACTTCGTCTATCCGCTTCAGCTTGAAACGGACTATCAGTTGCGCGCGCATTCACCCTTCAGCAGCCAGCGGGAAGCGATCGACGTCATCCTCCTCTCCTTTGCGCGCCATGCGCCGGCCGCAGCCAGGCTCGCCGTCAAGGTGCATCCGCTCGACAACAGCCTGATCCCCTGGCGCAAGATCGTCGCGGACAAAGCCGCCTCGCTCGGCATCGGCGACAGGGTCGCGTGTCTCGACGGCGGCAATCTCGATCTTCTGGCGGAGAACAGTTGCGGGGTGGTGACGGTCAATTCGACCGCCGGGCTGCATGCTCTGAAGCAGGGCAAGCCCGTGAAAGTCCTGGGCGCGGCAGTCTTCGACATCGCCGGATTTACGGACCAGCAGCCGCTCGACCGGTTCTGGACGGCGCCCGAGCCCCCGGACCGGGACATCAGTGCGGCCGTATTCAGGTTGATGGCCGCTACGATCCAGCTGCGCGGCAACTTCTATTCCCGTGCAGGGACCGCCGCCGCCGCCAAGGCAATCGCGCAACGGCTGCACCGCAACGACGTCAATGAACCGGGTGGCTTCGTCGACCCGCCGCCCCGCCGAAAACCGGTGAAAATTACAAAAGATCAGGCGACGCCGGCGCGCAGCAGATCGTGAATGTGCAAAATGCCGACCGGCACGCCCGTGCCGTCGACGAGGAACAGCACGGTTACCTTGTGTTCCTGCATGAATTCCATTGCGGCGCTGGCAAGAACGTCGCCCTTGATCACCCTCGGACTGCGCGACATCACCTCTTCAACCGGCTGCACGAGGAGATCCCCGCCCATGTGGCGGCGCAGGTCGCCATCGGTGATGACGCCGATCAGCTTGCCGCTTTCATCCGTTATGCCGACGACGCCGAAGCCTTTGGCCGACATCTCGATGACGGCCTCGCTCATCGGGCGGCCGACGGAGAGCAACGGCATCTGTCCGGTGCCATGCGCCAGCTCCTGGACCAGGCGCAGCTGCGCGCCAAGCTTGCCGCCGGGGTGGAAGGTCTTGAAATCCTCGGCCGAGAAGCCCCGGCGTTCCAGCAGCGCGATCGCCAGAGCATCGCCGACGGCGAGCTGCAGCATGGCCGAGGTTGTCGGCGCCAGGCCGTGCGGGCAGGCCTCCGGCACCTTCGGCAGCACGAGTGCGATCTCGGAATTGCGCGCGAGCGTGCTCTCCCGGTTCGACGAGATCGAGATGATCGGCACCTTGAAGCGCTTGGCGTAGGTCAGCATGTTGGCGAGTTCCGCCGTTTCGCCCGACCAGGATAGCAGCACCAGTGCATCCTGAGCGGTGATCATGCCGAGGTCGCCGTGACTGGCTTCGGTCGGATGGACGAAATAGGCGGAGGTGCCGGTGGAAGCGAGCGTGGCTGCAATCTTGCGGCCGATATGCCCGCTCTTGCCGACACCGGAAACCACGACGCGGCCGTCGCCGTCGCCCATCAGTTCGACCGCATCCACGAGGGCGCCCGCAAAGGCTTCGTCGCTCGTCAGATGGTCGGCAAGGGCCTTGATGCCGTTCGTCGCCGTCGTCAGTGTCCTGCCGATCGACTCCAGCACCGTGCCACCGGCATGCGCATCCGCCGTCGCGTGTATCAGGTTCATCATCGCCCCCAAGAGCACTTCCGGGAAAACGTGTAGCGGTTTTCCGTGGTGCGTGGTTTCAAAGAGAGCGCCTCAATGCTCCGATGAAACACTGAAACGCTCCAGCGAAAAAGCGGCCCCCATAGCGGGCCGCAGCAAAGATAAACGCCAGATAGGCTCTTTTTTTCGACAAACCAAGCCCTTTTCGGCGGCCATTTATGCCAAACGGGCGACTTTTCGAACCGTCATGCTCGGCCGACCCGCTTTTCCACGGAGGTCTCCGGAGGCAAGACTCCGGCGGCCGCGAACTCGGCGAGCGTCATCGAATCGAGGATGGACGACATCGCGTCACGCACCGATATCATCGAGATGCGCACCCGGCAGGTCTCCGGATCGCTGCAGTCCTCGCAAACCTCGTAGGCCGTGCGGCTGGCGCAACGTATCGGCGCCAGCGGGCCATCGAGCGTCCTTATGACGTGACCGATGCGGATCTCGGACGCCGGTCTCGACAGGGAATAGCCGCCGCCGGGACCCTTCTTCGAGCGCAGGACACCAGCGTTGCGCAGTTCCAGGAGGATAGTATCGAGAAATTTTTTCGGAATATTATTGCGCTGGGCGATCTCGGTGATGAAGGCGGTCTGGCCGGGCGCGAGCCGTGCCAGGTCGACCAGCGCCTTCAGTCCGTATTTTCCCTTCTTCGTCAGCATGCGAGCCAATTCTCCCCGGTTCCGCAGAGTGCCGGAACCGCCCTCGGATACAACCTTGTCATTGCATAGCACAAGAATGCACTACCAACACACAAGTATAGTCGGCGCACCGGGGGAGAAACGGCCACCGAGGACCCGCAGCGGTCTTCCGTCCGGAAGTGCGTGGCTCAGAGGGCTTAGCGCGCGTCGTGGTTTCAACGAAACACTGACGCGCACTAAGGAGTATTTTGCTTGGTACGGTCCGGCTTCCGGCTGCAAGTCACGCCGCCGCGATCCCTGGCGGCCGATTGACAAGATTGCGCCCGCCTTGGGCGGAAAGAAGCCGGCCAATGGCCGCGCGTGCTTCATCGACGGAACGGAAGCGCTGCGCGTCCAGGTCCCAGACGTGATACTTGACGGCGAGGAACTTCAAACGGTCTTCGTCCGGTACGACCACCCCGACGGCCTCGCCGTCATATTCGATTACTTGCTTGCTCATGTAAATAACGCTCCTCCGCACCCACGGGCGCGGACAATTCAATTCTCGGCAATGGATAATTCGGTGAGTTTGAACGGTCACATTCGCCGAAGTTGGCGAAGGAGACCTTTAACCGTTGCACGACAATGGGAACGTGAGCCGCAGAAAGCGGCGGTCGAGATTCCGAACATGTCACTCTCCTTTGGCTGGCCCGGCGCAAGGCGCCAAGCGTTCATGAACAAATCGAAGCGGAATCCTCCGCATCGCGCGATGGCAAACTAGAATAATCTACCAATTCGGTCAACTGCAGAAACGGCCCTGCGAAAAATAATTCTCTCATTTCGTTTCGCGGCTGCCCCGGCGACAAATCCGTTCGCCTGCCCGTCGCTATCTCGCTATCTAGGTAGCGTCGAATCGCCGTGCAAGGGACAGGTCGGATATAGGCAGGATTTTCCGACGAAAAAGGGGCAGCCGTTCTAGAGGCTGCCCCTTGCCGCGATCACCACGGCGGGATGAGAGAGGTGCGGGCGGTTTTTCCGCCCGGACCCGTCAACGGCGCTAAGCCCGTCAGACCGTCGGCGTTTCCGCCTGCTGCGCGGCGGAACGAGCGGCTTCCCGCTCCTTCCACCAGCGGCTCAGGAACAGCAGGATCGGGCCGCCGATATAGATGGACGAGGTCGTTGCGACGATGACGCCGAAGATCATCGGCCAGGCGAAGCTCCGCACCGCCTCGCCGCCCCAGATCGCCATCGGCACCAGCGAAAGCGCCGTCGCAACCGAGGTGAAGATGCATCGCGCGATCACCTGGTTGATGCTCATATCGATCAGATCCGAGAACGGCATCGACTTGTATCTGCGCAGGTTCTCGCGCATGCGATCGTAGACCACCACCTTATCGTTTACCGAATAGCCGATCATCGTCAGCAGCGCCGCGATTGCGGTCAGGTTGAAGTCGATGCCCGTAAGCGCAAAGAAGCCGACGGTCTTGGTGATGTCGAGCAACAGCACGGCGATCGCGCCGACGGCGAAGTGCCATTCGAAGCGGAACCAGATGTAGAGCAGGATCGCCACCATGGCGAGCCCGACGGCAAGAAAGCCGGATCGCGCCAGTTCGCCGCTCACCGTCGGACCGACGACCTCGGTCCGCTCCATGCTGGCGCCGGGGATGGCAGCCACCACCGCGTCCTTGACCCTGTTCAGCGCCGCTGTCTGTTCCTGCTCACCGCCCGGCTGCCGCTGCACGCGGACCAGCACCGACTGACCGCCGCCGAAGTCCTGCAGCGTCACCTCGCCGAGATTGAGCTCCCCGAGGCTGCGGCGCAGCGTCGCAAGATCGATCTTTTCCTTCGAAACCGCCTCGACCTGGATCCCGCCGATGAAATCGATGCCGTAATTGAGGCCCGGCGTGAAGAACAGGATGACAGAGCTGATCGACAGGAAAGCCGAGAAGCCGATGGCCAGGAAGCGGCGCTTCATGAAGGAGAAGGTGGGCAGTGCCGGCACCTGGCCGAAAAGCGACGGGATTTCCAGCTTCTTCATCTTGCGGCGTACGACGACCTCGCGCATCAGCAGGCGCACGACCGTGACCGACGTGAACATCGAGATGGCGATGCCGAGCATCATGGTGACGGCGAAGCCCCGAACCGGACCGCTGCCGAGCCAGAACAGGAGGATCGTGCCGGTGAGCGTCGTGACGTTGGAGTCGATGATCGTGGCGTAGGCCTTGTTGAAGCCGACATCCAGCGCCTTCATCGCGCCGGCGCCCGTTGCGGTTTCCTCGCGGATACGCGCATTGATCAGGATGTTCGCGTCCACGGCCATGCCGATGCCGAGAATGATACCGGCAATACCGGGCAAGGTCAGCGTAGAGCCTATCAGGCCGAGGACGCCGATCGTCATGATCGTGTGCAGCACCAGGCCGACATTGGCGATCATACCCCAGCTGCCGTAGAGAACGACCATGAGGACCACGACGAGGCCGAAACCGACGAGGCCGGTATAAAGACCCATGCGAATCGAGTCGCTGCCCAGATTCGGGCCGACCGAACGCTCTTCGATGATCGTCAGCGGCGCCGGCAGGGCGCCGGAGCGCAGGAGTGCGGAAAGAACCGTTGCCTCCTCCACTGTGAAGTTGCCGCTGATCTGGCCGCGGCCGCCGAGGATCGGCTCGTTGATGACCGGCGCCGTCAGCACCTTTCCGTCGAGCACGATCGCAAAGGGTCGGCCGACATTTTCACGGGTGATGTCGGCAAACTGGCGTGCGCCGAGCGAGTCGAAGCTGAAATCGACAACCGGCTGGTTGGTGCGCTGGTCGAAGCCGACCTTGGCGTCGTCGAGCCGCTCCCCGGAAATGGCGACGCGGCTTTCGACCGGATAGCGGTTGCCGTCATCGGCGCCGGGCAGGATGTCGACCCCACGTGGCGCCGGCTGGGTCACGTCGACGCTTTGATCGAGCATGTGGAAGCTCATCTGCGCCGTCGAACCCAGAAGTTCGCGCAGCCGTGTCGGATCCTGGAGGCCGGGAAGCTGGACCAGAATGCGGTTGGAACCGATCCGCTGGATCAGCGGCTCGGCGACGCCGACCTGGTCGACGCGGTTGCGGATGATTTCCAGGCTCTGCTCGACCGCCTTGGTCATGCGGTCGGCAAGGCCCGCCTCGGTCATGGCCAGGGTGATGACGTCGCCGGCCGTCGTCACCTCGACCTCAGGAGCACCGGCGGCGAAGCCCACCGTGCTCACGGGTGTGGCCAGCTCCTGCAGTTTCGGCAGAACCTTGTCCCGGTCCGCCGCATCGGGAATGCTGACCGTCACGCTGTTGCCGCTGATGCGCGCCGAGGAGGCGGAGACACGCTCGCCGCGCAGGACGCGGCGGGTATCGTCCAGAAGCGAGTTGAGTCGAGCCTTCTGCAGGCCCGCCCCGTCCACTTCGAGAACGAGGTGCGAACCGCCCCTCAGATCGAGGCCGAGCGTGACCGGCTCGAAGGGGAGCACGGAAGCGACTTGCTGCCTCATGGCCGGTGTCAGAACGTTCGGCAGTGCCGCAAGGCATCCGAAGATGATGATCGCGACATAGGCGAGAATCGCCCATCTGGATGTACGCATGTGGGAGTTCCATAAACGCCTGAATGCGCCTTGGGCAGCATCCGGGCCGGGTTTTCATCAATGGCTGAGGCGGGATCGAAGGTCCCGCCGAATTCAAACGATAGCTGCCGCCGGCGGCGGCGCGCGAATGCATTCGTTCTGACATGGCGCGGCGGGTGCGATTTCGGCCCGCGGCAGCGATGCAAAAGGAGAAGCCTCAGGCGCAGCCAGGGCAATGCGCCGGCACTGGATGAACGGCACTGAATCGCCGCCGGGCATCGACTTGCCGTCGGCGCGCTCACCGCTGAAACGAAGGTCGGGCAGCGCAACCGCCCTGCATATCTGGCGGGCGACCGGATGATCGGAAGAACCCGTGTCCGGTTGCGCGACATTGCCGGCCGGCGCTCCGCCCGCGCGGCTCGCGGCACTCTGGCCGACTGCGATGACCTGCATGGAAAGGGAGGCGCAGAACAGCCACAGCACGGCGAGAAGCCGGCTGGCCTGCATGCTCCTGCTGCCACCACTCAAGAGGTCCATTGAGGACGCGGTTCCTTTCCCTCTGCACCCGGTCTATCCGCGATCGAATGCAAGCGAGACGAATTCAGCCCGAGCACCAAGTTAAACGAAGAACGTGGCCGGATTCGCGCATGTGTGCTCTTAACATCACTCCGGGCCGGAAAAGTCAAATCCCGGCCGAGCCCTCACGCTGTGGCGCCCAGGGTCCTTTCCTGATGGATTTCGATGAGCGAGGGGCCCGGGCGGGATGCCGCATCGGTGAGCGCGCGCGGCAGGTCCTTCACACTGGCCAGCCGCTCCGCCGGTAAGCCGTAGGCCTTGCCCGCAAGCAGGAAATCGGGCGCGGATGGTTTGACGCCCTCCGGCGTGATCCCGGATTCGACCATGTAGGACTCGATTTCCCGGTAGCCGTCATTGTTCCAGACGAGGAAGATCACCCTCGCTGCCGCGTCGACCGCCGAGCCGATCTCGGCCAGGGAGAACTGGAACCCGCCGTCGCCGACAAGGCATATGACGGGCCGTTCCCGGTCGGCGACGGCAGCACCGACCGCCGCCGGCGGCGCATAACCGAGCGAGCCGTAGCCTGTTGCCGAATTGAACCAGGCCCGTTGCCGCGGCGCGTCGCAATAGAGGTTGCCGGCATAGACGGCCTGGGTGGAGTCGCCGACGATGGTGCAGTCGGGGAGCGTGCGGTAGATCGTCTCGACGACCCCGACTTCCGCCAGCATCTTGGGCGTCAGTTCCTTCAGTGCCGCCTTGCGCGCGGTCTCGGCCCGCACGGCTCCGTCCCTGATCGCCGCATGGACCGGCAGAAAGCCGAGAATGCCCGCCGTCGCAGCCTTTGCGCCGGACAGGATCGAAAGTGCGGCTGCAGGCCCGCGCGCGAGCTGCGCCGCATCGATGTCGGTGCGAACGAGGTTCATCAGCGGCGGAAAGCCGCCATCGGCATAGAGGTCGTAATCCGTCTGACCCATCTCGGTGCCGAGCGCCAGCACGAGGTCCGCCTCCCGCAGGAGCGCGCGAACGGCCCTGAGGCTCGGGCTCGCCGGTACTCTGAGAGGGTGGCCGGCAAGCATGCCGCGGGCGTTGACCGTCGTGACCACCGGCGCACCGATCCGCTCGGCGAGTTCACGCACTTCCGCTTCCGCAGTTAGCGCGCCACCGCCGCACAGAATGACCGGCCGCGCGGCCTCCGCACAGAGGATCGCCGCCTTCTGCAGCGTTTCGCTATCGGAGCGTGGCCGGGTCGCTGAAGCCGGCTTCGCCGGCCGGCCCTCGATCTTCAGGGCCATCACGTCGGTCGGAATCTCGATATGGACCGGGCCCGGCCGGCCGGAAAGCAGAACGGCGAAGGCGCGGTCGACCACGAGCGGCAGATCGGCGGGGTTGAGAAGCGTGTGCGAATAGAGAGCCAGCGTCTTCATCATCCCGTGCTGATCGGGCAGCTCGTGCAGCAGCCCCTGGCCATGCCCGAGGGAATCGCGGCGGTTGACGCCCGAGATCACCAGCATCGGGATCGAGTCCTGCCGGGCCTGCGCCATTGCGGTGATCGTGTTGGTGAGGCCCGGACCGGTGATCACGAGCGCAACGCCCGGCCTGCCGCTGACGCGCGCATAGCCGTCGGCCATGAAGCCGGCCCCCTGTTCATGGCGCGGCGTGACGTGGCGGATTCTCGATGCGGCAAGGCCACGATAGAGCTCGACCGTATGCACGCCGGGAATGCCGAATACGACCTCCACGCCATTTGCCTCGAGGAGATCGACAAGGGTCTCGCCGACGGTTTTCAATTCGACGGTCATGCGCGGCGCTCCTTGCGTGTGGCGCAACGTTCGGCGAGAGCGGCGATGCGGCGGCATGCCTCCTCGATTGCGGCATCAGGAACGGTGAGGCTCACGCGCAGAAAGTTCCTTGCCTTTTCACCGAAGGACGACCCAGGCATGACCGCAACCCCCTCTTCCTCAAGGAGCGCCCAGGCGAAAGCCTCACCGGAGAGGCCCGTGCCGGAGACATCGATCAGCGCGAACATACCGGCCTCCGGCGGCAGCACCGAAACGCCGGGCGTGTCGGCAAGACCGTCTACGATCCGCCGGGCGCGCCGGCTGTAGGATTCTCTCATCTGCCTCGCCGTATCGATTTCGTGCGTCAGCGCGTAAGCGGTCATGTCGGCGATGAACGGCTGCTGCCCGAAAAGCATGGTCTCGGAAATCGGCAGCAGGCGCTCGGTGAACTCGGCCGGCCCGACGGCCCAGCCGCTGCGAAAGCCGGGTGCGGCATGCGACTTGGAAATGGAGGAGACGACCACCGTGCGTTCGGCAAGCTCCGGATTGTCGAAGGGCGAAGCGAAGGGGGCCTCGAAGACGAGCTCCTCATACACTTCGTCGCAGACGATCCAGAGATCGTGACGGCGGGCGACCTCGCCGATCGCCGCAATCTCGTCCGTCGTCAGAACGGCGCCGGTGGGGTTGTGCGGCGTATTGAGGAGCAGCACGCGGCATTCGGGCGTGACCGCCTTTTCCAGGTCCTCCGCCCGCATGTGAAAACCGTATTCCGGCTTCAGCGGCACGAATATCGGATGGGCGCCGGTTGACCGGATGACGCCTTCATAGGTCGCGTATAGCGGATCTCCGACGAGCACGCCGTCGCCCGCCTCGGCAAGGCCGGACATGACGGTAAAGAGCGCAGTCTGCGTTCCCGGGAAGCAAAGAATGTTTTCCTCGGTCGCGGTAGCGCGGCGGCGGCGGTATTTTTCCGTTAGCGCCGCCACGACTGCGGGCTCGCCGCGGCCGTTGGAATAGCGGTAGCGTCCCGCATTCATGGAGCGCTGGCATTCTTCCAGGAGCGCGCGGTCCGGCGGCAGGTCCGGCTCGCCGATGGTCAATTCGATGATCTCGGCCCCGCTTGCCTTCAATTGACGCGCGCGACTATGCAGCGTCCATTTCCCGGAACCGAGCTCGGAAAGACGTGATGTGATGGACGCGTAGCGCAAGTATTCACTCCCTCGTTCGTCTTCTATTTTTCGATCGGCAGCCCGAGCAGGGCTTCGACCGACGCCATGGCGATGCTGACCAGTTCGCCCTCGCGAAAGAGATCGCCGGCAAGGCAGCCTTCGACCCAGAGCCCGTCGACGAGGCCGTTGATCGCGATGGCGTAGCGGCGGCACTCCTCGGGGCCGGCGGGTCGGCCCTTGGCCGCGAGGAAATCGCTGAGCAGCTGCTGCAAGGCATTGCGGAAGGCGAGATAGCCGTCCCGATGGATTTCCGCGAGCACCGGATCGACCCGCACCTGACTGATGAATGCGGCCCAGAGAGAGATGCTGCGGCTGTCGGCGACCGGCTCGGTCAGGTTGATGGCGATGAAGTCTCTCAGGCGGGTCGCGGGGTCACCTTCGACATTCTTCGCCTTTTCCGTGAGAGAGGCGATGACGGCGCGGTAGGCCTCGGCGACCATCTGGTCCTTGGACTCGAAATAATGGCGGACGAGCCCTGCGGTGACGCCGGCGCGAACGGCGATCTGGCGGACGGTCGCTCCCTTGAGGCCGAATTCCGAAATGCAATCCAGCGTCGCCTCGATCAGTTCCTGGCGCCGCTCGCCCTCGGGGGCGCGATAGAAGCTGCGCCGGTTCACGGCATGCTCCGCGCGGTGCCGTTCAGCCAGATCGTCCATGCCTGCGAACCGGTGAGGCTCATGCGTTGCTCCGGGGAGTGACCATTGTTGCGAGGAGCGTCAAAAAATCGGCGCCGGCGTTATTATACGCTTGAATAATAGCGACACAAGTGCAACGATGCCATTCAGAAACAGCGTGACAAGCCGAAGATGCTGCACGAAAGAATGACCGGGGGAACTGTCTTCATGGCTTCAACGAGCGTTCCGCGAACGACAGGAGCCGCGCGCCGATGACGGATGCGCGGCAGGCCATCTCGGTTACCGAACTCCACAAGCGTTTCGGGCCATTGGAAGTGCTGAAGGGCGTATCGCTGAACGCGCGGCAGGGGGACGTGATCGCGATCATCGGCGGCAGCGGCTCCGGCAAATCCACTTTGCTTCGTTGCATCAACATGCTGGAGCTGCCCTCCGCCGGCCGGATCAGCGTGCACGGAGAAGAGATCCGCATGAAATCGGACGGCCACGGCGGGCTGATGCCGGCCGACCGCAAGCAGGTCCAGCGAATCCGGACGCAGCTCGGCATGGTCTTCCAGAGCTTCAATCTCTGGCAGCACATGACCATCCTCGAAAACGTCATCGAGGCACCGGTTCATGTGCTCGGCAAGGCGAAGGCCGAAGCGGTGGACACGGCCGAGGCGCTGCTCCGCAGGGTCGGTCTTTACGAGAAGCGGGACGCCTATCCCGCCTTCCTTTCCGGCGGCCAGCAGCAACGCGCCGCGATCGCCCGGGCCCTTGCAATCCAGCCGCTCGTCATGCTTTTCGACGAACCGACCTCTGCGCTCGATCCGGAACTCGTCGGAGAAGTGCTGTCCGTGATCGGCGATCTCGCGCGGGAAAAGCGGACGATGGTGCTCGTCACCCACGAGATGAAGTTCGCGCGCGACGTCGCGAGCCACATCGTTTTCCTGCACAACGGCGTGATCGAGGAACAGGGGCCGCCGGAGGCGATCTTCGGTGCCCCGAAATCCGAAAGGCTCAAGAAGTTCATCAGCTCCATTCACTGAATTCCGCAATGCTCAACAACCAAAAAAGGGAACGGCATGAAGAAGACATTGAAACGCATGGCGCTCGGCGCCGCTCTTGTGATCACGGGTGCGGCTGCCGCCTCGGCCGAACAGGTCAAGGTCGGCATCGCGGCGGAACCTTATCCGCCCTTCACCTCGCCTGACGCCAGCGGAAACTGGGAAGGCTGGGAAATCGAATTCATGAAGGCCATGTGCGCCGAAGCCAAGCTCGATTGCGTGGTCACGCCGGTTGCCTGGGACGGCATCATTCCGGCACTGACCTCGAAGAAAATCGACATGATCATCGGCTCGATGTCGATCACTGCGGAACGGCTGAAGACCATCGATTTCTCCGACAAATACTACAATACGCCAACCGGCATCATCGGCACGAAGGGCGAGGACATCAAGCCGACGCCGGAGGGCCTCGCCGGCAAGACGCTGGGCGTGCAGGTTGCGACCGTGCACCAGGCCTATGCCATGAAGCACTTCGCGCCGGCCGGCGTCGAAGTAAAGGAATATCAGACGCAGGACGAGGCAAACCAGGATCTCGCCGCCGGCCGCGTCGATGCCGTCCAGGCTGACGCGATCGCCCTCGATGCCTTCCTGAAGAGCGACCAGGGCGAGCAGTGCTGCGATTACAAGGGCGAGGTTGCAGAAGACGTCGACGTCATCGGTCCCGGGGTCGGCGTAGGATTGCGCAAGGGCGAGACGGAGCTGAAGGACAAGGTCAACGCGGCAATCAAGGCGATCCGCGAGAACGGCACCTACGACGCCTTCTCGAAGAAATATTTCGACTTCGACATCTACGGCGGATAACCGCGACCGGCCGGCGGTCCGGGCGGCCGCCGGCCCTGAATTCGTGTTCGAGCGAAATGTGGCCGGCACATGCGGTCCATGTTCCGCTCTTGTTTAAGAGGCTGCCTTGGTCGGGGATTCCTTCATCAACTGGAGCCTGCTTTGGGTCTCGGCGCCCGGCTGGGGCGGCGTCCTGCTGCAGGGCTTCCTCAGCTCGATCGAGATTGCCGTCGGCGGCTATGCGCTCGGGCTCGCCCTCGGTATCGGCGGGGCCTTCGGAAAGCTCTATGGCGGACCGGTGCTGCGCGATCTCCTGGAGTGCTACACGACTGTGGTTCGCGCGGTGCCCGAGCTCGTGCTCATTCTGCTCCTCTATTATGCCGGCACCGATCTTCTGAACCAGTTCCTCGGCGCCATCGGGATCGGAGCCGTCGATATCAGCGGGCTCATGGCCGGTATCTTCGTGATCGGGGTGGTCCAGGGCGCCTATTCGACGGAGGTGCTGCGCGGTGCGATCAAGGCGGTTCCCGCCGGCCAGATCGAGGCGGCCCGCGCCTACGGCATGTCGCCACTCCTGGTGCTGAGACGCATCACGCTTCCGGCGATGCTGCCCTACGCCATCCCCGGCCTCGCCAATCTGTGGCTGATCGCCACCAAGGACACGGCTTTACTCGCTGTCGTCGGTTTCAGCGAACTGACGCTCGTCACGCGGCAGGCGGCCGGCGCCACCAAGGCCTATTTCCTCTTCTTCTGCGCCGCCGGGGCGCTCTATCTGGCGCTGACGCTCGTTTCCAACCTCTTCATCGGCATGCTCGAGCGCCATGCGCGGCGCGGCTTCGCGGAACAACGATGACCGACGAAACAACGCATGCGCTCGCATATACGCCGGAAGACCTCCCGAGAAAGGAGAGCTTTCTCAAGCCCCACCGCATCCTGCTGATGCTTCTTTTCGCGGCGCTCGTGGTAGCGGTCGCGATTTTCATGCGCTGGGACTGGCTGCCGCGCTACCTGCCGCGGCTCGGCTCCGGCATTCTCGTGAGCCTGGCGATGCTCTTCAGCACGGCGATTCTCGGCTTCCTCCTGGCCGTGCCGCTCGGCCTCGCCCAGGTGACCGGCCCCTGGTTCTTCAAGGCTCCGGCCCGCATCTTCTGCACCGTGATCCGCGGGACGCCGCTGCTGCTGCAGCTATGGCTTCTCTATTACGGGCTCGGCTCGCTGTTTCCGCAGTTCCCGGCGATCAGACAATCCTTTCTCTGGCCGTATCTGCGCGAGGCCTGGCCCTATGGGGTGGCGGCGCTCACGCTCTCCTTCGCCGCCTATGAGGGCGAGGTCATGCGCGGCGCGTTCGCCGGCGTGCCGTCCGGGGAGCTGGAGGCCGCCCGTGCCTACGGCATGGGCCGATGGACGATGTTCCGGCGCATCTGGCTGCCGCGGGCGATCCACCGCGCGCTGCCGACCCTCAACGGCGAGACCGTGCTGCAGCTGAAATCCACGCCGCTCGTCGCGACGATCACCGTCGTCGACGTCTATGCGGTGATCTCGAAGGTGCGGCAGGAAACCTACCTGACCTACGAGCCGCTCCTGCTGCTCGCGGTCATCTACATGTGCCTGACCGGCATCCTGGTCGTCGCCTTCCGTTATTTCGAAAACCGCATACCGACTCGTGGTGCCTGACATGAAGCTTTCCGCCGTCATCGACAATGCCATGCCGGAACTCGTCGCCATCCGGCGCGATCTGCATGCCCATCCCGAGCTCGGGCTCGAAGAAACGCGGACATCCGCCTTCATCGCGCACCACTTGGAAGCGCTCGGATACCAGGTGACGACGGGCATCGCGAAAACGGGCGTGGTCGGTACGCTGCGGAATGGCACCGGGTCGCGCTCGATCGGCATCCGCGCCGATATCGATGCGCTGCCGATCCAGGAGGAAACCGGGGTCGCCTATGCAAGCACGAAGCCGGGCCTGATGCATGCCTGCGGTCATGACGGCCATACGGCGATGCTGCTCGGCGCGGCCCGGGCGCTCGCCGAACGGAAGAATTTCGACGGCACGATCCACCTGATTTTCCAGCCGGCGGAGGAGAATGCCGGCGGCGCGAAGATCATGGTCGACGAGGGTCTCTTCGACAGATTTCCCTGCGACGCCGTCTTCGCGCTTCACAACGAACCGAACCTGCCCTTCGGCCAGTTCGCGCTGCGCGAAGGTCCGATCATGGCGGCGGTCGACGAGGCGCGGATCACCGTCCACGGCCTCGGCGGCCACGGCGCCGAGCCGCAGGCGACGGCCGATCCGATCGTCTGCGGCGCCAGCATCGTCATGGCGCTGCAAACCATCGTCGCACGCAACATCCATCCGATGGATCCCTCCGTCGTAACCGTCGGCGCGTTCCACGCCGGCTCCGCGAGCAACATCATCCCCGAGCGTGCAGAGATTGTCGTCGGCATACGCTCCTTCGACCCGGCCGTTCGGGATGAGCTGGAACGCCGTATCCGGATGATCGCCGAGGTCCAGGCCGCAAGCTTCGGCATGCGTGCAACCGTCGATTACGAGCGAAGCTACGACGCGACGATCAACCACAAGGCGGAGACGGATTTTCTCCGCGAGGCCGCTATTCGGTTTGCCGGTGCCGAGAAGGTCGTCGATCTCGCCCGGCCGTTCATGGGAAGCGAGGACTTCGCCTATATGCTGAAGGAAAGGCCCGGCAGCTATTTCTTCCTGGGCTCGCGCGTGACGGGCGAGGAAAAATCGCTCCACCACCCCGGCTATAATTTCAACGACGATCTGCTGCCGATCGGCGCTGCCTTCTGGACAGAACTCGCCGAGGCCTACCTCGCGCGTCGGTGAGGTTGCGGACGGCCGGGGAAAGGCTTTTTAGTCCAAGAACTTGGACTGGCTGGGACAAGCATAGGAATGGGGAAGTTGGGGACGGGGCGCCGGCAGCTTCGATCTGCAAGGCGGTGCAAAATGCCGCGCGCGAACGATTGCCGCAGTGTGACAACGTGGCGATCCGACCGTCATTGACCTTTGGCGATATTGCGTCAGATTCAATCACACGATGCAGATCGCAGATATCGGACGCCCTTCGCGTCTGAGCTTGCGGCTTCCGTCTGAAAGGATCAGCGCCGTGTTCGAAGCTTTTGACGCAACTGTCCTTGCTCGCATTCAGTTCGCCTTCACCGTCTCCTTCCACATCATCTTCCCCGCCTTCTCCATCGGGCTCGCCAGCTATCTGGCCGTTCTCGAAGCGCTCTGGCTCTGGAAAAAAGACGCGGTCTATCTGGAGCTCTTCAATTTCTGGAAGACGATCTTCGCAGTCGCTTTCGGCATGGGCGTCGTCTCCGGCATCGTCATGTCCTACCAGTTCGGCACCAACTGGAGCGTGTTTTCCGACAAGGCCGGGCCGGTGATCGGGCCGCTGATGGGCTATGAGGTGCTGACGGCCTTCTTCCTGGAAGCGGGCTTTCTCGGCGTCATGCTTTTCGGCCTCAATCGCGTCGGTCCGAGGCTGCATTTTTTCGCAACCGCGATGGTCGCGCTCGGCACCCTGATCTCGGCCACCTGGATCCTTGCCGTGAACTCCTGGATGCAGACGCCCGCCGGCTTCTCCGTAAACGAGGCCGGGCAATTCATTCCAGAAGACTGGTGGGCCGTGATCTTCAACCCGTCCTTTCCCTACAGGCTGGTGCACATGGTGCTCGCCGCCTATCTGACGACGGCCTTCGTCGTCGGCGCCTGCGGGGCGTGGCACCTCCTGCGCAAGACCGCACCGCGCCGCGCCCGCACGATGTTCTCGATGGCCATGTGGATGGCGGCGATCGTCGCGCCGATTCAGATCTTCGCGGGCGACCAGCACGGCCTCAACACGCTCGAGCATCAGCCGGCAAAGGTGATGGCTATGGAAGGGCATTATCAAAGTCATCCCGACGGGGCGCCGCTGATCCTCTTCGGCTTGCCTAACTCCGCCGAGAAGCGCGTCGACTACGCGCTAGAGATCCCAAAACTTTCGAGCCTGATCCTGAAACACGCGCTCGATGCGCCGCTTGCCGGTCTCGACACCATACCCGAGGAGCGGCACCCGCCAGTCGCCATCGTCTTCTGGTCGTTCCGCGTGATGGTGGCGATCGGCTTCGCCATGCTCGGTCTCGGTCTCTGGAGCCTCTGGTGTCGGCTGCGCGGCACGCTCGACACGAGTGCCGCGCTCCACCGCGCGGCGGTGTTCATGGGCCCGGCGGGGTTCGTGGCGGTGCTTGCCGGCTGGATCACCACGGAGGTCGGACGGCAGCCCTACACGATCTATGGGCACCTTTTGACGGCGGACTCGATTTCCCCGATCGCAGCGCCGGCTGTCGGCGCCTCGCTCGTCGCCTTCATCATCGTCTATTTCCTCGTTTTCGGCGCCGGCACTTTCTATATCCTGCGGCTGATGGCGCGCCTGCCGCGCGATACGATGCCCGAACTCGACGAGGGACCGTTGCGCACGGCCGGCGTCACGCCCGGGCCGGCAACCGCCAACCAGGGAGGCCGTCATGGCCATTGATCTGCCGCTGATCTGGGCCGCGATCATCGCTTTTGCGGTGCTTGCCTATGTCGTTCTGGACGGTTTCGACCTCGGCGTCGGGATATTGTTTCCGTTCTTCCGTGAGAAGCATGACCGCGACGTGATGATGAACTCCGTGGCCCCCGTATGGGACGGTAACGAAACCTGGCTCGTGCTCGGCGGCGGAGGGCTGCTCGCCGTGTTCCCGCTCGCCTATGCGACTGTTCTGCCCGCGCTTTACGCGCCCATCGTCGCGATGCTGATCGGCCTCATCTTCCGCGGCGTGGCTTTCGAGTACCGCTGGCGCACGCAGCGAGGCGAATTCCTGTGGAACTGGGCCTTTGCGGGCGGCTCGATGCTCGCCGCCTTCGCGCAAGGACTGGCGCTCGGCGCCCTCGTGCAGGGCATCCCGGTCGAAAACCGGGCCTATGCCGGCGGCTGGTGGGACTGGCTGACGCCGTTTTCAATCGTGACGGGGCTGGCGATCGTGATCGGCTATGCGCTTCTCGGAGCGACCTGGCTGGTGATGAAGACCCGCGGCGAGCTCGCCGAGCGCGCGCGCGGCATCGCGCTTCGAACGGCTCTCGCCACGGTCGCGGCAATGGGTATCGTCAGTCTCTGGACACCGTTTCTCGAGCCGGTCTACCTGGAGCGCTGGTTCGGCTGGCCGACGGCGATCTTCAGCGTCGTCGTGCCGCTGCTCGTCCTCGGCTGCCTTTACCTCCTCCTCAAAGGCATTCGCGACCGGCATGACGTGCAGCCCTTCGTCGCCGCGCTCGGCCTTTTCGTGCTCGGCTATATCGGCATCGGCATCAGCTTCTTTCCCTTTATGGTCCCGCCGTCGCTGACGATCTGGGACGCCGCCGCGCCGGACGAGAGCCTTGCCTTCCTGCTCGTCGGCGCGCTTGTGCTGGTGCCGATGATTCTCGCCTATACCGCCTATGCGTACTGGGTTTTCCGCGGCAAGGTCGATCCGGAGGAGGGCTACCATTGACCCGCTCTAACGGCACTGCCCGCAAGCTTCTCTGGTTCGCGGCTCTCTGGGCCGCCGGCGTCGCCGCGGTCGGCATCGTCGGCCTTGCGATCAAGCTCGCTCTCGGCGGCTAAAAGCTTCGTCGCCGCCTGACCGGACTCTGCTGCGTCGGTTTAACCCCTTCTCAGCCGTCGTCCCCTTTGCTAGCAGTTCGGCGCGATCAAATGGGGCGGCCTCCGCTCCGCGAGGAGCCGACATGCAGAAAACACCCGCAGAATGCACGACGATGGCCGATATACGTGTGGAAATCGACCGCCTCGACCGCGCTTTGATGACGCTCTTTGCCGAGCGTTGGAGCTATATCGAGCGTGCCGCGGAGATCAAGCGGCCACTGAACCTGAAGGCGGACATCCCGGCTCGGGTGGCGGAGGTCAAAGAGAACGCGCGGCGCAACGCGGCCGAGCTCGGCATCGAGCCGGACTTCTACGAACAACTCTGGGCGCAGCTCATCGCGCATGCCATTGCACATGAGCGCAAGCTGCTCGGAGAGGACGAGGCCTGTTCATGATTTCAGGTCCATCGGCCCTGAAATCGTCGTGATCTAGCCATTGGCGATCAGCCGCTCGTCCTGATTCTCGTCGTAGCTGTTCTTGCGGCTGAGGTGGTTCTCCCAGTCGAAGGCGCTCTGGACGATATGCTCGAGGCTGACATGCGTCGGCACCCAATCGAGCTTCAGGCGGGCGACTGAGGGGTCGGCGACCACCTGCGCCGGATCGCCCGGACGCCGGGGCGCATAGTCGACGGTGAAATCCCGACCGGAAATCTGGCGCACCGTATCGAGTACCTGCAGCACCGAGAAACCGTGGCCGTAGCCGCAATTCGCGACGAGCGGCTCACCGCCGGTCCGCAGATAGGCGAGCGCGCTCCTATGTGCCGACACGAGGTCGCTCACATGGATATAATCGCGAACGCCGGTACCGTCCGCCGTCGGATAGTCCGTGCCGAACACATCAACCTTGCGGCGCCTCCCGAGCGCCGCCTCGCAGGCGACCTTGATCAGATGCGTGGCTCCGAATGTCGACTGGCCGGCACGACCAAGCGGATCGGCCCCGGCCACATTGAAATAGCGTAGTGCGACGAAGCTGAAATCATGCGCGGCCGCGGCATCCTGCAGCATCATCTCCGACATCAGCTTGGAGCGGCCGTAAGGACTCTGCGGCCTCAGGGTGGCCGTCTCCCTGACCGGATCGGGCGTGTCCTGGGTTCCGTAGACGGCAGCGGTCGAGGAAAAGACGAAACGGCGAATGCCGGCCTCGATGGATGCCGCAATGAGGGTGCGGGTATTGGCCGTGTTATTCTCATAGTAACGAAGCGGATTGGCGACCGATTCCGGTACGACAGCCGATCCCGCGAAATGAACGACCGAGTCGATGTCGTTCTCGGCAAAGACCCTTTCGAGCAGCGCCCGGTCGCCGACATCGCCGAAGTAAAAGCGCGCCTCCGGCGCAACCGCCCAGCGAAACCCGGTCGACAGATGGTCGAGCACCACCACGGCTTCGCCGCCGTCGAGTAGCGACCATACCATGTGACTGCCGATATAGCCTGCCCCACCTGTCACCAATACGGCCATTTCCCGTCCCCTGTCCCTGCGTACCCAGGATCAGAAAAGACGGGCGCCGCCTTCAGAAACGTAAATCGCGGCGCCATTCGCCGGCCGGCAGCGCCTATTCTCGGTTGTGTGGTTAAGGGTGCGCCACACCGGTCGTTCGGATTTTAACGATCGGCCTCATCCCGTCGTATCAGCGGCCGAGAATATAGCGCTGCAAACGCTCCGCGGCCTCAGCGATCTGGTTCGGATCGCGCAGGAAGCAGGCGCGCATGAAAGGCGCTCCGCCCTCGCCGAAGGCCGTCCCGGGCGCCAGGCCGACGCCGGTCCGGTCGACGATGTCGAGCGCCGCGGCCCGCGAGTCCTTGACGCCGTCGATCTTCAGGAAGGCGTAGAGCGCCCCATCGGGCTTCAGAGTTTCGACGCGGTTAGTCGCGATCAGAGCGTCGCACAGCGTATCGCGATTGCGCTTCGCCTTGGCGATATTCTCGTCGACGAAGCCGTCGCCCTCGTCGAGCGCGACGACTGCCCCGCGCTGCATGAATTGTGCGACGCCGGACGTCGAATACTGGATCAGATTCTCAAGCACCTGCCCCATTGCCGGCGGAGCCACGATCCATCCGACGCGCCAACCGGTCATGGACCAGTTCTTGGAGAAGGAATTGACGAGGAGGATGCGGTCATCCTCCTCCATCACGTCGAGGAAGGACGGCGCCCGGCCGCTGAGATAATAGTAGAGCGCGTAGATCTCGTCGGCGATGATCCAGAGCCCATGCTTGCGCGCGAGCGCCAGAATGGCCTTGAGATCGTCATGGCTGGCGGTCCAGCCGGTCGGGTTGGACGGCGTGTTGATGAAAAGCGCCCGCGTCCTCCCTCCGATCGCCGCCTGAAGACGCTCGGGATCGAGCTGCCATTTGCCGCCTTCGAAGCGTAGCGGCACCGCAACCGGGCGAACGCCGGAGAGTTCCGCAGCGGCCGCGAAATTCGGCCAGGCCGGCGAGAGCAGGACCACCTCGTCGCCGGGAGAGGCTACCGCCTCGATCGCAAGCTTGATCGCCTGCATTCCCGAACCGGTAACATAGAAGTTCTCAGGCGGAAGCGCCTTCCGGAACCGGCGCTGATAATAGCGGACCAGTGCCTCGCGCAGCGGCGGGATGCCGCGCTGCCAGGTGTAGAAAGTCTCGCCGCCCGTCAGCGCGTCGGCCGCGGTGCGGCTTACGAAATCCGGCGTCGGCAGATCGCCCTCGCCGACCCAGAGCGGGATCAGTCCTTCACGCTCACGCGCATAGTTGACGACTTCGACGATGCCGCTTTCGGGTGCTGCCGTCGCGCGGGGGCTGAGGCTGGTCATGATCGTCATCGGCAGGCTCCTGATTGCCTGCCGTTTCTAGACGCTTTGGCGTCTGCGATCACGCGAATTTCTCTTACCTGTTTATCGAATTCTGTGATGCTTCGACGGCCCGGGACGGGCCTCTGAAGGGCTTGCCTCAGGCGCGCTGCTTCAGAAGATCGCGAATTTCAGAGAGAAGCAGGATGTCCTGCGGCGGAGGTGCTGCCGGCTCCGGCGCCTTTTGCCTTTCGACCGAGGCACGCGCGCGATTCACCAGCTTGATCAGCAGAAAGATGATCCAGGCGAGAATCAGGAAGTTGATGAGCACCGTGATGAAATTGCCGTAGGCAAAGACCGCGCCCTGTTCGCGTGCGGCCGCGAGCGTCGGTGCAGTGACATTGGCTGAAAGCGGCAGGAAATAGTTGGAGAAGTCGAAGCCGCCGCCCGTGATCGCTCCGACGATCGGCATGACGAGATCGTTGACGACCGAATCGACAATCTTGCCAAAGGCCGCACCGATGATTACGCCGACCGCAAGGTCCATGACGTTGCCGCGGGCGATAAACTCCTTGAATTCGTTCAGCATGCCTCTCTCCGTGGATATCCTCCGAACGACCGCACGCACCTGTCCTGCGAGGCAACCGCCGGTAGGACTCTAGACCAAAGCCCCGCGTGAGGAAATCGCACTCCTTGCATTTGGTCAAGCTCTGCGGTTATCGGCGAGTTGTCTTGAACTTAAGACTGATACACGGGCCGATTTCCAAGCAAATGGACTTGTCCTATGCTGGCCGCGGAGGAGTGAGGCATGCTTTCGGGTTCGGTCATTTTCGCCTCAGCCTTCGCCTATCTGCTGCTGCTATTCGCAGTTGCAAGCTATGGCGACCGGCGAGCCAGACGAAACAAGATTGCCGAGAAGGGCAGACCGCTCGTCTATGCGCTGAGCCTTGCGATCTACTGCACCTCCTGGACCTATTTCGGCGGCGTCGGTCTTGCGGCCGGGCGCGGCCTCGAATTCACCGGCATCTACATCGGCCCTATTCTGATGTTCACGCTCGGAATGCCGCTGATCCGCCGCATCGTCCGGCTCGCCAAGACCGAGAAGCTCACCTCCGTCGCCGATTTCGTGGCTGCGCGCTACGGCAAGAACCCGGCCGTTGCGGCGATCGTTGCGCTGATTTCACTGGTCGGTGCCATTCCCTATATCGCCCTGCAGCTCAAGGCAGTGTCGAGTTCGGTCGCCACAATGATCGACACCAGCGACTACGGCATAGGTTCGGGCGAGAACTTCGTCGATCTGCCGCTGCTGGTCACGCTCTTTCTCGCCTGTTTCGCGATCGTCTTCGGTACGCGCCACACGGATGCGACGGAACACCAGGACGGACTGATCCTCGCGATCGCGATGGAATCGGTCGTCAAGCTCGTGGCAATGCTCACGGTGGGCGTCTATGTCGTCTTCATCCTGTTCGGCGGGCCTGCAAATCTATGGGCCGAAGCGCAGCAAAGCCCCACCGTGCTCGCCGCGCTCGAATACCAGACGCCGGTCGCGCGCTGGATTCTGATGATCGCGCTTTCCGCCTTCGGCATCATCATGCTTCCTCGGCAGTTCCATGTAACGGTCGTGGAAAACCGCACCGACAACGAACTGCGCACGGCCGGCATCCTCTTCCCCCTCTATCTGATCGCGATCAATGCCTTCGTCCTGCCGATCGCGATCGCCGGCATTCTTACCTTCTCCGGCTCCGGCAATGCGGATCTCTATCTGCTGGCGCTGCCGCTTGCCGGCGACGTGCCGCTCGTCACGCTCTTCACGTTTATCGGAGGCTTTTCGGCGGCGACCGCCATGGTCATCGTCGCTTCGGTCGCGCTCTCGATCATGGTCTCGAACGACATCGTCATGCCGGTGTTCCTGCGCCGCAGGCTCGGCACCCGCGGCTCTCTCCAGGAGGACATGGCCGGCACGCTCCTCAACATCCGCCGTACGGCGATCTTCGTCGTTCTCTTCCTCGGTTACGGCTATTATCGCGCGGCCGATATCAGCGCCGGGCTTGCCTCGCTCGGACTGCTCTCCTTCGCCGCAATCGCACAGATGGCGCCGGCGCTCCTCGGCGGTCTCGTCTGGCGGCAGGCCAATGCCCGCGGCGCGATTGCGGGGATGGTCGGCGGCTTTCTCGTCTGGGCCTATGTCCTCTTCCTGCCGAGCCTCGGAGGGCCGGACAATTCCCACATCGCCTCCACGGTGCTCAGCTTCCTCCTGCCCTTCACCGATCTCTTCTCCGGCGCGCAGTCCGACCCGCTGGTGAATGCGACGGCTCTCAGCATCCTCGTCAATGTCGCCGCCTATGTCGTGGGTTCGCTGACGCGGGCCCCGAAACCCCTGGAGCGCTTCCAGGCGGGCGTGTTCATCACCCGCCGCTCACGCACCGAACGGACATTCCGCGGGCGCAAGACCAAGGTTACGGTGCGCGACCTCAAGACGACGATCGGCCGCTACATGGGCGAGGAGCGCATGCAGCGCTCCTTCCATAGCTACGAGCAGCAGTCCGGCCGCTGGCTCGACGACAACGCTTCCGCCGACATGGCGCTTGTCCACTTTTCGGAACAATTGCTCGGTAGCGCCATCGGCTCGTCCTCCGCTCGCCTCGTCCTTTCACTTGTCCTGCAGCGCATGGACGACACCTCCTCCGACACCGCCTGGCTGCTCGACCAGGCAAGCGAAGCGCTCCAATACAACCAGGACATGCTGCATACGGCGCTCTCGCAGATGGACCAGGGCATTGCCGTTTTCGACAATGCCAACAATCTCATCATCTGGAACCGGCGTTTCCGCGAACTCATGGACCTCCCGGAGGCGGCCGGACAGGTGGGCTTTCCGCTCGCAGACATCGTCGCGATCCTTGCCCGCCGCGGAGATGTCCGCAAGGAAGAGGAAAAGGCGCTGATCGCCAATTTCCTGACGCTCGACAAACCATTCCTGCTCGAACTGGCGGGCGGCGCACGCATCATCGAAGTCAGAACCAATGCCATGCCCGACAAGGGCATCGTCACGACCTACACCGACATAACCCAGCGCGTCGCCGCCGACATGGCGCTCAAGCAGGCGAACGAAACGCTGGAATTGCGCGTGGCCGAGCGGACGGGAGAACTCACACGCGTCAACCGCGAACTGGGCGAGGCAAGAGCGGCCGCCGAGGAGGCGAATATCGGCAAGACCCGCTTCTTCGCCGCGGCCGGCCACGACATCCTGCAGCCCTTGAACGCGGCACGGCTCTACTCCTCCTCGCTGGTCGAGCGCCTCGGTGATTCCGACAACAGGGCGCTGGTGCAGAACATCGATTCGTCGCTCGAATCTGTAGAGGCCATCCTCGGGGCAGTGCTCGACATTTCGCGGCTCGACACCGGTGCGATGAAGCCGCGCCTGCAATCCGTGCCGCTCGACGAATTGCTCAGGCGGATCGAGACGGATTTCGCACCGATGGCGCGGGCGAAGAACATCGAACTCGTCGTGATGCGGACGTCGATTGCAGTGCGCAGCGATCCGAACCTGCTCCGGCGTGTCGTCCAGAACCTCGTGTCGAACGCCATAAAATACACCCTGCAGGGCAAGGTGCTGGTCGGCGTGCGCCGGCGCGGGCAGACGGCGACGATCGAGGTTCTCGATTCCGGCATCGGCATTCCGTCATCGAAGTTCCGCACGGTCTTCAAGGAGTTCGCCCGTCTCGACGAAGGTGCCCGAACGGCCTCGGGCCTTGGCCTCGGCCTCTCCATCGTCGATCGCATCTCGCGCGTTCTCAATCATCCTGTCGGCCTGCAATCGACGCCGGGGAAAGGCACCGGCTTCAAGGTCGCCGTGCCGCTCGACACGAGCTCCGGCGCCAGGGTGAAACAGCAACCGGTCGGAGCGGCGAAAGCAAGCGAGGTCTTGGCCGGGCTCAACGTCATCTGCATCGACAACGAGCCGAAAATACTCGAAGGCATGGCCCTCCTGCTCGGCGGCTGGGGCTGTGTGGTAACGACCGCCGAGTCGGTTGCCGCCTGCATCGAAATGGCGCCCGGCAGGCTGAGCGCGCGACCCGACGCGATCGTCGCCGATTATCATCTCGGCGACGGCACCGGTGTCGAGGCGATCGCCGCAATCCGGGATCTGTGGCAGGAGAGTATCCCCGCCCTCATGGTGACGGCCGACCGCTCGCCTGAAGTGCGCGGCGCCGCTGAACGGGACGGCGTCTCGCTGCAGCACAAACCCGTACGCCCGGCGGCGCTCCGGGCCTGGCTCACCCAGCTCGCCGCGGCGGGACGGGCAGCGGCGGAGTAGAGTGGCTTACCGCTCGGGATTGCCCCTCATCCGGCCTGCCGGCCACCTTCTCCCCACAGGCGGGGCGAAGGGACAAGCTGCGAACTCCCGGCGCAATCTCACCGTCTGCGAGGCGGCAGGACAGCGCCGCACGTCCCTTCTCCCCGTTTAACGGGGAGAAGGTCGCGGCAGCGGGATGAGGGGCAAAAATCGTAAATCTCAGGAGCCGCCGCCTCAAGCCGCCGCAACGGACCCGAGCTTCGATAGTTGGATCACCGCCTGGGTGCGGCTGTCGACGTTGAGCTTGAGGAGGATCGCCGAGACATGCGCCTTGATCGTCGCCTCCGACACGCCGAGCTCGTAAGCGATCTGCTTGTTGAGCAGACCCTCGGCGAGCATGGAGAGGACGCGCGACTGCTGTGGCGTCAGCGTCTGCAGCCGATGCAGAAGGTCGGCGACCTCCGGCTCGTATTCCTGGTTCTGGTCGTAACCGGCCGGGACGAACACCTCGCCGGCCATCACCTTTGCGATGCCCTCGCGGATTTCCTCGATACCGGCGGATTTGGACAGGAATCCGGCCGCGCCCAGGTCGAGCGCCCGGTGTATGGTTGCAGGATCGTCATGCGCCGAGACGATCATGACGGGCAGGCTGGGAAACTCGGCTCGCAAGGCGATCAGCCCCGAAAGTCCGCTGACGCCGGGCATTGTCAGGTCGAGCAGCATCAGATCGGCGTCCGGGTTCCCGGCCGCAGCCCTGCGCGCAGCGTCGAAATCTCCAGCCTCGACAATGGCCTGCGTGCCCGACATGCCGCTCAGCGCCTGGCGCATCGCGCCACGGAAAAGCGGGTGGTCGTCGGCGATGATGATGGTCATTTCCGGCATGATGACGCTCCCTCCCAAGAGCCTCGGCTGCGATCTCGCAGCCTCTGCGCTGCGGATCTGCCGCATCACCTTATCCCCAAATGATCCCTGTTTCAGGGAAACATGCGCGACGCGCGTCCTCCAACACGCCATGGACTTCGTTTTCAGGTCTTCTGCGGCGGATTCTCGCCCTCGCCGGCGGAATCGCTCCCCTTGTCCTCGAATTCCTTCACGATCCCCATGAACTTGCGCATCATTCTTTCCATGATGCTCATTGCCCGGTCAATCTCTTCATCGTCGGGAAGTGCCGGTTTGGCGGCGGTTTCGCCGCTTTCCACCGCCTTTTCCAGCGCTTCGACGCGGCTGGCGAGAAGATCGAGTTCGCGCTCGAAGGCGGCGCGTTCATCCGCGGCCATCCTGCAAACGAGCTCCCCGCCCTTTTCCCGGCACAAGGTGACCTCGCCGGTCGCGGTGTCGAGCCGGGCGAATCCGGTCTCCGACTTCTGCATGCTGTAGCGGCCGGGCGAGGCTTCCTGCGCAGCCGCCGGGACGGTCAGACCGAAGCCCAATCCGACCACGAGTGTTGCTACTGCCTGTCTCATGACGTTCTCTCCGTTGAATGCGCACGGAAAATCCGCTTCGATCTCATGCTGTGCGGTGGACAGGAGCCGATATTTGCGGCAAGGCCATCACTCATGCTCACGACGGATAAGCGAACAAAGATGAACGCTACCATATACAAGATCGTTCCGGCACTTCTATGGCAGGAAGCGCGACGGACCGGCCGGTTCGCCGGCGCGCCGGTCGATCTCGCCGACGGCTTCATTCATTTTTCGACCCGGGACCAGGTCGTCGAAACGGCCGCCCGGCACTTCGAAGGGCAGGAAGACCTGCTGCTCGTCGCGGTCGACGCGAACGCGCTGGGCGACAAACTCGTCTACGAACCCTCGCGCGGCGGCGCGCTGTTTCCACATCTTTACGCTCCGCTGCCGCTTAAAGCCGTGCTGTGGGAGAAACCCCTGCCTCTGCGGCCGGACGGGCAGCACAGCTTCCCCGAGCTTGCGCCATGATCGGCCGGCTGGAGCACCTCGCCCGGCGCGGCCTCTTCCTCTTCGAACCGGAAGCGGCGCACGGCCTTTCGATCAAGGCGCTGAAGAGCGGTCTGCTACCGAACTGCGCCGCACCGGCTGATCCCCGGCTCGAGCAAACCGTGGCGGGCCTCACTTTTCGCAATCCGGTCGGCATGGCCGCCGGTTACGACAAGAATGCCGAAGTCCCGGAAGCGCTGCTGAAGGCCGGCTTCGGCTTTACGGAGATCGGCACGGTGACGCCGAGGCCGCAGCCGGGCAACGACAAGCCGCGGCTCTTCCGGCTCGTCGAGGACCAGGCGGTGATCAACCGGCTCGGCTTCAACAACGAGGGCCACGGGGCGGCGCTGGCGCGGCTCAAGGGCTGCTCGCGCGAGGCGCTGATCGGCGTCAATATCGGCGCCAACAAGGACAGCGCCGACCGGATCGCCGACTATGTGACAGGCATCCGCACCTTCTACCCGGTCGCGCGCTATTTCACCGCCAACATCTCCTCCCCCAACACGCCGGGCCTGCGCGACCTGCAGGCGCGCGAGAGCCTTTCGGCGCTGCTTTCGGCCGTGCTTGCCGCCCGGGACGACGAAACGGGGAAAAGCGGGCGACGGGTTCCGGTCTTCCTCAAGATCGCTCCGGACCTGACCGAGGAGGGCATGGACGACATCGCAGCGGAGGTGCTGGCGCATGATCTCGACGGACTGATCGTTTCCAACACGACGCTCTCGCGCGAGGGTCTGAAGGACCGGAGGCAGGCCAACGAGGCCGGCGGGCTTTCCGGAAAGCCGCTCTTCGATAAATCGACGGCGGTGCTTGCGCGGATGCGCAAGCGTGTGGGGCCGGATTTGGCGATCATCGGCGTCGGCGGCGTCAGTTCGGCGGAAACCGCTGCGGAAAAGATCCGCGCCGGAGCCGATCTCGTCCAGCTCTACTCCTGCATGGTCTATGAGGGTCTGGGACTGCCGGGCCGGATCGTGCGCGGCCTCTCGGCGCTGTGCGATCGCGAGAAGCTTGCCTCGATCCGCGACATCCGCGACAGCCGGACCGATTACTGGATCGGGCGGAACGTCTGAGCCGCCCGGCGCGGAATCATCATCAGCAGGAAAGCGCCGCGCATCAGCAGGAACAGGTTGAGCCCGGCCCAGAGACCGTGATTGCCGAAGGCGGGGACGAGCACGGCAAGCGCCGCCACGTATCCGATGAAGGCGGCCAGCATCATGTTGCGCATGTCGCGCGACCAGCCGGCACCGATGAAGACTCCGTCCATGAGGAAGGCAAGCGCACCGGTCAGCGCCGTCACTGCCGCCCATGGCATGTATCCATAAGCGAGCGCGCGCACATCCGGCGCCGTGGTGAGCATGTCCACCACGGCATTGCCGAAGGCGAGCAGAGCGAGGGTGGTCAGTGCGGCGAGGCCGAGCGACCAAAGCGCAGTCATCCGCAGAACCCGGTCGAAAGCGGGGCGGTAAGCGGCGCCGATCGACCGGCCCGTCAGTTGCTCGGCCGCTGTGGCGAGCCCGTCGAGATAATAGCCGGCCACAAGGAAGATCGTCATCAGCACCGCATTTGCCGCAAGCGTCACGGGACCAAAGGACGTGCCGATCCGGGTCACGAGCGTGAAGGCGGCCAAAAGGGCGAATGAGCGGATCATGATGTCGCGGTTGAGGCCGAACAATTTCTTGAGGCGGTCGCCGGCAAAGATCAGCGCCCAGCCGGGCGCGTCCCTCTTGTCGAAGCGGCCATAGACGACTGCGAAACCCGCAACTGCGCCGATCACCTCCCCCGCCACCGTGCCGATCGCCACGCCGGCGACGCCCCAGCCCAGAACGAGGCCGAGCAGGATCGAAAGCGTAATGTTGGTTCCGTTGATCAGGGTCTGCAGCATCAGGCCGAGCGTGCCCTCGCCGCGCCCGAGCACGAATCCGAGGATGGTGTAGTTGGCCAGGGCGGCCGGGCCGGAGAGGATGCGACAGAGGAAATAGGTGCGCGTCACCTCCGCAACTTCCGGACCGGGACCCATAAGCCAGAGGCCGGCGGAAAGCAGGATGGGCGATATGAGCACGATGGCGGCGCCGGTGACCAGCGCGATCATGAGCGAACGCCAGAAGACCGCCTGCTGCTCGCGCCGGTCGCCGCGTCCATAGGCCTGTGCGACCAGACCCGTGGTTGCGGCCCGCAGGAAGTTGAAGGTGGTGAAGATGAGGTCGAACATCACCGCGCCGACCGCGAGGCCCGCGAGCAGCTCCGCCCGGCCGAACCGGCCGACGACGGCCGTGTCGACGAGGCCGAGCAGCGGCGTCGTGAGAAAGCCGAGCGTCATCGGCAGCGCGATCGAGAAGATCAGCCGGTTGGTGACCAGGAAAGGTCCGGCTTCTGGATTGTCCGTGTCGCGCTCGAGGCTTTCCGTGGCCGTCATGATCCTGTCCCTACGGTCCGATTCCGTAGGTCACCCGGGAATCAGCTCAGCTGCAAAGCACCATGGCCCAATAGGGTCGGTTTCCGGAAGCGGAATTCTGCGCCACGGCGACGCCAAGCCCCCGGTAATTGCCGAGCATGTTCTCAAGATGCTTCGGAGAATTGAACCAGGCGTCGTAGGCGCGCGCGGCGTCCTCCTGGCCTACCGCGATGTTCTCGGCGGCCGGCAGCGTGACGCCCTGCCCCTTCATCCGATCATGGAAACTATCCCGCCACCCGATATTGTGCCGCATCTTGCCCGCGCTCGCCATCCGTGCCGCCTGATGCATCGCCGCAACGGAAGCGACCGGATCGCGAGCGAGCGTGGGAAGGCCCCTGCCGTTGCGCAGCGCATTGACGTAGCCGAGCGTCGCGTCGGTCTGGTCGCTGCCCGTACCGCTGTCCGGAGAGAGGATGTTCGAGGTGGTGCAGCCGGCGATCACACTGAGGGAAACCACGGCACCGGCACGCAGAAACAGCCGTCTGCGGGCGACAAAGATCTGGTCGTGCATGCTTACCGTCGATAGCTGAAGAGACGCAGAATGATGAAGAGAGGAACGACGACGACCGCGCCGAGAAGCAGGTAGTCGCCCACCCGTCCGAGAGCCGCGAAACCGGTCCGCCAGAGGTCCAGGAGGAAATTGCGGATACCGTAGTAGATGTCGGCCGGATACCAGTCGAAGACCGTCATTACGAAGCCGACCAGGATCGACACCACCAGAAGCTTGACGAGCACGCGTAGCGGCGAGTCTCCCAGAAACTTGTTTATTCCGTCCGACATCGGCGAGAACTTCTCCTGTTTCCCTTCACATAAGCCGCCATTCCCCACCGTGCAAGGCATGACGGTCCGAGATACCGCTTCCAGAATCCGCTTGTATTTTGCCTTGGCCGGCGTCAGAAGCGTCCATCGCAACCAAGCCGCATCTCCATGACCTTCAACCAGCTCTCCTCTGGCGACCTGCTCGCCGACCGCCGCGCCGACTACGCGAAGATGCTCGCCGAAGCGGGCGATACGCCAGGTGCGGCGGAACTCATGGCCCAGGCTCTGGAGCTTGTCCCCGATTGGGCGGCAGGCTGGTTCCGGCTGGCGGACTATGAGGAGAAATCGGGCCGAATAGAGGCAGCCGTCGGCGCGCTGCGCAATACGCTTCGTCTCAATCCGGAAGACATTTTCGGCGCCAGCCTCAGGCTCGCTTTGCTCGGCGCGACCGGGACGCCCAAGCAGCCCCCGAGCCTCTATGTCGAGCGCCTTTTCGACGACTATGCCGACCGCTTCGACCATGCACTGGTCGAAAAGCTCGACTACAGCGTTCCGGAAAAGCTTGCGGCTTTGATCGACCGCGTGAACGGAAGCGGGCGATTTCGCCACGTCACCGATCTCGGTTGCGGCACCGGACTCTTCGGCGAACGTATCCGAGAGCGCGCCGATTTCCTCGAGGGCTTCGATCTTTCCGCCAATATGCTCGCCAAAGCCGAGGCGAAGCATGTCTATGACAGGCTCGCCCAGGCGGACCTTTCATTGGCTGCGGAGGATTCCGGCGTGTTCGGCGAGCTGGAACATCGGCGTGCCGATCTCGTCAGCGCGGCTGACGTGCTGATGTATCTCGGCAGTCTCGACAGCGTCTTCGTCATTGCCGATCGCCTGCTCGCGCCGGGCGGGCTCTTCGCCTTTTCCGTCGAGGACGCCGGCGCGGCCGAGGACTTCGTTCTGCGTCCGTCGCTGCGCTACGCGCATCCGGAAGCCTATATCGCCTCCCTTTGCACCGGAAGCGGCCTTTCCATGATCGCCGTCGAGCGCACGATCATCCGAATGGACGCCGGCGAGCCCGTCGCCGGGATACTGTTCCTCGCCCGCAAGCCGGCGTGATGCAAGCCGCCGCCAAGGCAGAGAATAGGTCAGCATTGCTTACATATCTTTCTTGAAATAATTTGTGCGCTGCAGCAATACTGATGTCATCACGATCTGAGGGTCACTCATGGCACAGGCAGGCAGCGTTTTCGGTCTCTGGAACACAAGTCCCAATCGGCACACGCCGGTGGAGGACATTCAAGGCGTCTTTTCCGGCAGCCTCGTCGCCGCCCTCGGTCTCTATTTCCTGGCGAGCGCCGGACTTTTAACCGGCAGCACCGCCGGCGTCGCTTTTCTTTTGCATTACGCTACGGGCGCGAACTTCGGCCTCACCTTCTTCCTGCTCAATCTGCCGTTCTTCTATCTGTCGCTGAAGCGGCTCGGACCGGCCTTCACGCTTAAGACCTTCATCGCCATTGCGCTCACATCGTTCTTGACCGACGTGCAGTCGCGTCTTTTCGAGATCGGGCAGATCCATCCGGGCTGGGCCGCTCTCATCGGCGGCCTTCTCCTCGGATACGGTCTCCTGGCGCTCTACCGCCATCGCGCGAGCCTCGGCGGCGTCGGCATATTGGGCATCTATCTGCAGGAGCGCTTCGGCATTCGCGCCGGTCTGGTGCAACTCGCGATCGACCTGATCGTTCTCGCGGCCGCATTCTTCGTGACGACGCCAACCGTCGTCATCTGGTCGGTGCTCGGCGCGGTCGTCCTCAACCTTTTCGTGGCGATCAACCACCGCGCCGACCGTTATATTGCGCTTTAGGGCGCTTCGTTGAAGCAGTAAAGCGCCCTGAGCTTCATCCCGCTCTCGCGCTACGCCGCCCTTGCCGGCGCATCGATCGGGGGCAAGGCGCGGAAGCCGACGCACAAGCGGTTCCAAACGTTGATGGCCCCGATTGCGACGGTGATTTTGGTCATTTCCTCTTCGTTGAAATGCGCCTTCAGCGCCTCATAGGCGTCATCGGGTGCACGCGTCTCCGAAACTTTCGTCAGCGCCTCGGTCCAACCGAGAACGGCCCGCTCGCGCTCGTCGAAGTGCGGCGATTCGCGCCAGACACAGACGAGATTGATCCACTGATCGCTGAGGCCGCTGTGACGAGCCTCTTTGGTATGCATGTCGACGCAGTAAGCGCAGCCGTTGATCTGCGATGCACGCAGCTTGATCAGGTGGATGAGGCGAGGCTCGATCCCCGAGCCTTTGACATAGCCATCGAGCGCGGCGACCGCTTTGTAGGCGTCAGGCGCGGCTTTCGCGAAGTTCAGACGTGATTGCATCATCTTCTCCATTGGTGTTGGGCTGCATCAGGCGGCGGTGCCCGATTTCCGTTCATGGTGGGCGAGAAAACCGTTTGTTCGCGCCGCGATCGCCCCGTCGCGGTCGATAGCTCTCAAGTCGGACATGATGTCGGCGATGGTCACGCGCCGGAGTTCGGCGCGGTAGGCCTGCTCTGCCCTGAGCATCGCGACATTGATCGTGCACGGCGCGACCGGCTTGCAGGAATAGGGATTGGGACCGCGAAGGCGGATTTCGTTGCAGCGAAAGGCCGGCTCGGGCCCCTCCACGGCAAGGACGATGTCGAGCAGGGTGATCTTCTCCGCTGCGCGCGCCAGCCGGTAGCCGCCCTTCGGCCCCGGCACGGCTTCGAGCAGTCCGGCCCCCGACATCGCCTGCAAATGCTTCAGCAGGTAACTGGTCGAGACCCCATGGAACTCGGCGAGCGCTGCAGCCGACAGGGTGCTGCCGGGCTGCAGACAGCTCAACATCGTTACGCTGTGAATGGCCTGTTCGACGCCGTCGCCGAGTTTCATCTGCGCCTCCTATCATGGATAACTTTTATCCATGATTCGTATTCCGAGTCAATCGTTGCATCGGCACAAACAATGCCGGCTTCTCTTTTGCCGCTTTTGATCTACCTTTGTTCTCCGTGGACAGGATCGATTCTCCGTCGCCGGAAAGCGACGCCCTGACGTTGCCGGCACCCTTTCTCCGGTGGTTCGCCGAAAAGGGTTGGCGGCCGCGCGCCCATCAGCTCGAACTTCTGTCACGCGCCGAGGCCGGCGAGAGCACGCTTCTGATCGCGCCGACCGGGGCCGGCAAGACGCTCGCCGGCTTTCTGCCCTCCCTCGTCGACATCACCCGGCGCGGCCGGATTCCGCCCGGCTCGCCTTTCGTCGGCATACACACGCTTTACATTTCGCCACTCAAGGCGCTTGCCGTCGACATCGAGCGCAACCTCATGAAACCGGTCGGCGAGATGGGGCTGCCGGTCAGCATCGAGAACCGCACCGGCGACACGCCGCAGGGCAAGCGGCAACGGCAGAAGCTCAATCCGCCCGACATACTGCTTACGACACCGGAACAGCTCGCGCTGCTTCTCGCCAATGCCGAGGCTGAGCGTTTCTTCAAGGACCTGCGCTACGTCGTGCTGGACGAGCTGCACTCGCTGGTGATGTCGAAGCGAGGTCACCTCCTCTCTCTCGGCCTGGCGCGGCTGCGCCGCCTGGCGCCCCGTCTCCAGACAACAGGGCTTTCCGCGACGGTCGCTGATCCGATGGATCTGCAGCGCTGGCTGGTTGTCCAGCTTACCGACCGGGAGAACCATGCGGGGCTGATCACCGTTTCCGGAGGCGCAAAACCCGATATCTCCATGCTGCGGACCGAGAACCACGTGCCCTGGGCCGGGCATTCGGCCCGTTATGCAATCCCGGACGTCTACGCAGCCATCAAGGAGCACCGCACCACGCTGCTTTTCGTCAATACGCGCAGCCAGGCAGAAATGCTGTTCCAGGAACTCTGGACGATCAATGACGACAATCTGCCGATCGCGCTGCACCACGGCTCGCTCGATGTCGCCCAACGTCGCAAGGTCGAGGCGGCGATGGCCGAGAACCGCCTGCGCGCCGTCGTCGCCACGTCGACCCTCGATCTCGGCATCGACTGGGGCGACGTCGATCTGGTCGTCCATGTCGGAGCGCCGAAGGGAGCAAGCCGGCTTGCGCAGCGCATCGGCCGGGCCAACCACCGCATGGACGAACCGAGCCGTGCCATTCTGGTTCCGGCCAACCGCTTTGAGGTGATGGAATGCCAGGCAGCGCTCGACGCCAACTACGTAGGCGCTCAGGACACGCCGCCGATCGGCAGGGGCGCGCTCGACGTGCTGGCGCAGCATATCCTCGGCATGGCCTGCGCAAAGCCCTTCGATGCTTTGGAGCTCTACGAAGAGGTGACCGGCGCTGCGCCCTATGCCCGCCTTTCCTGGGAAACCTTCGAGCGCGCCGTCGATCTTGTGGCCACCGGCGGCTACGCGCTCCGCACCTATGAGCGTTACGCCCGCATTCGCAAGACGAAGGACGGCCTCTGGCGGGTATCCAATCCTCTTGTGGCTCAGCAATATCGCCTCAACGTCGGAACGATCGTCGAGTCGCCGATGCTGAACGTGCGCATGGTCAAGCGCAACCAGCGCGGCTCGCTGGGCCGCGGCGGCATGTCGCTCGGCAAGGTGGAGGAGTATTTTCTCGAAATGCTTTCGCCCGGCGACACCTTTCTCTTTTCCGGCAAGGTGCTGCGCTTCGAAGGCATTCGCGAGAACGAGTGCCTGGTTTCGCAGGCCTTCTCCTTCGATCCCAAGGTGCCGAGCTATGCCGGCGGTAAGTTTCCGCTCTCCACCTATCTCGCAGCGCAGGTGAGAAAGATGCTCGCCGATCCGGTGCGCCGCGCCCATCTGCCGGACCAGGTCAGGGACTGGCTGGCGCTGCAGGGGGACGTGTCGATGCTTCCGCGCGACGACGAACTCATGATCGAGACCTTCCCGCGGGGCAGCCGGCACTACATGGTTGCCTACGCCTTCGAAGGCAGGCTTGCCCACCAGACGCTCGGCATGCTCCTCACCCGCCGTCTCGACCGCGCCGGACTGAAGCCGCTCGGATTCGTTGCGACCGACTACTCGCTCGCCGTCTGGGCGCTCGACGACATGGGCGCGGCGTTCCGGACGGGTGCGCCGTCGCTCGGCCAGCTCTTCGACGAGGACATGCTGGGCGACGATCTGGAGGCATGGCTGGACGAATCCTTCCTCCTGAAACGCACTTTCCGCAATTGCGCTGTCATCGCCGGACTCATAGAACAGCGCCATCCCGGCAAGGAGAAGACGGGACGGCAGATCACCGTCTCCGCCGACCTCATTTACGACGTATTGCGCGCGCACGAGCCGGACCACATTCTCCTGGAGGCGACGCGCAACGATGCGGCCACCGGACTTTTGGATATCGGTCGCCTCGGTTCCATGCTCAAGCGCATCAAGGGGCACATCACCCACCGCCGGCTCGATCGCATCTCGCCGCTCGCCGTGCCCGTCATGCTGGAGATCGGTCGGGAATCGGTGCATGGAGAGGCGCAGGATTTCCTGCTCACGGAAGCAGCGGCGGAAGAACTGATCAACGAGGCGATGGGCGGCGGCCACGGTGCGGATGGATGAGAGAGAATTATGAGAGAGCGAAAATCCTCCCAAGGCCCTGCCCAACCCTTCCGCGGCGCCCCTCATCCGCCTGCCGGCACCTTCTCCCCGCAGGCGGGGAGAAGGGACCCGCGGCAAGCGCCGCCGCTACCGTTTTCACCTGTGTATCGCGAGGCACGTCCCCTCTCCCCGCGTGCGGGGAGAGGGTTAGGGTGAGGGGCAAACCGGAGGAAAGGACCCTTTTTCGCCCACACACAAGAACACCGCAATGACTATGCATAGGCTCATCCACGCGACATCGCCCGCCGCCAACGCATCCCTCCACGCGCGCACGATCATCAATGGGGTCGCCGCGATCTGCGATCCGCTCGGCGCTCTATATCTGCCCGAGAGCGGCACGCTCGTCGTGTCGGACCTTCATCTCGAAAAAGGCTCAGCCTTTGCCCGGCGCGGCATGATGCTGCCCCCTTACGATACGTTTGCGACGCTTCGGATACTGGAGGCGGTCGTCGCCCGCCACGATCCTGCAACGGTCATCAGCCTCGGCGACAATTTCCACGACCGGAGGGGATCGGCGGCTATGCCGGAAGCCTTCCGCCAGATGATTGCGGCCATGGCCTGTGGCCGGGAATGGACATGGATCAACGGCAATCACGATCCCGACGGCGCACACGGGCTGCCCGGCGACTCCATGGACGAGCTTCGCCATGCCGGCCTCGTTTTCCGGCACGAGCCCTCTATAGGGGACGGGATCGGCGAGATCGCCGGCCACCTGCATCCCTCCGCGACCGTGAGGCGGCGGGAAAGATCGGTCCGGCGCGCCTGCTTCGCGACGGACGGCAAGCGTCTCGTCATGCCTGCTTTCGGTGTCACGACGGGAGGTCTCGATCTCAGACATCGTGCGATGAGCGGCCTCTTTGACCGGCAGCATCTCATCGCTCATATGCTCGGCCGCGACAGGATCTATTCGGTGCGGTTCGCCAATCTTCTCGGGTAAGGTCAGAACGCGTTGAAAGTCAGCGTCGTCAGCGAGCGGGAGATGCCCGGAACGCTGGCGATATTGTCGTTGATGAACTTTCCGATGTCCTGGCCTTCCTCGACATAGATCTTCAGAAGCAGGTCATAGTCGCCGCTCGTCGAGTACATCTCCGAGACGATCTCCTTGCGATAAATCTCGTCGGCCACGTCATAGGTCTTGCCGGGAGCGCACTGCAGTTGCACGAAAATCGGTTTCATTGGACTTCCTCAAATTTGCGCACCGTTTGCCGCCGATGCCTGTCCCCTGCTTCCTTAAACCGCCACATGAAAAAAGGGAACGCCAATGCAGGTCCGCAGTCCTGCCTGGATCACTCCTTGCGGAAGAGCAGGCTGGCACCCCAGCCGGTAACGACCGCGAGGGCGACGGCCAGCAGGCCGTAGATCACGGGCTGATCGTGGGCGGCGCGGGTGATCGCCTGCTCCAGGCCGGTCTTGACCACCCGGAGCGGAAGGGCCTTGGCGGCGACGAAGACACCGTCGCGGAAAAGATAGGCACGCACGACGTGAATACCGTTGGGGACATTGGCCGGCAGCCGCACCGAGGCCTTGAACAGGCTGGAACTGATGAACTGCACACCTCCCGGATCGCGCTGATAGACGCCGCTCGTCTCGCGAATCGTCCGGAACGCGTTGCGGAACTCGCCGAGCGTGCTGCCGTCCCCGACGAAGCCGAGCGGCACCAGCCGCATGTGGTCGACGCCGATGCCCATATTGGCGATGTCGCGCCGCGGCGCGATCGTCTCGATGGCACGGGTGCTCGACAGCGAATAGGCCTCGGGCACGAGCTCGAAAGTCATCGACTGGGTATTGACCCAGATGCCGAACACCCGTTCCTTTTTCCGCACCGTCGCGTTGTCCTTCGGGCCTTCCAGCGCGACGATGATGTTGTACTTGCCCTGCGCCAGGAGGCTGGCATCGAACCCGTCGATGGCGCCGAAGATCGTCAGGTCGGCGCCGCGGAAATCGGAGGTGATGGCGATTTCCTCCGTCGAGATGCCGATCTCGAGCTTCTCGGTGAAGTCTGTGACCTTGCGCTCCAGAACCTGCGCTGCGGCTGGGGTGGCGGCGGCGAGAGCCAGGGCGACGAACGAGAGACGGAGGAGCGGGCGCATCAGAAGCCGACCCCCGCGGATACGACCGAGTAGATGTCCTTCGGCGGGATGACGAGCTCGACCGCGAGGCGGATGCCGACGGCGAGAACGAGCAGCGCCAGCAGCGCCCTGAGCTGCTCGCCGCGCAGCCTCTGGCCGACGCGTACGCCGTATTGCGCGCCGATGACGCCGGCGATCATCAGCACGAAGGCCAGCACGATATCGACGGTATAGTTCGTCGATGCCTGGACGATCACGGTATAGGCGGAAACGAAAACGATCTGGAACAGCGACGTGCCTACGACGACGCTCGTCGGAATGCGCAACAGGTAGATCATGGCGGGCACCATGATGAAGCCGCCGCCAACGCCCATAACCGAGGTCAGAACGCCGATCGAGAAGCCGAGCGTCGCCACGGGAATGACACTCAGATAGATCTTCGACTTCTTGAACCGCATCTTCAGCGGGAGGCCGTGGATCCAGTTATGCTGCCCCGGCCGCCTGAGCTGCGGAGGCTGATTCTTCGCCGCCTTGCGCATGGCGCCGATACTCTCCCACAGCATCAGCGTGCCGACCGAACCCAGAAGAATGACATAGAGCAGAGAGATCACCAGATCGAGCTGCCCGACGCTCCTGAGCAGCGAGAACAGCCAGACGCCGACGGTCGCACCCACAAGGCCGCCGCACAAGAGCACCGTGCCGAGTTTGATGTCGATGGTGCCGCGGCGGAAATGGGCGATCGCCCCGGATATCGAAGAGGCGACCACCTGATTGGCACCGGTCGCCACCGCCACAACGGGCGGAATATTGTAGAAGATCAGGAGGGGGGTGATCAGAAACCCGCCGCCCACGCCGAACATGCCGGACAGAAAACCGACGGCCGCGCCCATGCCGAGAATGATGAAGATGTTCACCGACAACTCAGCTATGGGCAGATAGACCGTCACGGCCGAACCTCGATATGCCAGCGGCCCGCAGCGCGGGCGAAAATTGCTCCTCCACAATTCCTAACCGCAAACAATTGAGGAATTGTGCAATGTTTCATTATTCTCGAGCCCCACGCGTCCGAAGAGGGCGCACGGCGCAATCCTTCGAAGTGGTACATGATTAACCACAGACGGGGATGTATTGGTGGACCGCCCGCGCCCCTGAGGGATAAACGGACGACATCCCCCTCATGCGCTCCCGGGCCGGAGCTGTCAACCTTTTCAGGCACATGCACGGTGCCGCTGGCCTGCGGCTTTATGGCGCCCCGTTTGTGCCGGAGCACCGTTGCGGCGTGCCGGCCAGCCTCGCGCATCGTTCGTCAGGCATCCGTCCGCGTCAGGTGTTGCGCTTCAGCAGCTCCCGGACCAGCTCGTCGGTGATCTCGCCCGTCGGCTCCTGGCCGACCGATTTCTGGAAGGCCTTTATGGCGGCAGTCGTCTTCCTGCCCACCTGGCCGTCCGGTGCGCCGGCATCGAAGCCGTTGTTGTTGAGGATCGCCTGAATGTTGCGAACGGCCCTGGTCATGTCGACGGCGGCCGTCTTGGTCGGCGTACCGATCCAGGCGTCCGGGACCTCCACCGTATTCGCTTCGGCGTCGAGAGGCTGAGGCTTCCAGGCGTCGACTTTTGCCTTGGCACTCGACAGCGCCTCGGGCTCCAGCGCCTTGGCGATCTCGTCGCGCTTTTCTGCCGCGTCCTTGTCACCGTCACGGGCCGCAATGGCGAACCATTTGTAGGAATCTTCCAGATTGCGGGCCACACCGTCACCACGCGCATAGAGGACGGCGAGGTTGAACTGGCTGTCGCGAACGCCGAAATTGGCGGCCTTCTCGAACCATTTCGCTGCTTCTGCGAGATCCGGCGCACCGTCCCGGCTACCGGCGAGCATGACAGCGAGGTTGTGAATCGCACTGGCATTCCCGGCCGCAGCCGCCTTGAGATAAAGCGCCTTGGCCTTTGCTCCGTCGCGCTGAACGCCCGCACCCTTCTCATAAAGGCTTGCAAGCCGGTATTCGGCCGGAACAACGCCAGCGTCGGCGGCGCGCTGATACCACTTGACGGCTTCCGCCCGATCTTGCTCGACACCCCGCCCCTCTGTGAAGCGGGCACCGATTTCGTAGAAGGCGAGAGGATCGCCGCCCTTGGCCGCGGTCACCAGCGCGGGCGGGCCGAAGCCTTCCGGCAGAACGACCTCGCTCATCCTGGCCGGCTCCACGGCCGCTGGCTCGACCGCACTTTCTGAAGGCGGCCGCAGGGTCGAGACGGGTCCAGGCGTTTCCGCCTCCGCCGGCTGCATCAAGACGTCCGGGCCGGCGCCTGCCCCTCCAATGGTTGCGTCGGCCTTGGCGGCTCCGGCAACGGCCGGCTGCGTCGGCGTTTCCTCCGCCACGTTCGTCCGGGCGTCGGTCTTGTCGGCAACTGCCGGAACATTCGGCTCTTCCGTGATCTTTGCGGCCGCCGCCGCTTGCACGAGGCGGTCGCCGGCGGTCTTTGGCTGGGCAATCTCTGCCTTGCGCTCGATAGCCGCAACCGGCGCGGCGCTCGGCGCCTCCTTGCCTTTCAGCACCGTGCTGACGAGTGGATAGGACATGATCGCGAGCAGCACGGCGCCGACCGCGAGCAGGATCGGGCGGCGATGACGGGCGAGCGCACCGCCGAGGACCGAGGGTGCCTTGTTCTCCTTGACGCGATTGAGCGTATCGGCCTCCTCCACGGCCAGCTGCGCCGCGCGCCGAGCGGCCGCGATGAAGTCCGCCTTTTCGCCCTCGGCCACCTCCTGCGCGCCGCGGGCCATCTGGCCGGCACGAACGCGTTCGAGGATCTTCTTGACGTCCGGCACGCCGGAGCCTGGCTCGAGGAGCTGATTGGCGTCCTCGAGCGCAAGCATCTCGGACGGGTCGATCGACGGGGCGGGCTCGACCGTCTGCCGCGCCTGGATCGGCATGCTTTCGTTCTGCTTCGGCGCAAACCGGCGGCTGAGACCGGCAAGCAGGCTCGTCTTCGCCGCACGGGCCTCCACTCTGATCTCACCGTCCTCGACCGTTGCGACTTCGGCGGCATCGTTCGTTTTGGCCGCAGCGGCGGCATCGTTCGTTTTGGCCGCAGCGGCGGTCGGCACCGGCGCATGGACGGAGGTCTCGTTTTCAGCCGCTGGCGCCTGCGCCGCGCGTTCCACGTCGTCGCGCTCCGGCTTCGTCAAGGCCCCAGCGAATTCGAGGGGCGCAGCCTTGGGCATCGGGGCATGAGAAGCCGGTGGCTCCCGCTCTTCCAGTCGCTCCAGTTTCTCCGCGATGTGGACAAGCGTTTCATGCAGCGCCTCGAAGGTGCGCGCGGTCCGCTCGTCGCTCGAACGGCTGAGCTCCTCCAGGGTGCGCAGATCCTCTGCGAGCGCCGAAATGGCCGCCATATCGGTGCCCGCCGCCATCTGCGGCGCGGTATTCCTCGTGTACGCCTCCATTACCGCTTCCGCAGCCTGGCGGGCGGCCTCGATAATATATTCGTCGCTGGTCGCAAGGTAATCCTCGAGCGCGGTCATGCGGCCCTCGAATTCCGCGGGCAGACCTGCCGTGTCACCGTGCGTCTGGCTGATCAGCGTGGAGAGATTTCCGATCTGCGCTTCGAGATTGCGAAGGGCCTGCCGGTCGTCGAAAGGCGCGGCATGCGTCTCCTCCAGACGTTGCGCAATGCCCGCCAGGCGATCCTCCAGGCGGTCGAAGCGCGAATCCGCCGCAGGTTCGACATGGGGCGAAAGCCCGTCGATACGTTGGGCGAGATCGTCGAGCCGCTCGGCCAACGCATCGGTGATGCTGTCGCCCGCGAGGGCCTCGATCTTCCGGGAGATGTCGGCAAGGTGATCGGCAAGGTCCGGCTCCGCGCCTTGCCGGTTGTGCTCCAGCATGGCGGAAAGCTGGTCGAGGCGCTCTTCCAAGCGGGCCGCCGCCTTCTCGCCGGCGAGATCCTCCACGCGTGCCGCCAGCGCCTCGATCCGCGCGCCGAGGCCGGACTCGACCGGATTGGAGAGGGTGTCCATCTGCCGGGAAAGATCGCCGAGACGGCTCTCCAGACGGTCGACGAAGGAACCGTCGGCGCCGGCCGAATTGCGGCCGCCGGCGGCGATCGCCCGGCTGATTTCATCGAGCCGCTTATCGAGATCGGCGAATTGCGGGGCCAGACGCCTCTCGTCCGGCTGGATCTGGCGCCCGAGCATCTCGATCGCCTGGGCGACCGCGACGAGCTTGCCTTCCAGAACCTCGATGCCGGAGCCCTTGTCCAGGGCGTTGATCTGCGCCTTGATCTCGTCGAGCCGGTAGGCGAGCGCGACCAGCTCATCGTCGCGGTTCTGATCGAAGGCATTCAGCCGGTCCTCGACGCCGTTCCAGCGGTTTTCCATGCGGCGCATGCTGTCTTCGCGCGCCAGACCGTCGAGCATGGACCTCAGGTCGTCGAATTCAATCCTGAGCGCATTGGCCTCGGCGGGCGAAGCCTGGCGGCCAAGCTCCTTGATACCGACCGATAGACGCTCGATATCGTCCCGCACGTCCTCGGCGAAACGGCGATCCTGCGCGGCCTCGGCCTTGATGCCCCGGATCTCCGACCGCAGCGCAAGCATTTCGCGGGAAAGACCGTCATTGAGATCGCGCTTCAGTTCCTGCCTGAGGCCGACCAGCGCCTCGGCGATTTCAGCTGCGGCCGAAGAGCGTGCCGCCGACGATGCCGGTTGGGAAGGATGATAGCGCGCCTCTGCCGCGGGGCGGCTCGGAGCGAGCCGATCGGCATCGCCCGGCGTCGCGCGTTCGCGCAGCGGCGACCGTTCGCGCGCCGCATTGAGCGCCCGCTGGCGCTCGATAATTTCGGAAACCGCATCGCTCGCAGCCGGACGCTGCCGCTCGGGCTGCCGCGTTTCGCGGCTGACGCTGCTCATCAGGCCCTCGATGCGCGCCTCGAGCCCTTCGATGGTACGGTTCAGGGCATCGAGCGACGGCCTGTCGCCGTAGGACGGGCTGCCCATGCGCTGAGAAGTGGATCGCGATCCGTTCATTGCCTCTTCGCCCCTGTATCTCTTCGCCCGATACTTCAACCGTCACCGATGCCGCCGAATTCGGCCTTTCCACTTCGGCGGCGCTGCCGATGTCGGCAAAGCCGCAACAACGCGAGGACCGGGCCGGTTGCAGCTTCGCCATCTCAATGCGCACAATTCATTAAACGTGGTAAACAAGCCGTTAACCCATCCGATATTTTAACGATTATTGTCGCACCCGCCCCGCGCATTCGGGCGGTCGGACATTTCGGCAAAGCCCGCCGCTTTGCGAAATTATTGCACTGCGACTTTTTGACGTTTACGCAAACGTCAAAGTTCTATAGCATTCTTTCAAGTCGGTCACCGCTCCCGGCGCACGCTCGACACAGCGGGAACCGGGTCTGGCGTACCCGAAAGGACATCAAGGCGAGGAAAAGCATGCCCATCTACAAGGCTCCAGTCGACGACACCCTGTTCATCCTCAACGACGTGCTCGGCATCGAGCGCTATCACAACCTCCCAGGCTTTGCCGATGCGACGCCGGACATGACGGCCGCGATCCTCGGCGAGGCAGCCAAACTTGCGGAAGAGGTCCTCTTTCCGATCAATCTTTCCGGCGACCAGGAGGGCTGCAAGCGCCACGAGGACGGCTCCGTCACGGTGCCCAAGGGCTTCAAGCAAGCCTATGACCTTTATCGTGAAGGCGGCTGGCTTGGCCTGGCCGCGCCGGAAGAGTTCGGCGGCCAGGGCCTTCCCTACACGCTCCACACCGCCGTCGGCGAATTCCTGTCCGCCGCGAACATGTCGCTGATGATGTATCCGGGGCTGACGCAGGGAGCGATCGCGGCGATCCTGGTGCACGGTTCCGAAGAACAGAAGCGGGCCTATCTGCCGAAAATGGTCGACGGCACCTGGACCGGCACGATGAACCTGACAGAGCCCCATTGCGGCACCGATCTCGGCCTGCTGCGCACGAAGGCCGTGCCGAACGGCGACGGCTCCTATCGAATCTCCGGCCAGAAGATCTTCATCTCCGCCGGCGAGCACGACATGGCCGAGAATATCGTCCATATGGTGCTGGCGCGCATCGAGGGCGCTCCTGAGGGCGTCAAGGGCATCTCGCTCTTCATCGTGCCGAAATTCAAGCTCGACGCCAGCGGCGGCCCAGGCGAGCGCAACGGCGTTTCCTGCGGTGCAATCGAACACAAGATGGGCATCCACGGCAACGCGACCTGCGTCATGAATTATGACGAGGCGACCGGCTATCTGATCGGCACGGAGAACAAGGGTCTCAGCGCCATGTTCGTGATGATGAACGAGGCACGTCTGGCCGTCGGCATGCAGGGGCTTGCGATCGCCGAGGTCGCCTATCAGAATGCTGCGAACTACGCGCGCGAACGCATTCAGGGGCGCTCCCTCTCCGGCCCCAAGGCGCCGGACAAGAAGGCCGATCCGATCATCGTCCATCCCGACATCCGCCGCACGCTGATGACGATCAAGGCGTTCAACGAAGGCGGCCGCGCCTTCACGCTGTGGACGGCGCTGAAGTCGGACATCGCCCATCGCTCCGACAGCGAAGAGGAGCGGCAGACGGCAGACGACGTCCTCGGTCTTATGACGCCGATCCTCAAGGGCGTGCTGACGGACAAGGGCTTCGACCATGCCGTGATGGCGCAGCAGGTCTTCGGCGGCCATGGCTATATCGAAGAGCACGGCATGAGCCAGTATGTACGTGATGCCCGCATCGCCATGATCTACGAGGGGGCCAACGGCATTCAGGCGCTCGACCTGGTCGGCCGCAAGCTGGCGATGAACGGCGGCCGCGCCGTCATGGCGCTGTTCAAGGAGATCGGCGACTTCTGCGAGGAGAACCGCAACGACGAAAAGCTCTCCGGCTACACAAAGTCCCTGAAGAAGGGGCTGAACGACCTGCAAGCCGCGACGATGTGGTTCATGCAGAACGCCATGGCCAAACCCGACAACGCCGGAGCCGGCTCGACGGATTACATGCATCTCTTCGGCCTGGTCGTTCTCGGCTATATGTGGGCGAGGATGGCCAAGACGGCGGAGGAGAAGCTGGCCGCTGGAGAAACGCGGCGTGCGGACTACCTCAGGAACAAGCTGATCACGGCGAATTTCTTCATGGAGCGCATCCTGCCCGAAACGGCGCTGCGCAAGGCCCGCATCGAAACCGGCGCCGACACGATGATGGCGCTGGACGCGGCCGCGTTCTGATTTCAGGATTAGGAGCAGTTTCAGAAGTGTGAACCGGTTTCCGTCCGGAACTCTGACGATACAAGGGATTAGAGCATTTCCGCGATTTCAGCGAAAAATGCTCCGGTTACGGGCGTAATGCTCGCCAAGGGAGATCAAGAGATGACGAAAGTCTTCGTTTACGACCACGTGCGCACGCCGCGCGGCCGTGGCAAGAAGGACGGCGCGCTGCACGAGGTGCCCTCCGTCCGCCTTGCGGCCAAGGCTCTGGAAGCGGTGCGCGACCGCAACGGGCTCGACACTTCGACGGTCGACGACATCATCATGGGCTGCGTCGATCCGGTCATGGATGCAGGTGCGGTCATCCCCAAGGCAGCCGCCTTCGAGGCCGGCTATTCGACCCGTGCGCCAGGCATGCAGATTTCCCGCTTCTGCGCCTCCGGCCTCGACGCCGTCAATTTCGGCGCCGCGAAGATCGCCCAAGGGGCGGACGACATCGTGATCGCCGGTGGCGTCGAGTCCATGTCGCGCGTCGGCCTCGGCATGTCGGGCGGCGCCTGGTTCATGGACCCCTCCGTCAACCTGCCCGCCTATTTCATGCCGCAGGGCGTTTCCGCCGACCTGATCGCCACGAAATACGGCTTCTCGCGAGACGATGTCGATGCCTATGCGGTGGAAAGCCAGAAGCGTGCCGCCAACGCCTGGGAGAAAGGCTACTTCGACAACTCGGTCGTCCCCGTCAAGGACCAGAACGGCCTCGTCATCCTCGACCGCGACGAGCATATGCGCCCCGGCACCGACATGCAGGCACTCGCTTCGCTCAACCCCTCCTTCCAGATGCCGGGTGAAATGGGCGGCTTCGAGGCCGTCGGCATCCAGGCGCATCCGGAGGTCGAGCGCATCAACTATGTCCACCACGCCGGCAACTCCTCCGGCATCGTCGATGGCGCCGCGGCCGTGCTCCTCGGCTCGAAGGCCGGCGGTGAAGCCATGGGGCTGAAACCGCGCGCCCGCATCCGCGCTTTCGCCAACATCGGTTCCGATCCTGCACTGATGCTGACAGGGCCGGTCGATGTTACCGAGAAGCTCCTGAAGCGGGCGGACATGAAGCTGTCCGACATCGATCTGTTCGAGCTCAACGAGGCCTTCGCGGCCGTCGTGCTGCGCTACTGCCAGGCTTTCGACATCCCGCACGACAAGATCAACGTCAATGGCGGCGCGATCGCCATGGGTCATCCGCTCGGCGCGACCGGCGCGATGATCCTCGGCACGGTGCTCGACGAACTGGAGCGCCGCGACCTCAACACGGCGCTGGTGACGCTCTGCATCGGCGCCGGCATGGGCACCGCCACGATCATCGAGCGCGTCTGATCCGATCCCGGGAGAGAGAATATGTCTTACACGAACTTCAAGATCGAAACCGACGCCGACGGCATTGCGCTGGTCACCTGGGACATGCCGGGCAAGTCGATGAACGTCTTCACCGAAGAGGTGATGAGGGAACTCGACGCCGTTATCGACCAGACGACCGCCGATCCTGCCGTCAAGGGCGTGGTCATCACCTCCGGCAAGTCCTCCTTCTCCGGCGGCGCCGACCTTTCGATGATCAAGTCAATGTTCACCTTCCAGGCGGAGGAGAAGCAGAAGGACCCGGAAAACGCGGCCCGGAAACTCTTCGACCTCGTCGGCCGGATGACCGGCCTCTTCCGCAAGCTCGAAACCTCGGGCAAGCCCTGGGTTTCGGCCATCAACGGCACCTGCATGGGGGGCGCCTTCGAGATGTCGCTCGCCTGCCACGGCCGTGTCGCGTCCAATGCGAAGGCGGTGAAGATCGCGCTTCCCGAGGTCAAGGTCGGCATTTTCCCGGGCGCCGGCGGCACCCAGCGCGTGCCGCGGCTGACCAATACGCAGGATGCATTGCAGATGATGACGACCGGCTCCTCGCTCACGCCGGCGCGGGCAAAGGCCATGGGGCTCGTCCACGAAGTGGTCGACCCGGACAAGCTGATCGAAGCTTCCAAGGCCATGATCAGGAACGGCTTGAAGCCGGTGCAGCCTTGGGACGAGAAGGGGTTCAAGCTGCCGGGCGGCGGCATCTGGACACCCGCCTCCGCGCAGCTCTGGCCGGCCGCCTCCGGCATCCTGCGCCGCGAGACCTACGGCAATTATCCCGGCGCGATCGCCATCCTGAAATGCGTCTATGAAGGACTGCAGGTTCCCTTCGATACGGCGTTGAGAATCGAGCAGCGCTATTTCACCGAGATCCTGCAGACGACCGAAGCCTTCTCGATGATCCGGTCGCTATTCGTCTCGATGCAGGAACTCGGCAAGGGCGCACGCCGCCCGGCCGGAGTCCCGAAGACCGAGCTCAGGAAAGTCGGCGTCGTCGGCGCCGGTTTCATGGGCGCCTCGATCGCCTACGTGACCGCGGCAGGCGGCATCCCCGTCACCCTCATCGACCGCGACATGGAAGCTGCCGAAAAGGGGAAGAAGCATTCGGAAGGCCTGGTCAAGGACTCCATCGGCAAGGGACGATTGACCAAGGAAGAAGGCGAGGCTCTGCTTTCGCGCATCACGCCTTCGGCGGACTACGACGATCTCAAGGATGCCGGCCTTGTCATCGAGGCGGTCTTCGAGGACCGCCAGGTCAAGAAGAGCGTGATCGAGAAGGTCGAAGCGGTGATCGCCGAGGACGCGATCTTTGCCTCCAACACCTCGACGCTGCCGATCACCGGCCTCGCCGGGAATTCCAGGCGCCCGGAGCAGTTCATCGGCATTCATTTCTTCTCGCCGGTCGAGAAGATGATGCTGACGGAGGTGATCCTCGGCAAGGAAACCGGAGACCGCGCGCTCGCCACCGCCCTCGACTATGTCGCGGCGATCAGGAAAACGCCGATCGTCGTCAACGACACGCGCGGCTTCTACGTCAATCGCTGCGTCTTCCGCTATATCCACGAAGCCTATGACATGCTGATCGAGGGTGTGCCGCCGGCAATGATCGAGAACGCCGCCAAGATGGCCGGCATGCCCGTGGGGCCGCTGTCGCTCAACGACGAGGTGGCTATCGACCTCAGCCAAAAGATCCTGAAGGCTGCCGTTGCCGATCTCGGCGAGAAGGCCGTCGATCCCAGGCACATGGCACTGATCGACAAGATGGTGGACGAGCTCGACCGCCGCGGCCGCAAGAACGGCAAAGGCTTCTACGAGTACCCGGCAAAGCCGGCCAGGAAATATCTCTGGCCGGGTCTGAAAGAGCTCTACCCGCAGAAGGATGCCGGCGAGATCGATGTCGGCCGGCTCAAGCAGCGCTTGCTCGTGACGATCGCACTCGAGGCGGCGCGCACGATAGAAGAAGGCATCGTCACCGACCCGCGGGAGGCTGATGTCGGCTCGATCCTCGGCTTCGGCTTTGCGCCCTACACCGGCGGCACGCTCTCCTACATCGACGGCATGGGCGCGAAAGCCTTTGTCGAGCTGTGCGAAAAGCTCGCCGCGGACCATGGCGACCACTTCCGGCCGACAGCGCTTCTGAAGGAGATGGCGGAAAAGGGCGAAACCTTCTACGGGCGCTTCGACCCTCATGGCGAGGGGCAGAAGGCGGCATAAGCCGCCGTCGGGCCACCGCTGCCGACGGGCGGCCTTTTGCCGGCCCCGCCGCACCGCGCAAACGTCACCTGCTCCGGTCATTCTCGGCAGGCCCCGGATGACCGGAGAGGAGCGTGTTCAAGGCTTCAGGCCGTTTCCGCCTTCTCGCCGAGCTCGGCCGCAAGAAATCCGATCAGCTGCTTCCAGCCTTCGCGGCGGTATTCGACCTTGTCGAGCCCATCCAGGAATGCCCCCTGCTCCGTGAAGACGACGCGCGTGCCGGTGCCCTCCGGTATGAGGTCGACGGTGGCGATCGATGCGGAGAGCCGCTGCTCGTCCTTTGCCATCGTATAGGCCGACACGATCCGCCTGTTCTCGACGATGTCGAGATAGACCGTTTCATTGAAATAGAACGTCTTGCCATCCTGGCTGAACCGGCCGCTTTCCCGGCCGCCGATACGAAAGTCGTGGCTATATTCGGCGACGGGCCAGTTGTCGGCCTTGACGAACCAGCGGTCGTGCGCGGCAGGATCGGCGAAGGCCTCGAAGACCTGTTCCGGGGGTGAATTGAAAACGCTTTCGATGGTGAAGTCCGCATGTTCGACAGAAGCCTTGGTCATGATCTTCTCCTTCTCGCCCAGAAACTGATTGTGAAATGAAAGCAGTTGCAAGCTAACTTAACTGGTGCAATAATGCAAGCAGTTTTAGAGCGGATGCTCCGCTCCCGTTTTGCAGAGATCGAAATGACCGATGACCATCGCTCGGGTTGCCCGATCAATCTCTCGCTCGAAGTGTTCGGCGACAAATGGAGCCTCCTGATCATCCGCGACATGATTTTCGGCGGCAAACGCCACTTCCGCGAACTCCTGCGCTCGCAGGAGGGGATTTCCACCAACATCCTTGCCGACCGGCTGAAAACGCTTGTGGAGATCGGCATGCTGACGAAAGCGGACGATCCGAGCCACAAGCAGAAGGCGATCTACAGCCTGACGGAAATGGCCATCGCGCTGGTGCCGATCATGGCCCATCTCGGCGCCTGGGGCCGGCGCTACCTGCCGGTCACCGAGGAACTCAGCATCCGCGCCCAACTGATGGAGGAGGGCGGCCCCGAGCTCTGGGAGCGTTTCATGCGGGAATTGCGCGCCGAACACCTCGGCGATCCCAAACCGAAAGGACCCTCCGTGCGACAAACGCTGCAAGCCGCCTATGAGGGCGTGGTGGCGCGCAAGGCGATGAAAGAGCAGCCGGCTTGAGCACTAAAGCCCGAGGGCGGACAGCATGATGAAGGTCGCGAAGAGCACGAAATGCGTCATGCCCTCGATGGCATTGGTCTGACCGTCATTGAGATTAATCGCGGCGGCAATGAGCGTTACCGCAACCATGACCGTCTGCACGGGCGACATGGCCATGATGAAGGGCTGGCCCGTATAAAGGGCAATCGCCTCCATGACGGGTACGGTCAGGATCACGGTCGAGAGCGAAGCGCCGAGCGCAATGTTCACCACTGCCTGCATGCGGTTGGCGAGTGCGGCGCGCATTGCCGTCATGACCTCGGGCGATGCGGAGATCGCAGCGACGACGATCGCGGCAAGCGCCGGCGGCGCAGCCGTACCTTTGATCCCGGCCGACAACAGCCCGGACATGATTTCGGCGAGAAAGCCGATCACGACCACGCCGAGGACGAGCACGACGACGGAAGGAAGCACCGGCTCGCCTTCCAGCCGGCTTGCGGCAGTTCCCGCTTTGGCGCGCGGATAGCTGTAACTGAAGAAATAGCTGTGCACGCCAACCTGCATGCGCAGGAACAGCGTATAGAGCACGATCATCGCGCCGATGGTGAAAGCGGAATAGTAATGCCATTTCGACTGCGGCACGAATTCGGGAACGAGCATGGAAATGCCCATGGCCGTGAGAATCATGACGCTGTATGTGCGGGCGGAATCGTCGTTATAGGGCTGCTCACCATGTTTGAGACCACCGAGCAGCGCCGCAAGTCCCAGTATTCCGTTGATATCGAGCATCACCGCCGAATAGATCGTATCGCGCACGAGCGTCGGCGAGGTCTCGCCGGTCATCATGATGGCGAGGATGACGACTTCGACGAGCACCGCGGAGAGCGTCAGGATCATCGTGCCGTAGGGATCGCCGACCTTGGCGGCAAGCACTTCGGCATGATGGGCGACCCGCATGGAAGCAAGCACGATTGCCGCCACCATCAGGGTCGCACCTAGGAGCGATGCGGCGCGGCCGGCCTCGAGCAGATGATGCTCGAGCGCGACGCCGGCGAGCGCAGCGAGAAAAGCGGCAATGAGATGCCGTTCCGATCTCAGGATTGCAAGCAAGCACGCCTCTTGGCCCGGAGTAAAGCTGCTTTATTTAGCACAGCTGCGCAGGAGTTCACCCTCGAAGACCACCGCATCTGCCGTACGCCGTCCTTTAATCGCAAAGGGAGGAAGGACTATTTTCCTCGCCGTCCTTTACGGTCGTTCGGCGCTTGGCTAAGGTATTCGCAGACGCGAAACGGCAGGCCGTGCCGCCCGCATCGCCTCTCCTTTCGGAAGATGGGTCGACATGCTCTCACATGACAGCATCTGGCGCGCGATCGACGCCTTGGCAGAACGCCATCGGCTTTCGCCGTCAGGGCTTGCGCGGCGGGCTGGCCTGGACCCCACCTCCTTCAACAAGTCGAAGCGCCAGTCCACCGACGGGCGCGACAGATGGCCCTCCACCGAGTCGATATCGAAGATATTGCAGGCCACGGGAGCGACCGTCGATCAGTTCCTCGCGCTGATGGAGCCCAATGCCGTCAGAAGCGAACGGGAAGAGGCATCGGCAGCGCCGGGCATCCCGTTGATCGGTTTCGCGCAGGCTGGCGCCGGTGGGTTTTTCGACGACGGCGGCTTTCCGGTCGGCCAGGGCTGGGACACTATCGAATTTCCCACGCCCGAGCGGAGGCAGGGCGGTGCCTATGCGATCGAGGTTCAGGGCGACAGCATGCTGCCGCTGTATCGCGACGGCGATATCCTGATCGTCGACCCGGGCGCACAGGTGCGCCGCAACGACCGCGTCGTGGTCAAGACGCGCGGGGGCGAGGTGATGGCGAAGGTGCTGGCCCGGCAAACGCCCCGTGGCATCGAGCTCGTCTCGCTCAATCCCGACCATCCCAACCGCAATTTCGAGATGAAAGACGTGGAATGGATCGCCCGGATCATCTGGGCCAGCCAATAGGACCCTTCGAATGCGGCCGAGGCTCTTCACCATTGCCGGCGGGCTTGCCGCCCTCGCCCTCTATGCAGGCATTCTGATGGCCGGGGCCGCGGCCATCCGCAACCGCGACAGCGCCGAAACGCCTGAATTCGTACTCGAAACGCCGGAAGCCGCAGCGGCCGGCGAGCCGGCTTCGGAGGAACCTCCAGGCGACACCGATGCCGCTCCCCCTTCCCCCGGACCGGATGCAGGCTCGGGCAAAGGATCTCGCGTGGTGGTCAGGCCGGTCGGGCCGGGCCTCTTCAACCAGCCGGAGGACGGCATCGCCAAACCGCTGGAACGGATCGCGGCGACACCACCGCTTTCCAGGGCGCCCGAAAAGGAGAAGCCCGCGTCCGCCGTCTTCCCGCGGCCGGTTGCGCTTGCCGCCGGGCTCGTCCGATCCGGCGACACGACCCTGCAGCTCAAGGATATCGAACCCGAGAAGCCGGAGAAGGTCTGCCAGGCCAAGGGCAAGAGCTGGCCCTGCGGCATGGTCGCACGCACGGCGTTCCGCAACTTTCTGAGGGGGCGCGCGCTCGTCTGCGACGGCGCGGATGGTTCCACGGGAACCGTCAATGCCCGGTGCAGCGTCGGCGGTCGGGACGTGGCCGAATGGCTGGTCAGCAACGGCTGGGCGAAACCGCTGCCGGGCACGGCGCTTGAGGCGAAGGCAGAAGCCGCAAAAACCTCCAGGCTCGGCTTCTTCGGGGACGACCCGCGCGATCTCGCCCGAACGCCCCTCGCGCTCGACGATCCGGCTGCAAGCGTCATCCCGGAACACGCCGCGCCGGACTTGTAAGGCTTTGAGCAAGTCCTTAACTGTCATCCACGATTGAAGGTCCCTAACCCGCTATGCACTGGTCATGCATCGCGGCTCCAATGAGAACAACGAAAGGAACTGGAGGCAGGATGTCCGCAAGTCTCAGCCAGCACGAAGCCCTCGTCCACGTCATGGTCATGATGTCCGCCGTCGACCGGAACATGACCGACGACGAGTTTGCGCGCATCGGCGTGCTCGTGCGGTTCCTGCCGGCCTTCGACGGTTTCGAGGAAGATCACCTGATCCATATCGGCCGCGAATGCGCGGCTCAGCTCGCGGCCCCGGAAGGCCTCGACGTGGCACTCGAGATGGTGCGAGAGGCGCTGCCGAAGCGCCTCTATGAAACCGCCTATGCCCTTGCCGTCGAGATCGCCGCTGCCGATCAGCGTATCCGCAACGAGGAAATCCGGCTGCTGCAGCTGCTGCGCGACCGCTTGGGCCTCGACAAGCTCACCTGCGCGGCGATCGAGCGCGGAGCCATCGCGCGCTTCCGCAAATAGGCACCACCCGAAACAGGTCCTTGCCCGTTCCCGGCGCAGGACAATATGGTGGGTAGAGTTTGATGCAGCGGGGATCGACGCATGCTCTATTTCGGTCTCGCGGAACCGGTCTGGCGGCTCGGCGCCTTTGCCGCCGCCTTCGCCGCGCTGGCAGCGCTCGAGCTTCTTCATCCTCGACTGGAAAGGCCGGAGCTGATGCAGGCCCTGAAGGCGCGCCGCTGGGTCACCAACCTGTCTATACTTGTCCTGTCCTCTCTCCTGCTTCGCGTCGCCTTTCCGGCTGCCGCCACTGGCGTTGCTATCTGGGCTCAGGGACGCGGCTATGGGCTGCTCCCGGCTCTCGGCATCGCCCCGCTGCTTGCCGGCCTGATCGCCTTCGTCGCGCTCGACTTCGCCATATGGCTTGAACACGTCGTGTTTCACAAGCTACCGGTCCTGTGGCGGATCCACCGCGTCCACCATGCGGATCCCGGCGTTGACGTCACCACAGCCCTTCGCTTTCACCCCCTCGAAATTCTGCTGTCGATGATCTGGAAGAGCGCGGTGATCATTCTCATCGGCGCCCCTCCACTCGCCGTACTCCTGTTCGAAATCGTGCTCAATGCCGGCGCTATGTTCAATCACGCCAATCTGCGGCTGCCGAAAAACGCCGACAGGCTGTTGCGCCTGGTCATCGTCACGCCCGACATGCACCGCATCCACCACTCCGTGGAAAAGCGGGAGACCGATTCAAACTTCGGTTTCAACCTCTCTGTCTGGGACCGATTGTTCTCGACCTATGTCGCCCACCCATCGCGCGGCGACGATGCGATCGAGACAGGTTTGAGGGCCTATGGGCGCACCAAGCCGGTAAAGCTCCTGTGGTCGCTCGTGCTGCCGTTCCGGCGTGAATAGGATAGAGCAAGATGAGATGAGGGAAATGCAGCGAGTACCCCTCTCCTCAGTAAATTCCGTTCGGGAAATAGCGAAGATAGATTTCCTCCAGTCTGCCGCTGCGCGAGAGCGCCAGCAAAGCGTGGTCGATCGCCTGGGTCAGGGCCGGCTCGGCCTTTCGGTTCATGATCATCAGTCCCTCACCCAGGAAGTGTTGGGAGAAATAGGAACCCTCCAGCATGGCGCAGCATCCTGCAGCGAGGCTGCCGGAAACCCAGAAGGACAATTGCATGCCATCGGAGAACGCTGCCGCAACCGTGCCCTCGCGAAGCGCGGAGAGCAGCGCGTCCCGGTCCGGAAAGCCCTTGGCTTCGAGCTTCGGGAAAAATGCCTTCAGCATTGCCTCATGGGTGGTGTCGGAGACGACGCCGACAGGCTTTTGCCCGAGATCGGCAGGGCCGGTGATCGCGCCGGCGGCCTTGGTGTTGATGACGAAGCGGGCTGGCAGTTGCATGAAGGCACGGGAAAAGGCGAAACGCTGCCTCAGTTCCGAGGTCACGGCGATGCCGGCGACGATCGCTTCCCCTTGCCCCTGCTCGAGAGCCGGCATGAGCTCCGGATAGGTCACCGCCTGGATCTGGCACTTGGCTTCGATCTCAAGCTCGCGGCATATCTCGCGCGCGAGGTCGACATGAAAGCCCGACAGCTTGCCCGACTGGTCGATGAAGTTGAAAGGCGGGAAATCGACGGTCGTCAGGAAGCGAAGCCTGGCGAGGCCGCTGAGGTCCGGCTTGGCAATCCGCTCGCGGGCGTCGAAGAGCCGCGGCAAGTCCTTCGGCTGCGCCAAAGCCGCCCCTGCGGCGACAACGACCGACAGAACGAATAGCCAGAAAATTCGCAGCGGCACGGCGCCTCTATGGCAGGAGGAAGTGGAGCGGGTGATCGGGATCGAACCGACGACATCAAGCTTGGGAAGCTGGCGTTCTACCACTGAACTACACCCGCGACAGATCCGGAAATTTCCTCAACAGCCGCGATCTGTCAAGCACAATGCTCACTCGGCGCGAAAATGCTTGGAGAGCTTGAGCCCCTGCGCCTGATAATTGGAGCCGAGGTCGAGGCCGTAAAGTCCCTCCGGACGTTCCAGCATGTGCTCGTAGACGAGGCGGCCGACGATCTGCCCGTGCTCCAGAATGAACGGCACCTCGTGGCTGCGGACCTCGAGCACCGCCCGGCTGCCGCTGCCCCCGGCCGATGCATGGCCGAAGCCGGGATCGAAGAAACCAGCATAGTGGACGCGGAACTCGCCCACCAGGGGATCGAAGGGCGTCATTTCGGCGGCGTAGAGCGGCGGCACATGCACGGCTTCGCGGGACACGAGGATGTAGAACTCGTCCGGATCGAGGACGAGATCGTCGCGGCCGCGGCTGTAGAGCGGCTCCCAGAAGTCGAAAACGGCGTGCTGGGCTTTCTTGTCGACGTCGACCACCGACGTGTGATGCTTGCCGCGATAGCCGATCAGGCCATCCGGCCCCGTGCCCTTGAGGTCGATGGAAAGGGCGATGCCGCCGCCCGAAACGTTTGGCCGATCACTGGCGACGAGCACGTCGCTTTCGTGCAGAGCCAGCAATTCCTGCTCGGAAAGAACCGAGTGGCCGATGCGGAAGCGTATCTGCGAAAGCCGCGAACCGCGCCTGACCACGATTGGAAAGGTCCGCGGGCTGATTTCAAGGTAAAGCGGGCCGCTGTAGCCCGCCGGGATCTTGTCGAACTCCTGCGCCCGATCGGTGATCACGCGCGTGAAGATATCGAGACGGCCGGTGGAGCTCTTCGGATTTGCGGAAGCCGACATGTTCGGCGGCAGCGAGAGACTTTCCATCAGCGGGACGATGTAGACGCAGCCGGTTTCAAGCACGGCGCCTTCGCTCAGATCGACGACATGCAGCTTGAGCCGGTCGAGCTTGTCGGCGACCAGATGAGAAGGGCCGGGCATGAAGCTCGCCCGGACGCGGAACGCCCTGGACCCAAGGCGAAGATCGAGGCTGGCCGGCTGGATCTGGTCATCATCCAGCGGCCTCTCGCTCTTCAGACGTCCCGAGGCATACAGCGCTGCAATGGCGCGGTCGGCCAAAATCCCTGTGTCGCGGCCCATTCCTATCCTCATGTTCAGTTGCCAGACAAAACCAAACTCCGGGAATTGACGCAAGCGCGGCCAGGCAGTATTGGACCTTTATCCCGTGGTGATTTGGCCGGTCGGCTTGCAGCCACGTTAAACAAGTAGCTAAAAAGGCCGGGTGTCAAACCGGTCGTTTCGCGACCGGTTTTTTGTTTTTGAAAGTGACCGTCTCATGAGCAAGAATTGGCGCCCGGCAACTCAACTCGTCCATGGCGGAACGCTCCGCTCCCAGTACGGCGAGACCTCCGAAGCGATCTTTCTGACGCAAGGCTTCGTCTACGACACCTCCGAAGCGGCGGAGGCCCGTTTCAAGGGCGAGACCGACGGTTTCATCTATGCACGCTACGGCAGCCCGACCAACGACATGTTCGAGAAACGCATGTGCATGCTCGAAGGGGCGGAAGACGCGCGCGCCACCGCTTCGGGCATGGCGGCCGTTTCTGCGGCAATTCTCTGCCAGGTGAAGGCCGGCGATCACATCGTCGCCGCCCGTGCGCTCTTCGGCTCCTGCCGCTGGGTTGTGGAGACGCTGGCGCCGAAATACGGGGTCGAGTGCACGCTGGTGGACGGTCGCGATCTCAAGAACTGGGAAGACGCGGTGCGTCCGAACACCAAGGTCTTCTTCCTCGAAAGTCCGACGAACCCGACTCTCGAAGTGATCGACATCGCCGGCGTCGCCAGGCTCGCCGATCAGATCGGCGCCAAGCTGGTGGTCGACAACGTCTTCGCCACGCCGCTCTTCCAGAAGCCGCTGGAGCTTGGTGCCCATGTCGTCGTCTATTCCGCGACGAAGCATATCGACGGCCAGGGCCGCTGCCTCGGCGGCGTCGTTCTCTCCAATAAGGAGTGGATCGACGAGAATCTGCACGACTATTTCCGTCACACCGGCCCGGCCATGTCGCCCTTCAATGCCTGGACGCTGCTGAAGGGCATCGAAACCCTGCCGCTCCGTGTCAAGCAGCAGACGGAAAATGCCCGCCGCGTCGCGGACTTCCTTGCTGAGCAGCCGCAGGTCGCCCGCGTCATCTATCCGGGACGCAAGGATCACCCGCAGGCCGACCTTATCGCGAAGCAGATGAGCGGCGGCTCGACGCTGGTCGCCTTCGAGCTCAAGGGCGGCAAGGAAGCAGCGTTCGTCCTGCAGAACGCGCTCGAAATCGTCCGGATCTCCAACAATCTCGGCGATTCCAAGAGCCTGATTACCCATCCGGCCACCACGACGCACAAGAACCTCACCGACGAAGCCCGCGCCGAACTCGGCATCTCCGCCGGAACCGTGCGCTTCTCGGCGGGAATCGAGGACAGCGAAGACCTGCTCGAGGATTTCGCAAGGGCGCTGAACGGCGTGAAGGCCTGAGCGACGCGCATCTGCGCAGCCGAGCCGCGCCCGCTGCCCTCGCCAGCGGGCGCTTTATTGCCGGTCGTCCGGAAATGCCAGTCTTGCGAGAACGATCCGCGACAGCGCGGTATAGAGACAGACGAGCGCAAAAACCGACGCCAGTACCGGGAACCACGCCGGGAAAAGGCACGAGAGAAGGAAGAAGACGATCGTCTCGGTCGCCTCTGCCAGGCCGGTGGTGAAGTAGAGCGACTTCGCACCGCGCACCTCGGTCGTCATGGCGCGTTTCTCGGCCATCACGGCATAAGCGAGGAAGCTCGCGCCGTTGACATAGAAGGCAAAGAGCAAAAGGCCGCCGGCAAGACCGTTTGCGGCCGGATCGGCGACGATGAAGCCCAGTGGGACGGCGCCGTAGAAGGCGAAATCGAGGACGATGTCGAGAAAACCGCCGAAATCCGTTTTCCGGCTCGCGCGGGCGACGGCCCCGTCAAGGCCGTCGCAGAGCCGGCTTACGAGGATCAGGGCCGCTGCGGGCAGATAGGCGCCGAGACCGACCAGCAGGGCTGCAGCAAGACCAAGGCAAAGACCGAGGATCGTGACGGCATCGGCGCTTACCCCGCGGCCCGCCAGTGCGGCGCCGAGCCTGTCCAGAACCGGATCCAGATGTTTTCGAAGTGCCCCGTCGAGCATAGCCGTTCGACCTCTTCTGCAATTCTCGCTCCTGTGCTTGTCACAGCAAGCCAACCAGGCCAAGCCCTTTGGATGAACGCCTTTCGCGCCGCAGGCGCGGCACTGCTGAACCCCAGTGACGAGCACAGGAATAAGGGAGGAAGGGGCTAAGATGCGGTGCCCCGATAGGTTTCATAGGCCGTGCAGTCCATGAATTTGAATGCCACGGGCACAATCTTGCTGTTATTCTTGACGAAACCATATTGCTGTAGAATACGCGTACGGATTTGGAACAGGGTGTTGCACATGTACCGCGCATTGACACGCGACATCGAAGTGACGGTCGAGCCGTACTACCTGGAAGAGCAGTCGGATCCCGATGACAGCCGCTATGTCTGGGGCTATCGCATCATCATAGCCAACCACTCCGACGTCGCGGTCCGCCTGATGACCCGCTACTGGCACATTACCGACGAGAACGGGCAGGTGGACGAGGTCAGCGGCCCCGGCGTTATCGGCGAGCAGCCGCTGCTCAATCCCGGCGATACCTACGAGTACTCCTCCGGCTGCCCCCTGGATACGCCGTCCGGCGTGATGTTCGGCCATTACAGCATGGAAGCGGAAGGCGGGGAGACCTTCAATGTCGCCATCCCCGCCTTCTCGCTCGATTCGCCGGGCCTCGTCCGCACCCTCAATTAATCCCGCGCGCTTGCCTTACTGCGAACGCACCTCGCTCGCCTCGAAGCGATAGGTCGTCGAGCAGAACTCGCAAGTGACCTTGATCAGGCCGTCCTCGACGCTGCCTTCGATGTCCTCGTCACTCAATCCCACCAGCACGTCCCTGATCTTCTCGCGCGAGCAGCTGCAGCGATCATAAACGGCCTGCGGTTCATAAACGCGAACGCCGCGCTCATGGAAGAGGCGGTACAGCAATCGCTCGGTCCCGACGGTCGGATCGGTCAGCTCATCGGTGTCGATCGTCTCGACCATCACCTTGGCTTCCGCCCAGAGGTCGTCCTCGTCGAAAATGTCCTCGCCGTCTCCGTCGCCGTCACCTCCAGGCAGATCCGGCTGGCGCATCCGGTCCGGGGCGTCGGGCAGGAACTGCGCGACCATGCCGCCGGCGCGCCAGCGATGCCGCGGCTTGCCGTTCTCGTCCTTATCGAGAAGCTCGGCAACGGCGAGGCGCACTCTGGTCGGTATCTGCTCCGACTGGCGGAAATAGGCGCCGGCGATCTCCTCGAGCGTCGCCCCGTCGAGCGCAACGACACCCTGATAGCGCTGGGTATGCGCGCCCTGGTCGATCGTGAAGGCGAGGACGCCGTTGCCCAACAGTTCGTGAGGCTGAGCGCGTCCGCTCTTTTCGGCAGCGGCGAGCGCGTCCTCATCGTAGCGGGCATAGGCGCGGACGCGGTCCGGCGTCGAGAAATCCGCAACCACGAGGTCGACCGGCCCATCGCCCTGTGTCTGGACGATCAGCTTGCCTTCGAATTTCAGCGACGTTCCGAGCAGGACCGTCAGCACCACGGTTTCGGCGACAAGCCGCGCTACCGGAAGCGGATAGCTGTGCCGCTCGAGAATGGCATCAAGCATCGGGCCAAGCTGTACGGCGCGGCCGCGCACGTCGAGTCCCTCGACCTGAAAGGGCACGACCTGATCGTCACCGGCAAAATCGAACTCGCCAAGTCCCGGCGCTGTTTCTGTCATCGCTTGCTCCTTGCCTCGACCATGATCGTCCGGATTGCGTCAATCCGGGATTGTGGTCATGACCTTTCCAAAAAACTCTTTACGGGATGCGCACGGAAACCGCTCGCTTCCCCTTCGTGTCGGCACGGCCGCCCAAGTGCACCGGCGGGCACCGGTACAACCGTCCGCCATTCCATTTGATCCCGTCATGGACGAATTTCTCCGCCGGCACGAGCCTGGAAACGCCTTGAGTTTCCAGGTGGGCGATGCCCGGCGTGGGCGGCTGACCGATTTGAAGATCGGAGCGCCCGCTCCCTACAACGCCGCGCATCCTGTCCGACGCGCAAAGATCGCTGTAGCACTTTGACCTGCTGCATGCTTTGTCCCTGAATCGGCTAGGATTCGAAGAAACATGCAGTAGATCGTGTCGTATGGAGCCGATTTCAAGTGACGCCCAGGCACTGCCCGCCTCTACCCCTCAGACCACGCCCATGCACCAGGCGAGGATCGACTTCTGCGCGTGCAGCCGGTTCTCGGCCTCGTCGAAGACCACGGATTGGGGACCGTCAATGACCTCATCTGTTACTTCCTCCCCGCGGTGCGCCGGAAGGCAATGCATGAACAGGGCGTCCGGCGCCGCGTGCTTCATCAGCGCGCCGTTGACCTGATATGGCTGGAAGACGTTGTGCCCGCGGGCGCGATGCTCCTGGTTCATCGAAATCCAGGTGTCCGTGACGACGCAGTGGGCACCGGCAACCGCCTGCTCCGGCTCGTGGCTGAGCAGGACCTCGGCTCCGTTGTTGCGCGCCCAGTTCAGGAACTTGTCGTGCGGTTCGGAGCCCAGCGGCACGGCCATGTTCATGCGGTAGCCGAAACGCGCCGAACCTTCGATCAGCGAGTGGAGCACGTTGTTGCCGTCGCCGGTCCAGGCGATCGTCTTGCCTTTGACCGGGCCCCGGTGCTCCTCGAAGGTCAAAATATCGGCCATGATCTGGCAGGGATGCGTATCGTCGGTGAGCCCGTTGATGACGGGCACGGTCGCATGCTCTGCCATCTCCAACAGCCGGCGGTGGTCGGTCGTGCGGATCATGATCGCATCGACGTAGCGCGACAGTACCTTCGCCGTGTCGCCGATCGTCTCCGCTCGGCCGAGCTGCATTTCGGTGCCCGACAGAAACAGCGTCTCGCCGCCAAGCTGGCGCATGCCGACATCGAAGGAAACGCGCGTGCGGGTGGACGGTTTCTCGAAGATCATCGCAAGCATCTTGCCGGCAAGCGGCTTCTCGGCGGTCCCTGCCTTGGTCGCCGACTTGCGGACGCGGGCATCGTCGATGATGGTCCTGAGGTCGGTGGCCGTCATGGCTGAGAGATCGAGGAAGTGTCTGGTCATGCTGCCTTTTGTCCTGTCGTAGAATCCGTTTGTCGATCCCGCTCGGGTCGGTTCGAACCGAAGCGTTCGGGCGCTCAAGCCGCGGCGTTGCCGCTCTTCCCGCGCACCGCTTCCGCGGCGCGCTCGAGCCGCGCCAGACCTTCGCGCGCCTCGGCGGCGGTGGTGATCAGCGGCGGCAACAGGCGCAACACGTTTTCGCCGGCCGGAACGGCGAGCAGTTTCTCGGCGCGAACTGCCTTCAACAGGTCCGCCGAGGGCACCTTCGCCTTGATGCCGAGCATCAGCCCGTCGCCGCGGATTTCCTCGATCACATCCGGAAAACGGTCCTTCAGCGAAGCAAGCCCCTGACGGAAGACGAGAGCCACCTCGCGCACCTGATCGAGAAAGCCTTCGGCAAGAACCACGTCGAGCACGGCGTTTCCGACCGCCACGGCCAGCGGGTTGCCGCCATAGGTCGAACCGTGCGTGCCCGCCACCATGCCGGCGGCCGCCGCTTCAGTCGCAAGGCAGGCGCCGAGCGGAAAACCGCCGCCGATGCCCTTGGCGACCGCCATGATATCCGGCGTGATACCTGCCCATTCATGGGCGAAGAGCTTGCCGGTGCGCCCGACCCCGGACTGGACCTCGTCGAGGATCAGAAGCAGGCCGAACTCGTCGCAGAGTTCGCGCAGTCCCTGCATGAACTCCTTCGATGCCAGCCGAATACCGCCCTCGCCCTGGATCGGCTCCACGAGGATCGCTGCGGTTTCGTCATTGATCGCGTTCTTGACTGCCGCGATGTCGCCGAAGGGAACCTGATAGAAGCCCGGCGCCTTCGGTCCGAAGCCTTCGATGTATTTCTGTTGCCCGCCGGCGGCGATCGTCGCGAGCGTGCGACCATGGAAAGCGCCTTCGAAGGTAATGATGTGGAATTTCTCCACGTGCCCCTTGGCGAAATGATAGCGCCGTGCGGTCTTGATCGCGCATTCGAGCGCCTCCGCACCCGAATTGGTGAAGAACACACGGTCGGCGAAGGTGACCTGGGTCAGCCGCCGCGCAAGGCTTTCCTGCCCCGGAATCTCGTAGAGATTGGACAAATGCCAGACCTTGTCGGCCTGCGCCTTCAGGGCTTCGACGAGATGCGGATGAGCGTGGCCGAGTGAGTTCACGGCGACACCGGCTGCGAAGTCGAGATAGCGGGTGCCATCGTCGGCGATCAGCCAAACGCCTTCACCTCGCTCGAAACGCAACGGCGCGCGCAGATAGGTGTCGTAAAGCGGCGTGGTTGCGGTCATGTCGAACTCTCCTTCATTCCGGCAGCAGCTCGGGTTCTTCGGCCCGGTAAAAATCAAAAATGCCGCCTCGCGGCGGCGAGAGGCACTATTCCCATTTCGCACCGCAATGTCAACAAAACCAAGGTTTGCAGGCGCTTGCAGATACCGATTCCGAACCGTGAAAAAATCGCGCCTTGGGACTTGCAAAAATGCAACGCTCCGACAGCAAGTTGGGGAAAACCACGAAATCGATTCGGCGCGATTCCGGCGACTCTTGCCACGGAGTCACCCTGCCGGTAGGTTAATATTCAATTACTAGACGCATGCGGCGGACCTAGTCACCAAAAGTATTATCGCGTTGAATCTTCGGGCTTTTCCCGGGGAGCGGTGACGGATTCCGCCATCCCAACGCCGAGAACGGGGAGTGCAGAGATGAACTGGACTGACGAGCGGGTCGAGAAACTGAAGAAGCTGTGGTCGGAGGGCCTGAGCGCCAGCCAGATCGCGGCGCAGTTGGGCGGCGTCAGTCGCAACGCGGTCATCGGCAAGGTTCACCGCCTGAGCCTGCCCGGTCGCGCCAAGGCCGGCGGAAATGCGACCGCTGCTGCCCGCCCCAAACGGGCGACCTCCGCGCCACGCGCACCGAACTACGCCGCGCGTTCGGTAACGCGCACCGTGACCCGGACTGCCGGCGCGACAGCGCTCAAGGAAGAGATCGCAGTCGACCTGGCGATCGACCAGGAAATGGAACTCGACAGCAACATCGTCGTGCCGATGTCGCGGCGGCTGGAACTCACCGAGCTTACCGAACGCACCTGCAAGTGGCCGATCGGCGATCCGCTCAAGGAAGAGTTCCACTTCTGCGGCAACGAATCTCCGGAAGCCTCTCCCTATTGCACCTATCACGCCCGGCTCGCCTACCAACCCTCCGCCGAGCGCCGGCGCATGCGCTAGATCACGATGATTTTAGGTCTGGTCGACCTGAAATCATGAACGTAACGGTTTCCGTGCGAAGTGCGCAGTTTAGTTCAATGCATCAGAGCGTTTCGCCGCTTCAATGAAGCAGTGGACCGCTCCCAGGCGCACTCGACAACGAACAAAATGGGGCCGGAAGGGCCCCTTTTTCTTGCCATGTCGCAAGCCGGCACGGGCGACATTGGACGCACAGTCCTCAGCTTTCCAGCGAATAGCCCGCGCCGCGCACCGTCCGGATGACGTCCGGCATGTTGGAGAAGTTCAGCGCCTTGCGCAGACGTCCGACATGGACGTCCACGGTCCGTTCGTCGACATAGATGTCATGTCCCCAGACGCCGTCCAGAAGTTGCGAACGGGAAAAGACGCGTCCCGGTGAGGACATGAGGAATTCCAGAAGCCGGAACTCCGTAGGGCCCAGGCGCACTTCACGGCTGCGGCGATGGACCCGGTGCGTCTCCCGGTCGAGCTCGATGTCGCCGCAGCGCAGGAGCGTCGACAGGACCTCCGGCTTCGCTCGCCGGAGCATCGCCTTGACCCTCGCCATCAGTTCCGGCGTCGAGAAGGGCTTGACCACGTAATCGTCGGCGCCGGTGGCAAGGCCCCGCACCCGTTCGCTTTCCTCGCCGCGCGCCGTCAGCATGATGATCGGCAACCGTTCCGTTTCCGGCCGCTGGCGCAACCTGCGGCAGAGCTCGATGCCGGAAACTCCGGGCAGCATCCAATCGAGAATGAGAAGATCGGGCAGGCGCTCCTGCAGGCGGATTTCCGCCTCGTCGCCGCGAAGGATCGTATCCACCTCGAAGCCTTCCGCCTCGAGATTGTAGCGCAGGAGAACGCTCAGGGCTTCCTCGTCTTCGACTACGGCAATCTTCGGCAACATTCAGTAGGACTCCTTCCTACGCACGACGACCGTCATGCCGCCGCGCCTGGTATAGGCCGCGCCAGGGCGGCCGGAACAAAATTCTGCGTAGGCACCGGATGCCGTGCGATTTCAGTCCGTCACGGAACCCAATGTCGACGTCATGTCGTCCTTCGGCCGTTCGCCCTGCGGTTGGGCGCCTGTCGCCATGTAGTAGATCGTTTCCGCGATGTTGGTCGCGTGATCGCCGATACGCTCGATGTTCTTGGCGCAGAAGAGAAGATGCGTGCACGGCGTGATGTTGCGCGGGTCTTCCATCATATAGGTCAGCAATTCCCGGAACAGCGAAGTGTAGATCGCGTCGATCTCTTCATCGCGCTCGCGAATGCTGTTCGCCTTTTCAGGTGAGCGCGAGGCGTAAACGTCCAGGACCTCCTTCAACTGAACGAGCGCGAGCTCGGCCAGGTGTTCGAGGCCGCGCGCGAGCTTGCGCGGGATGCCGGACCCCGCAACGGCGATCACGCGCTTTGCCGTGTTCTTGCCGAGGTCGCCCACGCGCTCCAGGTCGGCCGCGATACGGATCGAACCCATGATCTCGCGGAGATCCGACGCCATAGGCTGGCGTTTGGCAATGGTGACGATCGCCTTCTCGCCAATCTGGCGCTCCGCGTCGTCCAGAATCGCGTCATCGGAGATCACCTTCTGGGCCAGGGCAAGATCGGAATTGACGAGAGCGCGGACGGAGTCCGCAACCATCTGCTCGGCAAGCCCCCCCATCTCGGAGATGCGTCGCGTCAGATATTTCAACTCTTCGTCGAAGGCGGACATGATGTGTGCGTGAGACATATTCGTTTCCTCGGGACACGCGCTGTTCTGAACGGGCTCGGTCGATCTTAAACCGGGAGGGGCGGAAAAGCGCGCCCCTCCGCCATCAGCCGAAGCGGCCCATGATGTAGTCCTGGGTGCGCTGATCGTCCGGGTTGGTGAACATTTTGTCGGTATCGTTCTCCTCGACGAGATTGCCGAGATGGAACATGGCCGTGCGCTGCGAAACACGCGCCGCCTGCTGCATCGAGTGGGTGACGATCACGATCGTGAAATTTGCCCGCAATTCGTGGATGAGTTCCTCGACCTTCGCGGTCGCAATGGGGTCGAGTGCCGAGCAGGGTTCGTCCATCAGGATGACCTCAGGGCTGACCGCGACGGCGCGGGCGATGCAGAGGCGCTGCTGCTGGCCGCCGGAAAGGCCGGTGCCCGGCTCCTGCAGCCGATCCTTCACTTCGTTCCAGAGTCCGGCCTTCTGCAGGCTGGTTTCCACGACCTCGTCCAGTTCGGCCTTGGTGCGTGCCAGACCATGGATGCGCGGACCGTAGGAGACGTTGTCGTAGATCGATTTCGGAAACGGATTGGGTTTCTGGAACACCATGCCGACGCGGGCACGCAGTTCCACCACGTCGATCGACGGATCGTAGATGTCGTCTTCGTCCAGCGTGATCCTGCCGGTCACGCGGCAGTTCTCGATCGTGTCGTTCATCCGGTTCAAAGTGCGCAGGAACGTCGATTTGCCGCAACCGGAGGGACCGATCAACGCCGTGACCGTATTCTCGCGGATGTTGAGGTTCACGTCGAAAAGCGCGCGCTTCTCGCCGTAGTAGACCGACACATCCTTGCCGATCATCTTGTAAGGCACCGTGTTCATTTTCTGGTCAAGAGCCTCTTCGACTGCAGCTTCCGACATGATGTTCATAGTCCTTACCCCACTACCAGCGGCGCTCAAAGCGACGCCGCAAGAGAATTGCCCCGAGATTCATGACGATGAGAAAGATCAAGAGAATGATGATCGCTCCCGAGGTACGCTCAACGAAGGCACGCTCGGCCTCGTTGGCCCACATGTAGATTTGTACCGGCAGCGCCGTGGACGGCTCGAGGGGCGACCCCGGAAAGTCGACCACGAAGGCGACCATGCCGATCAGAAGCAGCGGCGCCGTCTCGCCCAGCGCATGGGCGAGGCCGATGATCGTGCCGGTCAGGATGCCGGGCATGGCAAGCGGCAGCACGTGATGGAAGATGGTCTGCATCTTCGATGCGCCAAGGCCGAGCGCGGCGGAGCGGATCGACGGAGGCACCGCCTTCAAGGCCGCCCGCGTAGCAATGATGATCGTCGGAAGGGTCATCAGCGTCAGCACGAACCCGCCGACGAGCGCCGCCGAGCGCGGCATGCCCGCAAAATTGACGAAAACGGCAAGCCCGAGGAGACCGTAGACGATGGACGGTACGGCCGCCAGGTTGTTGATGTTCACCTCGATCAGATCCGTGAGCCGGTTTTTCGGTGCGAATTCCTCAAGATAGATGGAGGCGGCAACGCCGATCGGCAACGACAGCACGAGGACGATCAGCATCATATAGAACGAACCGAGAAGGGCGACGCCGACACCCGACGCTTCAGGTCGGCTCGATGCGCCGAAGGTGAAGATACCGGTGTTGAAGCTCTTCTTGAGCACGCCGGCCTCGGCAAGCTGATTCATCCACGCGACCTGCTCGTCCTTCACCTTGCGTTTGGATTCGTCGACCGAAAGGTCGATCTGGCCCTTGAAGGCGGAGTCGATGTTCGCATCGGCAAGCAGCGTGACGGGGATCGTCCTGCCGATGACCGACTGATCGGCGACGACGATGTCACGCAGTTGCGTCCGGGCGCTGGCGGAGACCATATCGCTCGCCTGTTTCACCAGCGGCCGCTTCGTCGGATCGATGCCGAGCTGCTTTACCAGAGCTTCGCGCACGAGCAGCGGATAATTGGCGGTGTAGAGCTGCTTCGGATCGGTCGCCCGTTCGTTTTTCGGATCGATCACCTTCTCGGAGAACTCGATCGGCAGCGTGATCGTCGTCTGCTGGAAGGCGGTGTAGCCCTTCGAAACGACGCTCCAGAGGAGAACCGCAAGAAAGAAAAGACCGATGGCGATGGCACCGATTCCGAAGGCACGGAAACGGCGCTCCGCGGCATAGCGGCGCTTGATGCCGATATCGCGGCGGCTTGCGGCGGGGCGGGTGGAGACCCTTGCCGTCGGGGAGGCAAATTCGGTCATTCGTATTGTTCCCGATATTTGCGCACGATGTAGAGCGCGTAAACGTTGAGGCCGAGCGTGATAACAAAGAGCGTGATGCCGAGTGCGAAGGCGACCAGCGTCTGCGGCGAGGTGAACTCGAGATCGCCCGTCAGCTGATTCACGATCTTGACCGTCACGGTGGTCATCGGCTCAAGGGGGTTCAATTGCATGCGCGCGGCAACACCGGCAGCGAGCACGACAATCATCGTCTCGCCCACCGCGCGCGACGCCGTCAGAAGCAGCGCACCGACGATGCCGGGAAGCGCGGCAGGCAGGATCACCTTCTTCACCGTCTCCGAACGCGTCGCCCCGAGGCCGAGCGAACCGTCACGCAGCGCCCGGGGCACCTGGGTGATGATGTCGTCGGACAATGACGAGACGAACGGAATGAGCATGATGCCCATGACGATGCCGGCGGTGATGACGCTCTGGGCCTGAATGAAGTTCTGGTAGTTTCCGGTGACGAGGCCGTTCAGTTGCGCGGAGATGTCGCGCAGGAACGGGCCCACGGTGACCAGCGCGAAGAAGCCGTAGACGATGGTCGGGATGCCGGCGAGCACTTCGAGGAGAGGTTTCGCAAGAGACCGCAGCCGCGGGCTTGCATATTCGGCCATGTAGATGGCGGCGAAAAGTCCGATCGGCACGGCGAAGAGCATCGCCACGAAGGCGATATACAACGTACCTGCAAGCAGCGGCAGCAGGCCGAACTGACCGGAAGCGCCTCCGCTTCCGGCGGCCGCGAAGCGCGGGTCCCAGACCGTGCCGAAGAAGAACTCGACCGGCGATACCATGGTGAAGAAGCGACCCGCCTCCGAAAGCATCGAGGCGACGATGCCGACTGTCGTCAGAATGGCTATGGAAGAGGCGACGACGAGCGAGCCGAGCATGACGCGCTCTACCCGGTTGCGGGCACGGAAACGGACGTCGATGTTGCGGATCGCATGCAGCCCGCCGGCAACGGAAGCGATCAGCACCACGGCGCCCATCAGCCAGCGGCTGTATTGCCGCATCGAATTGAACTGCTGGGCGGACTGGACCATGTAGGGCTCGCCCTCGCCGGCAAGCGCCACGCCCTTCGAAGCCAGGGCCGCCCGCATGTTGGCCGAGCCGTTTTCGATTGCAGCTATCTCGTTCGCACTCAGGCGCTCGAAGCCGACGGCCACGGACTTGACCTGACCGAGCGCGAGCTGGGCGGTGGCAGCCCCCTGATCCCGGACCGACTCCGGAAGAGACGAACGAACGGCATAATCGATATAGACCGGAGCGGCGACGAGCCAGACGGCGAGCAGCAGAAGGGCCGGCAGCGTCGCCCAGATGGCGACGTAGCTGCCGTGATATCCGGGCAGGGAATGCAGGCTGGCGAGCTTGCCTCCGGATCGGGCGAACGAGCGGGCGCGACCGGCAAGAAACGCAATGAAACCGATCAGAAAAATGATCAGGAGAAGGAGCGAAGTACTCATCAGCACGTCTCCGCGACAGGCTTGCCACAAGCCGCCGGCAAATTCGGAAGATGCGGCTCCGGCGCCGCGAGGCACCGGAGCCTGTCATGATCAGAGCAGGTTGCCTGCCTCGAAGGACTCGCGGATTTCTTCGCGCTCGGCGTCCGGAGCGGCAACGAGGCCGTATTCGGCGAGCGGGCTGTCGGGGCCGATCATCTGATCGTCGACGAAGAATTCGACATATTCCTTGAGGCCCGGAATAACGCCGATATGAGCCTTCTTGACGTAGAAGAACAGCGGACGGGAAACCGGATACTCACCCGAAGCGATCGTCTCGGTCGAGGGAACGACGCCGTTGACGGTTGCAACCTTCAGCTTGTCGGCGTTGTTTTCGAAGAACGAAAGACCGAAGACGCCGATGCCGTTCTTGTTCGAAGCGATACGCGCCAGCGTCTCGGTGTAGTCGCCGTCGATGTCGACGGCCATGCCGTCCTTGCGCACGGCGATGCACTTGCTGTGCTGCTGCTTTTCATCGCTGACCGCGGTCTTGATGACGTCCTGAGCGCCGCTGTCCTTGCAGCCTGCAGCAAGGATCTTCTCTTCGAAGACTTCGCGGGTGCCGTGCTTCTCGCCCGGAATATAGGCGGCGATTTCGGCGTCGGGCAGCGAAGCGTCGACTTCCGACCACTTCTTGTAGGGGTTGGCAACCAGCTTGCCGTCGACGACGACCTCGGCGGCGAGCGCCTTGTAGAGGTGCTCCGGCTTCAGAGTGAGGTCGGCGTTGCCGGCGTCGGTGGCGAAGACGATGCCGTCGTAGCCGATCTTCACTTCCTGGATCTCGGTCACGCCGGCGGCCTTGCAGGCCTCGACTTCGCTGTCCTTGATCTTGCGGGAAGAGTTGGCGATGTCGATCGTGTCTTCACCGACGCCCTTGCAGAACTCCTTCAGGCCGGCCGAGGAACCGCCGGACTCGACCACCGGCGTCTTGAAGTCGGGGAACGCCTCGCCGAAGTTCTCGGCAACGATCTTGGCATAGGGAAGAACGGTCGAGGAGCCGGCGACCTGGATCTGGTCGCGAGCCGCTGCAACGCCCGCGAAGGCGGCGGAAGCAACCAGCGCCGCTACAGTGAATTTAAGAGCTTTCATAAATGTTCTCCCGGAATGGGCTTGTGTTGTCGCGCCAGGATTCAGCGCTCTCTTCGCCGTATCATCGGCCGCCCCTAGTTAGCCGCCGATGGCTACAGCTTTTATGTCAATTCAGTGAAACATTTATGACAGACTAAGCAGCTGAAAATGCTTATCATTTTTCTCATTTCGAGATTCTTTGGCAGCGTCATGTGTCAGAAGCGGACCGTAAAGACCGTGCCCTTTCCCACCTCCGAATGGATGACCAGACGGGCGCGGTGACGCGTGAGTATATGCTTGACGATGGCAAGGCCGAGCCCGGTGCCTTTCTTCGACCGGCTCGCCTCGACATTGACCCGGTAGAAACGCTCGGTAATGCGCGGGACATGCTCGGCCGGTATTCCCGGCCCGTGGTCGGTGACCGTCACTTCCGCCTGATGACCATTCCCGCCCGTCAGCCGGACATCCACCTGCTTGCCTTCCTGGCCGTATTTGCAGGCGTTCTCGATAAGGTTTTCGAAGACCTCCACCAGTTCGTCCCGATCCCCCTGGACGAAGACCGGCATCTCGGGGACCTCCAGCGCGATCGTCACGCCAAGCTCGCCCGCAAGCGGCGCCAGGCTGTCGCGCACGTGTCCGAGCAGCGGCCCAAGATCGACGGCATCGTCCGGCGCAATGTGCGACTTCAATTCGAGCCGCGACAGCGACAGAAGGTCGTCCACGAGCCGGCTCATGCGCGTGACCTGCTCGTGCATGATGGCGAAGAATTTCTCCTGTGCTTTCCGGTCTTCGCGGGCGGGTCCCTGCAACGTCTCGATGAAGCCGCGCAGCGATGCGAGCGGCGTGCGCAGCTCATGGCTGGCATTGGCGACGAAGTCGGAGCGCATCCGGTCGATGCGGCGCGCCTGCGAGATATCGCGATACGTCAGCAGGAAGATGCGTCGGCCGGAAGCTTCTGAGCCGATGTCCACGGGCGCGACACGAACCACGTAGACCGCCTCCGAAGGCAGCCGTTCGGCGTGCTCGATCTGATTGACCTTGCCCGTCGCGATCGTCTCGCGCACCATGTCGAGAATGCCGGGCGAGCGGACGCGGGCGGAAAGATAGCTGTCCCGGGGAATGGTCCCGAACGCCTTCTCGGCGGCGGCGTTCTGAAAGACGACGGTTTCATCGGCCCCAACGACGAGCACCGGCATGTCGAGCGCGTTGAGCAAGGGAGCAAGCGGGTCGGCCTTCGGCTCCACGGCGGCACCGGCGCTCGCCGGCGCTGCATGGGCAGGCGGCGCGCTCCGGCTGAGGATGGCCGCGGCGAGCACGATCCAGAACGGCAGGACGGCCAACGGATGGATGCCGGCGAGCACGGCGAGGAAGGCAAGCGCCGCCGACAGGGCCAGAAGCCGGCGCTCCGCCTTCAGCCTTGACGGCAGGTTGCGCCAAAACACCTTCGCACCATCCAATACGATACTCTCGTTCCTCAATTCGCTCCTCCTGCACCTGATGGCTTGTGCTGATCGTGCCAGCGGGCTGGACGTCCGACAGGTGATGAAATCCGCCCCAAAGCCTCCTCCCGATTCCGGCTATAAGGGCGCAGAGATAGCGTTGCTTCATGACATGATTTTCACGACATGCTTGAATCCGCAATGCAATTATGGCCTCCTCCGGAGAAATCGAGCGAGCGGGAGGCAGCAGATGGCACTCGACGACGCGCCGGCCACAGCAGGGCCGGGGAGCCGGGCGGTCGAATTGGAGATTGACGGGAAAAGCCGCGTCTTCGACATCGACGATCCGGAATTGCCGAAATGGATCGACGAGGAGGCCTTCCGCTCGGACGATTATCCCTACAAGAAAAAGCTCGATCGGGAGGAATACGAAGAGACGCTGAGAACGCTGCAGATCGAGCTGGTCAAGGTCCAGTTCTGGATGCAGGCGACCGGCAAGCGCGTAATGGCGGTCTTCGAGGGGCGCGACGCTGCCGGCAAGGGTGGCGCGATCCACGCGACGATGGCCTATATGAACCCCCGCTCCGCGCGCGTCGTCGCCCTGACGAAGCCCACGGAGACCGAACGGGGCCAGTGGTATTTCCAGCGCTATGTCGCAACCTTCCCGACCGCCGGCGAGTTCGTACTTTTCGACCGCTCCTGGTACAACCGCGCCGGCGTCGAACCGGTCATGGGCTTCTGCACTCCTGAGGAGTACGAGCAATTCCTCAAGGAGGCGCCCCGCTTCGAGGAGATGATCGCGGATGAGGGTATCCAATTCTTCAAATTCTGGATCAACATCGGCAGGGAGATGCAACTGAAGCGCTTCCACGACCGGCGCCACGATCCGTTGAAGACCTGGAAGCTTTCGCCGATGGACATCGCGGCGCTGAACAAGTGGGACGACTACACCGGGAAACGAGACCGTATGCTGAAGGAGACACACACCGAGCACGGGCCGTGGACGGTCATCCGCGGCAACGACAAGCGCCGCGCGCGGATCAACGTGATCCGCCACATGCTGACGAAGCTCAACTATGACGGCAAGGACGAGGCGGCGATCGGCGAGGTCGACGAAAAGATCCTCGGCTCCGGCCCCGGTTTTCTCAGATAATCTCCGACGGGCGGCGCCCCGGCTCGACGATCAGCCGCCCGGCTGCACCCGGATCGCAAAGAGATCGAGGCTGTTGCCGCCGCCGCTGACATCGCTGTTGATCACCAGTTCTCCAGGGCCGGTCGGTGCCGAGCCGCGCTCGAAATTGAGCTTGAGCAGCATGTCGACGCGCTCGTCGTGCACGGTGAAACGGTGACGGCCGCAGTCGCCGAGCGTCGAGAAATCGCATTCGACCGAGAATTCGGTCGCCTTGCCCGGGGCCGCCTGAACCGTGAGGGCGAGTGTCGACGACCTGCCCGAAAGCCGAGCCAGGACATCCGCGGGAATTTCGATCGCCACGTCGCCATCCTTCCCGGCCGCTGCCGAAATCAGCCGCATGCGCTCGCCGGCGTCACCGTCGAAGGGTTCCGCACGGGCCTGCGGCCCCGGCGTGACTGCCGCGACCTCACCGGGGGCAAAGACCTCCACCCAGTCACCGGAGAAACCTTCCTGAGCACCGAGGGTCTGCAAGCCGGCCGCGCCGTCGAAATCCTCGGCATCCACCGTCGCGGGCGGATTGGCGACGCCGGTATCCGTCGGTGGCCTCAGCAGGTCGTTCGTCTGAACCCACCAGACCGCAACCCCGGCCGCCGCCGCAAGCGTCGCGACGATCATCGCATAGGAGAAGAAGCGGCTGCGCCTGCGCCTGCGCGGACGCCGGTCGGCAACACCCAGATCGGGTGCAGGCGGGGGAGATTTGCCCGCGGCCTCGATTCTCCCGTCGCCCGCCGCCGCCCGGTTGGCAGCCGGTGGGCCGTCGCGTTCGGGACGCAGAGCGCCGAGTCCGCCGTCCAACTGTGCATGCGGGCTTCCCTCCGGCTTCAGCTCCGGCTCGCGCCGTGGCGCGGCGGGTGCAGGGGATTCGCCAGCGCGCCCTGCCCCCCTCGCCTTCACCTCGCCAAGGCTCACCACCGGCGTATGACCGCGCTCCTTCAAGGCGGCGCGCTCCTCCATTTCGATCGTGCGGATGACCGCTTCTAGCCGGTGACGCTGCACGGAGATGACCTCCGGATCTTCGATCTGCTGCTTCTGCAGGCCGTTTTCCAGCGCCTGACGCGCCGACTGGTAGATGCGCGCCCGGATCTCGGCATTGCTTCGATCCGATCTTTCCAGCGCATTCCTGATCGCTGTCTCAAGTCCGCTCACGTCAAATCCTTCTGCGCGAAGTCTTCCGGCTGCCGTCATGGGCGACCGGATGTGCCTTTTCTCGCGACGGGTCCGCCTCTTCCTGTCACACGCCGTTGGTTTTATTAGGGATTGGGTAACCGCTGCATTCCGAATCTGCAAGTGCAGCCGCGACTTCGGCTGGTGTTCCCCAGGGAAAACGTGGACGAGCGTGGCCGAATTGCCGGAGCATAGACCGTCCAGCAGCATCGCGCGTCTCACCGGAGGCGCATGGGCCGCCGTAGACTGCGAGTTTCTGTATGTTTTACCTGAACCGGTTACGGCTTCAGGAAACATCGGTAGGCAAGCGCGTCCATTGCTGCTATCTGTTTTGACGTTTACGAAAACGTCAAAGTTGGGAGATTTTTTCGATGTCGTTGCCGCCAATCCTGTCAGGGAAAACGAGGCTACCGGTCGTAGGGGCGCCGCTGTTCATCGTCTCGCACCCCCGACTGACGATCGCACAATGCAAGGCTGGCATCGTCGGCGCCTTTCCCGCACTGAATGCCCGCCCGCAATCGCAGCTCGACGAATGGCTGGCGGAGATCACCGAAACCCTGGCCGACCACGATGCCAGGCACCCCGAGCGCCCGGCCGCGCCCTTCGCCGTGAACCAGATCGTGCACAAATCGAACGCCAGGCTCGAACAGGACCTGATGCTTTGCGTCAAGTACAAGGTGCCGATCGTCATCTCCTCGCTCGGCGCGGTACCGGAGGTGAACGCCGCAATCCATTCCTACGGCGGTCTCGTGCTCCACGACGTCATCAACAACCGCCATGCGAATTCCGCGATCCGCAAAGGCGCTGACGGACTGATCGCGGTCGCGGCAGGCGCCGGCGGCCATGCGGGAACCCTCTCGCCCTTCGCCCTCGTCCAGGAAATCCGAGCCTGGTTCGACGGACCGCTCCTGCTGTCAGGCGCGATCGCTACCGGCGGCGCCATCCTCGCTGCACAGGCGATGGGGGCCGACATGGCCTATATCGGCTCTCCCTTCATCGCAACGGAAGAGGCCCGCGCAAGCGACGCCTACAAGCAGATGATCGTCGACAGCAACGCCGCCGATATCGTCTATTCTAATTATTTCACCGGCATTCACGGCAATTACCTGAAAGCCTCGATCCTTGCCGCCGGAATGGACCCCGCCAATCTGCCGGAAGCCGACCCCTCAAAGATGGACTTCGGCACGGCGGCGGAAGGCGCCAAGGCATGGAAGGACATCTGGGGCTGCGGCCAGGGGATAGGCGCCGTGCGCGAAGTCCAGACCGTCGCCCGGCTCGTCGACCGGCTGAAACAGGAATACGACGCCGCGCGCGCCCGCATCGGCTTCGCTTCCGACGCCGATTCCGGGCGAGCCAAGGATTTTTCAAGTTCTCGAAAGTGATGGCTTGAAATCTTGCCGCTTTGCGTTTATCAGCGCCTCACATTCGTTCCGCGGCTTTCGCGGAACCGCCCCAGGGCCGCTTTAGCTCAGTCGGTAGAGCACATCATTCGTAATGATGGGGTCACGTGTTCGAGTCACGTAAGCGGCACCATTCTTTTCAAAGACTTAGCGTCTCCCACCCCTTCCGCGGGCGTTTGTCGCGCGGTTGGGGTAACGTGTGGGGTAACAGAAACAAAAAACCCGCCACCGAAGCAGCGGGCGCTTTTCTCAGCACGTTTCGAATATTCATGAGTGCATAACCGCGTAGGCCTCATCCTTCTTGCAGATAATCCTGATCGCCTCCGGCTTCAGTTTCACGGTGGTTTCCAGCCGTCCCTTCCAACGAGTTTCGGCGCGGTAGTAATAGCCGGGAACAGTCTTGTACTCGGCACGATCGAGCCAGAAGATGGGCCTGCAGAGCTTCCCGTTTTGCCGCTTCCATTCAACCTCGTAAAAGCCAGGGCCGCTCCATTCCACCGGTTTGGGAGGCGTCTTGACCCCCACGAACACGTAATGGGAATACTGCTGGATCTCTACGCCAACGTGGGCGGGGTTTATTTCCCGCAGGATATCGGCCACCGCGGAAACCGCCGCTTGCAGACGTTCCTCCGGGCTCTGGACAGGCGCCGGAGCGGCAACGGCCGGCAATGGGGCTGCGGCCGTGGCCATGGCGCCGAGGATTGTCCGTCTGGTAATCTGCGTCATTGGCACGCCTCCCTCAGAAACCGTTCGTCCTTCACTTTAATCTCGGCGACCACAAATCCGACGACACCCTCCTCGAACTGCTCGCGGCTTAAGATGACCTCCTGGTAGTGTTTGTTGTCCCTGAATAGGAGCAGGCTGCCTTTGCCGTCCAGGACCGGCGTGACGCGGTAGAAATCCATCCATACGCCTTGGCTGATCGCATAAATGCCTTCGCCCACATAGGTTGAGACCGGCGCCAGCAGGACATAGTCCCGGCGGGCTTTGAGCGTCGGTTCCATGCTGTCGCCGTTGATGAGGTGGACGCGGAAGTTATCGGATAGGATGTTCTCGGCAGGGATCGGTGCAGGAACAAGGGCATTCATTCCTTGCCCTCCCGCACCTCAGAAATGATCGACATCGCATTGCGGATCTTCTCCTTGGCCACATCAGCCAAGCGCTGAAACACGGCGGTGTCTTCGGCGTCTTCCAAGCCGACTGCGGCCAGGAAGATAGCTTGGCAGAAGTCCTCTGCCTCGCTCAGCCTGTCGTAAGCTTCGATGAGTTTGCTCTGCATTCGGTAGCCCTCATTTAGTTTTAAGCACTAGGTAACTATGTTTAGTAACCTTAACCCGAATTCAGGCCTTGTCAACAGCTATCTAGTTTTGATACCTATTTATCAGGTTTCAAAGAGGAAGTTTCGATGCTTACAACGGGGAATCAACTCAAGGCAGCGAGGGCTTTAGCCGGGCTTGAGCAAAAGGACGTGGCCGAGAAAGCGGGAGTGAACGTGAACACGATCCGCAATATGGAGGCGGCCGGCGCCGGTCAGATAGCCGGGCGTGCGCAGAACGTGCAGAACGTTCAGCGGGTCCTAGAACAGGAGGGGATTGAATTTCTCAATCACGGGCAGCCAGGGGTGCGCCTAGTGAGAGCGAGAGATTGATGCCTTATTCCGATGCCTCGGATTTTTCGCGGCGTTTTAACTCGGCTTCCACGGCCTGGCGGATGAACTCCGCGCGCTTGTTCTTGCCAACCAGCGCGTCAATCCGCTCGGGCATGCCTTCCGGCAGCCGAACAAGAATAGGCTTCACTTTTAACGGAGGCCGCCCCATGCGGCGAGGATTATTCGATATCGGAAAGTGAGTCAAACCGACCTCCTCCTGCGCATAAACGATATCGCTTATTGAACATATAAGCGATATCTCTTATGCTTTCAACCTTGCCAGATGGAGGCCTGGGAAATGCCGAACGTCGGGAAGATCCGAATTGGTAGCCGTCCTGAAGACGTGGTCATTCTTTTCGACAAGGGGGAGCCCCCTCTGCACGTGGACCTCTTTACCGAACTAGCCGAAGAGGAGGGGATTATCCGAGTTTCCTTCGCAGCCGTCACGCAGGACGGAGAAGGCCTCCGAAAAGCGGACATCGTTGCCCGCCTGCGTATGAAGAAAGAGACCGCATGGGAGCTTTGCCGCGAGCTGAAAGCCTTGGATCGACGATAACGAATGGACGGAGGTGTCTCCGCACCTCCATCCACATCGGACTGCTCACGCTGCCTTGGCGGGTGCCTGGCGCCGCTTCTTGCACTTCCTGAACCAAGTTATGGCGAGCGCCTTCCAGAAGGTGATTTTGTGCGTTACCCCGAGGAGTTTCGCTTCGTCTTCCGCGGTGTGGAGTAGATCGACAATGGCCTCGGTCAGGTCCTCCGGATTAAACTTTTCGGCATACTCAGGATCAGTCATGAGGAGCTCGACAGCTTTGATCTGTGGGGCTGTCAGCGGTCCACGCTCGGCATTGGCCAGAACCTCAAGAATCTCGCGGGCGATCCGCGCCCCTTGCCGGCTGATTAAGGCCTCGATCTGCTTGACGGCAATAGTCTGGCGCGATCCCGTGCCGGTGTAAGCGTTCGTCGTTTTGAGAACCTTTATGCCGGCCCGTGAACACACCAGTTCAAGCGTCTGCGCGTCTTCATCAGCTGCTGCCAGAGCGGCTTGGTGAAGCTGCAGGGTGGTAATTCCGAGGCGATCAGTATTCTGTCCTATGAACGCTTTCGCCTGCGCAATCGTGTCGTCCGCTTCAACGATCATGACGGGAATCAAACGTATGTGCGGATTGGAGGCGGCCGCAATCGCAGTATGCTGCCCATCGAGCACTTTCAGAATCGTCTTGCCGTCACATTCCGAGTAAGCGCAAATCGGCGGCTTGAATTTAGCCCAGTCGAAACCTTCGATGATGCGCCGGATCTGACGCATCCCTCGATCGCCTACGCTCCTCTGGTAGGCCGGATCAACATACAAGGCAGTTGGAGCAACGACCTCGCAAATCGGCATGCCGGTAGCTGGCGCCTGCGGTATGAGGCCGGCAACGCTAACCGGTGCGATTGGTCGGATATTATCTTGCATGGTGGCCTTCTCCTCGTTCTGACGAGCGAGGTTGTATGCGCGGCAACTCCGATCGGTCCACCAAACCGCCGGTTTTAACGTTTTCGGATAGATAAGCTCCACAGGCATGCGACCTATTTTGGTGCAGCGGCGGTATCTTGGCGTATCCTGCGCCTCGTGGCATGACGCGAATGGTGCGAGCAAATTGGAGGAAGACCGCGCGAATGACAGATGCTCTTGATAACCCAAACGGGCCTGCTTTCGCGTCGTGGCGGAGCTATCAGCTCTTTGCATCGCGCATACGAGGAGCGCGGCGGTTCGTTTGGACTTCAGAGATACAAGCGTTTTTAGACACCGTGTTGGCGACGGCCAGTTCACGTGAGTTTGTTATCCCTGAAGGTGCGATCCTTTTTCGGGCCCAAAGAGGTGTCGAATATGTTCAGAACGAGCACGGCGGAGAGGAGCCGCTCGGGCATGGGCGGGAAAGAATGAAACCGTTGCCCAATCGCGCGTCTGAGGGAAGAGCCAACCCCGCTGGAATTCCTGTCCTGTATCTCGCCACCAAGATTGAAACTGCTGTCGCTGAGACGCGGCCATGGATTGGCGCTGAGATGTCGGTCGCGAGATTCAAGACTGTTCGTCCTCTCACAGTTATTACCTTCATCCAGGATGTGCGCAAATCAGCTCTTACTACCGTCCTTTTTTCTGACGTCTTGGGGGCTTCGGAGCCGGACCTGGAACGAACGAACGAAGCTGTTTGGGCTGACATTGACAATGCATTTTCAACGCCGGTTTCGCGCGACGACGTCGGTTCTGCGGATTACGCGCCAACGCAGATCATCACTGAGCTTTTCAAGAATGCCGGTTATGACGGTATTGCATATAACAGCAATTTCGGCGAGGGCCATAACATGGCATTATTCGACACTAACAGCGCAGATGTTGTCTCGTGTGCGCCCTACGAAGTTCAGTCGATCGAGGTGCGGGTCCGCCAATTCGGAAACGATTGGTTCTCCAAGTAAAGCAGCAACATCGCTTGAATTCTGATCACGGCCGCAACTGAGCGCCATCGCGTTGGCTTGCCTCGATGCGCTGCAATATCTCGCGCATGACGCGCGTGTCGACGGAAAGGCTATTGAGCGTACTCTCAACGGCCTTCATTGAAGTAGCCGCCTCGGCAGCCTGCTTCTCCACCGCGGAGATCCGGAGCTCGTGCTTGTCGAGCAGCCGGAGAGATACCTCTGCCGCGGTAAGGCGCTTGTCGAGGCGATCGATGGATTGGGCGTGCGCTTCCTGGTTGGCGTTGACACGCTCCCATGTCGCGCCCCACGCGATGAGGCCGCCGCCGAAGCCGAACAGGATCACCAGGGTGTTGAGGTTTAGTTCCCATTTCCATGCGGGTGCTTTCACGGTGGTTTTCTCTCCGCTGTCCAATCCCCTGCCCTCGTAGAATGCAATGCTGCCGAATGGTTATTCACTGCAGCCGGCCAGAGATTGGCAGGTGCGATTGTGAGCAGCCACTTGCCGCGCGAATGGCTGATCATTTGCGATGATGAATTGTCGCGTTGCCGGCGACGGAGTCAGGACCGAGAACCCGGCTCCTTCACTCGCAGAGCTTCTTGTCTGGCACCCAGCGACCGCCAAGAGCGGCACACAGGCCAGCGTCATCAAGAGCATTGATTTCCGCATTGGTGCGGCTCCTTTGTTCGATCAATTCCATGGAGCGTTTGAGAGAAGCGGCGCGCTCTAGCTCGCGTCCTTCTTCTCTGGCCTCTGGCAGCCACAGGAGAGCGTTGATGGCCGAGAATAGTAGGAAGCCGCCGATGGCGCCTATCGCGTACTGGCGGGCTCCCCAGAAGATGTAAAAGAGGCCGATCATGTCGACCACCCCAGCCGCTTCGCCAAGCGCCACCAGATGACGGGGATGGCCGCGAAGATTCCCGAGATCAGCGCCTCGATGCTCGCGACCAGATCAGGGTCGGTCGTCACTAGATCCTTGACCTCCTCGCCGATAAGACCTGAGCCGTAAAGCCAGCCGGCGACGAGGTAGAGAGCGATTCTTATCCATACGACCATGATCATCACCCGCAGAAGGCGCCGAAGAGATTGCAAGGGACCGAAGCAAACCACGCGCCGGCGGCAGCCAGAGCGGCCAAAATAAGCGCAGCGATGCCGCGGGACTTGGAGGCGGGTGCGGGTGGCGGATCGACTTCGACGGACTCGGGAACGGGCTGGATGTCCACCGGCCGGCGCGCGGTGGCGAGAACCTGGCGCAACACCGCCTCCACCTTCTCCGACTTCACCAGCGCCTTGTTCACCCCATCGCCGGCATAGAAGCTCATCCCACGATTGATGAACCGGTGCGAGCCCTTGCAGTCGGCCAGGACCGGGAACGACGCCCATTCCATCGCCAGGCGCCGAGCGAAGTCGACCAGCGTGATCTTTCCGGTCACGAACTCCTCATAGCCGCGGCGCTTCAGGAGGTGATAACCAAGCCGGTCTTGCAGGTCGGGCGTGAAGATGTCCGTTCCGCTGATCGACGGGATTTCCTTCGCCAGGCCGATCAATGTGGCGCGCATGAACTGGTAGGCGCCCGCCGCGCTCGATCCGTGGTTTTTCGACCACTTCCTCTGCTCGTCGACGACGTCTCCATAGTTCATCGTCGTGAGAGGCTGCTTCAGCTTCCCCTGCTTATTCGCATAGATCACGTCATAGGACGCGCGGTCGCTCCGGCCGACTTCCGTCTCGCGGATGAAGTCGAGCAGGATCGCCGCGCCGGGAGGAACGGTCTTGTCCATGTTTCACCTTTTCATTGAAAGTAGCTGCCTAGTCGCTGCGTGGCCCGAGACTCATGAGGCGAGAATCACTTAGCTTGCCGCGAAAGGAGTCTCAGATGGCCATAGGGATTGAAGTAAGTGCAGGCGGGCCTGTTTTCGAAGACATGACCATCAGCGATTTTGACGTTGGCATAAGCCTCCGCAATTCACACGGGGGCGTCTTTAACCGTCTGCAGTTCAACAACGTGCGACATCCGTGGGATGTCGAACACAGTAGCGTAGGGGTCTCTGGCACCAGGATTTCCAACGACCCGAAGTCGACGGAGCCAGCAGGTAAATCAATGGTGGGCTATCGACGACCCAATGGGCCGCCCCTACCGGCGATGTGCCCTCAATGCCGCACTGTATTCCCATCCAAAAACTACAATGTTGGGAGTAGCAGGTTCTACGGCTTCGACAACGAAGACACCTGCCCAAAGTGCCGATGCGAGCATGCCAAGCTAGTGGAAGGTATCTTTGATCTTGGCGAAGAAGTTGCGCGGATCATCGAAGGAGAGCCGCTTACGCACGCGATGTTCGCGGCCATCGCGCACATCGCGAAACAGATGAGTTCTGGCGAACTCCCAGCGTCTGCAGCTATCGAAGAAGTCGCTAGGGTGTCCCCCGGCCTAGGGGCCGTTTTCAAACGGTACATGACTTGCCCGACGACACTTGCTTGGCTCAGTTTGTTCGTGACAACGTTAGGGATTGCACTCCCGTATTTGTGGCCGGCCCAGCAAGAGGACACCTGCGCGATATCGGAATCGTTCCAGCGAGACGGCAGAAGCACACGATATGAAATCCGGACGACTGCTGAAAAGTGCCTCCAGCAACTGGCGAAAGTAGAGATATTTCTAAACGACGATACGATCGAACAAGAGAGCGGCATACCACCCCAGAATGAGCCCCCAGAAAAAGCGCCTTCGCCTGAGGTCAGCAACGATACCCACAGCCAACCCGAAAACAGCCGCGAGGGCGTAGAGCTTCCAATGCGCGGCCCCCTTCCGCTCGATAGACCCGAGAACCCGTAGCGCAAGCTGTTCCATTGTTTTCACCGGCATTCGTATCGGGAAATCGACGCTCCGCGATTGCCTTGGAGGCTCAGGTCGTCACCACGACGCCAGCGGTCGCCCAACCACTGAACGAAGCATCAATCGTCGACGTGACTTCGCGGATGAGCGTGTTGTTGGCTGGGGTATTGAATGCCCGAAGGAATGGTCGGGACGTAAAGTTGCTTCGGCCATGCGTTCCTAGGAGCTTGATCACGGAGCTAGGAACCGTCGAACTCACCTGGATAGGGCTTCGATCGCCGCCGTCTTGGCCTATTCGATCCCACACGACATTGCTAAAGCAGATATTCTCATACGCGCCGTCACCCTGCAGATTGACGCCTGCTTGCAAGGTTGGCCCGATAGTGCCTCCGATGACAAAGATATCCTTGATGGGATTGGCGGCGCTAGAAGTCATACGGATAGCATGATTTGCCATTCTGTTCCCGCTGGCCCCAATGTAGCCGGCCGCATTGAAGTTCGTCAGGGTAATGTTGCGCGAGCCAGGGTTAAGTTCGAAGATGCGCGACCCCGCTTGCGCCGAGAAGCGGCACTGGATGTCCGTCGCTTGCATGTCGATAAAGACACCCTTGAACAGCCCGCCATCGCAGCCGACATCGGCCATGACACCGTTAACCTCGATGCCGCCGATGTTCAGCGCGTATGTGCCCGCATTCAACAGGAACGGTGATTGCATCACGTGAACGCGGTTGCTCAGAATGCGAACCCCGCGAGTACCCGTGTCAATACCGTCAATCGATGTGCTGCCGCGAGGTGTCCACGTAGCTGGCTGATCGAACTCAATACCAGCGGTGTGAAAATCAGAAATCGTATTTCCAAAGAATTCTAGGCCGCGACCTTTGTGATAGATTGCCCTCGCCCCGAAATTGAGGCTCATATTCACGATCCGAGCGTCAATGTCGCGGTATGTGTCGACAGTTCGTTCCAGCCAGAACATGGTCGTGGTCACGTTCGTGTCGTTGCCCCTGACGCTGAATCCGGACGCCTCGAAATTGTCGTGGCCGACTTGGAACAAGACTGGCAAGGCATCATCGACAACCTTAATTTGACTAACCGCACCAGCATTGCGGTTTGACTGAATTGTCGCGCCGATTTTCGAACTCTCAAGGTTGCAGACGACAGTATTGTTGGCCTGCAATATCACTCCGCTTACGTCGATCATTTCGCCGGATGACATGGCAGACTGGAGCGCGGCCGTATCGACGGTCGCGTTGCCGGCACCCACGTCTGTGAGGGATGAGCCGAACGCCTTGATGTGCCATGCGCCCCTTGCCTTATGATAGGTCAGCTTGAGACCTTCGCCCTGAAGGACTTGGCTATTAGGATCCAGGATACTGATCGCTTGTGAGCCAGTTAGATCTTCCGGGTCGCCAGCACCTGCCGTGGCTCGTCCCTTGATCGTGGCGGTTGCCATGTCCGCCTGTTTAGCGTTCGTAACCGCGTTGTCGGCAATCTTCGGCGTTGTGACAGCGCCCGCCTGAATTTTCGCAGTGCTTACGGCATCATCGGCTACTGATTCAAGGAATAGATCCCAGTGAGCATCCTCGGCTGGCGCGTGATTCTGGCTTGGCTGCACAGCGATCCAGATGCGGCCCTGATAGCTGACCACGTCTGCTCGGCGATAGGTTGCGGAGCTTTCCCACGGCCCACGCCAGGGAACACGGCCGAAGAGCGTCTGATTTGTCACCTGCTCCCAAGTCGCACCGATAGGGTTCCATTCCTTGAGCAGGGCCGGGTCGAAGTTCTTATCCAGCCAGAGCTTCGACAGGTCGGATGGCGGGAGCGTGCCGTCTTCCATGTTGTCGAGAAAGCCGGCGGCGCGCAGCGATGCAAGTACAACCTCTGACCATCTGATGTAGAAGCCATTGCCAGACGTGAGCGTGGTTCCGCTCATGAAGAAGCCGTAGTGCTGGCTGTCGCTGAATTCTGTCGACATGCATTTACCTCAATAGGCAATAAGGCCGCGCAGCAGCCTTGCGTTGTGAAACTGTTTGGGGTTTGATCGCCGCGAGTGGGCGTTGGGGGATTCTTATGCGTAGATGCGCTATCGCACTTGCGGTGCTGCTGGCCGGGTGTGTGACCGGACCTGTGAACGTGCTTCACAAGACAGGTTCATCGTTGGCTGAACGGCAACTTGCGGCGGACGAATGTCGGATAGCGGGCCTGCAGCAGGTTCCTGAGTCCACGCAGATCCATACCAATCCCGGCTATTACAATCCGGGGACGCTGCAGTGCTCGACGATAGGCAATTACACGAGCTGCAACCGTGTCGGAGCAGTGAATATTCCTGGCTCTGTGACAACCTCGGATGCAAACCAAGGCCTGCGCGAACGCTTCATTCAGAGATGTTTGGCCGCCAAGGGATACGACATTGTGCAGCGGCCAATTTGCCGAACTCGGCAGGAAACTGCGGCCTACGAGGCAGTACGCAACAATCAGCCCCCGGCCGAGCAGATTTCGTGCGTGCCCAACGATCCGATTTAGTCGACCGCCTCTGCCAACGCAGGCTTGAGGCCGATGTGAATGGCTGAGCGGACTCCCGGAAGGGTAGCCCCAGGCAATTGCCGGATAACCGCATTCGCGCCGGATTCTTTGACATCACCGTCTGCGACCTGACGAAGGATCTCGGCCAGATCCTCGAAGGCACCGACGCTCGGGCCGGCGAGCGCACCGAACTTCCCGCGGCTCGCATAGCGCGAAGCAGAACCGCCGCGGTCTTCATCTCCGGTAACCGCCTGAGCAGCAGTCATTAGCCCGGGCAAGCCAATCTTCTCGACGGTATTCGAAATCTCAAATGGAATAGCGAGCACGCCCGAACGATCGAGGCCGTTCGCGATCCACAAGCCCGGATTATCCAGGAGCCGCTGCGCCTCGTCGGAATCCCCGCGCTCGATGTATTTCAGGTAGGAAATCAGCATGCCGATGCCTGTTGCAAAGACGAGCTGCTCGGCGAGGCGATGCGGGCGCTCTTGAAGGCCGGCGAGAAGAATGCGCTGGTGAGCTGCGAGAGCGAAGCTTTTAAACTGGAAAAGCAACTTGCCAAGGTTCGTCTTCATCCAGAGCGGATTATCCGACACGCCTTTGACGATGATGGTGCGGTCAGCGTCCTTATTGAGGGCAGCCGCCCAAGTCCGGTAAGCCAATGCGTCATCCCAGGCCGACGCATTAGCGCCGTAGATACCCTCTTCCTCGATCCCGTGCCGGCGGAACTGTGACGCGATCCGTTCAGCCATGTGCTCATCGATGCCCAGCATCGCGAGATAGGCCCGCTCTTCCTTCGCCGCCTTATCCCACTCCAGAGCAACGCGCATAATACGGTTTTGCGACATCACCGAGACCATGGTCCTCAGCGTGTCGTTCCACAGTCCGAGGCCGGTGGCCTTGGTGAAAAGATTCGAGGTGTTTGAAAGGAACCGATCGAACGTGGAGCCGTGCCGGTACGGGTCTTGCAAATCCGCAAGCGATGCCAGCCGGGACTGCAAAACGCGCTCAGCAACGACGCCAAGCTCGCGAGCGTCCTGCCTGGCAATCTTCGCTGCCTTGGTGCCGCTGACAAGCCCGGGCAGAGCTTCCCGCATGGTGGCTCGCATTCCGAATTTTCCCAGAACGTTGACGGCATCCGTTAGGCTGGTCATCACCACGCCGCCCATGAGGCGGACATAATTCCAGGTGAGAGCCGCACGAGTAATCTTGCTCCAGTCGCTGCCTTCCTCGGCCGCACGATAGGTGCCGCGGATCAAGTCCCGAAATGCCGTGAGGTTCTTGACGTCGCGGGCTTCGGCAGCATTGAGCTTTTCGCGTTCTGCATCCGTCTTCGCCGCTTTCCGAAGATCCGTGTATTCGCGCGTGATTTCCTCAAACTGCTCCTTCATGTCGGCGCGGCCGAACTTCTGCGCTATCTCGACCTCAGCCGCCATCGTGCGAGCATAGCGGCGCAGCACCAGTTCCATATCGTTCTCGAGGAAGTCTTCGACGCGCTCGTCTGGAATATTGAAGGTGCGCTCCTTCAGCGGTCCACGCGTCACAGGAACGAGCCATTCGGGCACATCACCCTGCCCCCGGCCGGTCAGGTTGTTGAAAACCGAGTCCACGATTTCGTTGATGTAATCGTCGCGGTCCTCATGGCTGACAAAGTCGGGGATGTCCTGTTTCTGCTTCGGAAGCGTCTTCTTGAGCTTGTCCGATTTGGCGGTGGTCTTGGCGATCCTCTCCTCTATTTCCTTCGCCTCGGTGGCGAGTTTCCGCATCTCGGCCTCCAGTTCGGGCGTGAGGCGTCCTTCGGAGTCGACAAGCTTCAGTGCCTCAAGACGGTTCGTGACGCGGATCTGCTGATAGCGAGCGGCGCCATATTCACGGCGAGCCTTGGCGTAATCAACCATGCGGCCAATTGCCGGCGAAGCCTTCGCGAGATCCGCACTGGCGTTAATCTCGTCTTCCAGGGTACGCAGTTCGTCAGCGACCTTCCGCGCTTCCGCGTCGGAAATGATCTGCTCGTTCTTAATTGCGTCTGTGGCCTGGTCGAACTCCTCGATTTCCCGGTTGAGGCGAGCAATCTTGGCGTCGACCTCACCCAAGAGATTTTCGGGGCCAAGCACCTGATTAAGGTGCTCGCGAATTTCCTTGATCGTTGCGTTCTCGCGGAGCCCGATCGACTGCAGCCAGAGCCGGGCGTTTTCAGTAAGCGCCTCTGCGGAAGCAACTTCGGCCTCGTCAGCACTGGACCGGATCGGAACACCCGCCATTTCCGCGCGGATCGCGTCAATGATGGAGTCCTGCAGCACGTAGCCGTTTTCGTCGGTCGGAAGATTGTCGAAGAGGTCGAATTCGCGGGCAACGATATTGTCCGCAGCCCCGCGCCCGCCCTCACGTTTGAAGAGGCCAGGCACGGTTTTGGGGTTTACCCCGATAGCCTCCAGTTCGCCGGCGAGAGGCGAGCCGATGCGAACGCCCCCACGCTTCCTCAGGATCGAGAGGACCGGCGTCTTCGCGCGCTTCACGTTCTCGGAGGATCTGGCTTCCTTTACGGTCTTGATCAAGGAGTCGTCTGCTGCTCCCTCGCGGAGCGCATCAACGACGGGACGTGGCGCACGCTTCTGAAGGACATCGAAACGGCGAGCCTCCTCAGTCTGAACCCGCGAGAGCATGCCGCCGCGAATGCGGGCGCGGTCGGAAAGCCGTTTTTCGATGTTGGACAGGCGCTGAAACGCCTTGTTGAACCGGTCGTCAACGTACATCGACTCGACAATCTTGTTGCCGAGCTGGCGTTCCTCCTGCCGGATAAGGGCCCGGTCCAGCTCTTCGTTGAAATATTTGCGCGCGATATCTCGGAAACGCGTTTCCTCGCCGATCAGCCGCTGGCGGTTCCACATTCGCGTGACATAGCTTGCCGCCGTCGTCGTCTTCACGTCGTCGGGAAGGAGCTTCAATTCCTTCGCACGCTCTAGCAATGGATCGAAAATCAGGCCGCGCGCTTCCCGTGCGGCCCGCGTCACGAACATGTTGCCGTCAGGGTCAACGTCACCGCGGCGGCCGGCGTGAGCGATTGCCTGATAGAACTCCGTCCGCGTCCCGGTATAGCCGGCCTTGCGTGCTTCCCGGTAAAGTTGGCGCGAATTGCCGAGCCAGGTGCCGACCGCACCGCGCTCGTAAAGCTTCACCGAGTTTTCAACATCTGCCCCGAGCGACCGGCCTTCCATGTTCATGGTCGTATAGATCGGATTGTCGACGAGCCGGCCGTAGACTTCGCGGACCTTCACCGACGGCGACAGCATTGTTTGAATGCCCGGATTGATACGAACTGCAGCCGTTGCTCTCGCGAGCAGGTCCGCAGCTTTCGGACCGCCAATTCCCAGGTCAGAAAGGTCGAGCTCTTCGACGGAGTCCGCACCGGCCGCCTGCATCCGCTTGACGATGGTGTTCGTGACGTCGATCGGGTCTGCGACGTCGTCGGTCAGATCCGCCTCGAGTTGCTTGCTGACACGCCCCCACTCGGCTTTGCTGAAGAACTTCGCACCAGCACCACCAATAAGCCCGCCCAGGATAACGGAGCCTCCCACGGCAAGCGCGCTTTCTGCTGGCGTGCGCAGTTCCTGCGTGGCCTGCAGTCCCGCCTCTTGGGCAAGGGCGCCAACGCCGGCAGCAGCACCGACCGAGGCAACCGACCGCAATGCCGAATAGCCGACCTTGCCGGCTCGGACGAAGGCACCGCCAGGAATGAGCGTGGGAATGTCGGTCAGCCCCGCAGCCATCGAAACGCCGAGGCCCGTCCAACCGCTTGCCGCAAGCGTTTCGCGGTCGCGCTTTTCCTGATCGATCTGAGCCTTTTTTGCATCCGCCGCCGGCCTGCTGAATACGTTCTCGAAGCGGTCCGCGTAATCCTCGTAGCCCTTCAGGTCCTCGAAGACATTGTATTCAGGGTCGACTGAATTGACGTCGCCGGCCGCCAAGTTGATCCGGGCATTGGTGAAGGCAGATCCGATGATGTTTTCCTGGCGATAGGCGGCGGAAAGCGTGTCCATGAAAGCCGGGTCCGGCCTGTCATAGTCTGATATCCCGACCGTCGCGGCTTCAGGCTGAGCTCGTGTGAAATCCAAAGGCATCAGTAACCGCCTCCACCACCGCCATTGATCGGGCCGGGGTTGAACCCGCGCAGATCACGCAAGGTCTCGTCCTGGCGGACGCGCTCGCGTTCCTGTTCAGCAGCGCGAGCCTTCATCCAGTCGGGACCGACTGTCTGGTCAAAGGCGTTCTCCGCTGCGTCGCGTTCGCGAATAGAGCGCTCGCGGTTTTCGATCATGCGGCCCTCGGACTGGCGAATGCTGTTCGCCTTCTTCTCTTCGTACCGCTTCTTCATCTCGATCGTGTCGGCGTAAAACGGCACATTGAACCGTTCGAGCTTCCCGTCCTTGCGGTAGAGCACGACATACCGTGGAGGCAGGCCTGCGCGGATATCTCGAGCCGTCATCTCGTCCGGATGCAGGAAGAACTCTTCAGCCTCGACGCCCTGACCCTTCATCGTTTCCGCCAGCTGCTCGCGAATGTAATCGAAGGTGCCATCAGGAGCCGGCGGATAGGCCTTCTCGGGAGGGTTCTTGACGACGACGTTGTTTCCCATCGTCGAGAAGCCCGTGACTCCGTAAGAGCGCTTGAAACGCTCGTCAGCCGCCAGTTTCGCGGCCGTCATGTCGCCACCGGCTTCAACGATTGCTTCCTGGTAGATCGATCGATACTCGGCCAGCATTGCAGCTTCCGCGGCGGGGTTGGGTCCCAGGGAAGGATTCGGCGCAAGACCGAGACGGCTCGTGTCGAAGGACGAAGCGATTGTGTCCGCAGAGACCGCCTTTAGCGCATCCGCAACAGTCTTCGACTTGAGCAAGGCCTCACGCTGAGAAGCCTTTTCCGGATCATTGGCATCGACCAGCTTCCGGCCAGCCTCTTCTGGCGAATAGCCCATGTCGCGGGTGTAAGCCCTGTAGACGTCCATTTTGCTCCGGACGCCGGCAGAGCCTTCGAACGCACCGAAGGATACAGGCGCATTCTTTGAGAGAACGAGGCCCGCTTCCATCGATTGGGCAACCACGGCCGGATCTGTGGACGATGCGCCGTTCCGCAGCTCTGCCTGCACCGTCTTGGGAATGTAGCCGGTGCGCGCGACGAAATCGGAGGTGACGGCCTTCTGCTCTTCCGGGCTCGCGGCGACGGAAAGAAGCTTCTCATATCCCTTGTCGGCAACCTTCACCTGATCCGCATTGAACGGATTGACGTCAACATTGCCCTGCGCCAGCGACCCGATGAATTGGTTGACGCCCGCACTTTCCTTCAGCGCCGATCGAAGCGAGGTGATCAACTGCGCCTTGTCACCGGTATCTAGCGCGGGGTCCTGCAAGATGACGCTTTCGCGCACCTGCTCCGGCTGCGTGGCAATCAGGAGGCTATAGCTGTCCTTTGCGGCCGCACGCTGCTTGGTAATCTGCTGGCTGTATTCGGTTTCGCCCCAAGATGCCAACTGCGCGCGACGCTCATAGGGGATCGCGTCAAGATCCGGATCATTTGCAGCTGGCGTGTAGGTGCCGCCCAGAAGCGCCGCGGCTTTCGCCTTGTGCTGCTCCATCTGGTATTTCACCTTGTCGGCCACGGTACCAGGAGCGCCGCCCTGCTTATAATCGGAGCGGTCATAGAGGCCCGGGGCCCCGGCATTCACGGCCGAGTAGATGTCAAGCAGTCCCATGCCAGGCTGAACGCCCGCATCGCGGAGATACCGGCCAACCGCCGCGACCTGCTGCTCGATCGGCATATCTGCAGTGACGCCATATTTGGCGCGCTGCGGCTCGCCCCACTGGATCAGGCCGCGATGCTCACCCCATTTGGTCGTCGGGCCCTTTTTCCAAGGATCGAACGTGCCCCCTGTCTCGTAAGACATGACAGTGGCGAGATCGACGGGATTGACACCGAGTTGCTCAGCCGTCTGTTGGATCGCGTTGGAGAGCCCCTTTGCGTCAACAGTAATGCCCTTCATCTGGCGGACGGCAGTGTCGGGGTCCTGCTGGAATTTCCAGCGCCACTTGCTTTCGGCCGCATCAGAGTCCCACAGGGCGCGACGCTCAGCCTTCCACGCTTCCGGCATGTCTGCAGAATTGATTGCCTCCAGACCCTGCTTCTTGAGCTGGTCGAATGGAGCAGCGTTGTTGCCGATCTGCGTTCGGATCTTGTCCAGGTTGCCGTTCGTGGTGCGGTCGTAGAAGTTCGTTTTCGACTGCTGTTCGTAGGCGTGAGACTTGCCATACAGGCTGTTGCCAAGGCCGAGGAGGGTTTGCCGGGACTGAGCGTTCTGCCCTTCGGAAATGTTGGCAAAATTCGCCTTCACGAAGTCGTTGGCACGCTTCTCGTAGCCTTCCATGAAGGACCGGGTAAAGCCGATTCCGCTTTCGCTGGCTTCCTCACGCGCCTTGTTAAACGACTGCTCTTCTTGATCGCGAAACTGCGCAATCTTCGTTTCGAGGTCGAAGCCGGCCTTGTTCTGATTGTCGAGCGCCTCCTGGGTGCGAAGGTCGTTCAGATTGTAGGCGACATGCGTTAGAGCCTGGCCAGCATCTGCGACCGCGGCGCCAACGCTTACAGACGGCCCAGAGGGCGCTATGCGGCCCGATCGAGAGCTGGCATAAGCAACGTCGCGAGAGGTGGGAATCGTAACCATTTATCTCTTTCAGCCGTAGAGCGGAGCCGTGGTGCCGGTGGCCGTCCGCGATTGCATGGCCTGCTGTCCGAAGCGGCTGTACATGTCGGACACGCCAGCGAAGAGAGACGCGCCAGCCCGAAGCCGTGCGGCACTCATCGAATTGCTGGCGTTGATGCCGGCGACCTTGGCGGCGTCATTGTAGCCACGCGCCTGCTGCTCGCCCTTGTAGATTTCGGTTTGAGCTGCAAGCGTCGTCCGCTCCTGGGTATCGTTCATGAGATCGATGACGGAGGGATCGGAAACACTGCCGCCAGAACCAGCGATTGCCGCGCGCTGCTGCGAAAGCATGAACCGGCCCTCACGATAGCGTTCCGCTGCGTCGCGCTGGCTTGCTGCCTGCGCTTCGTCGGCTTGCTGCTCCTGAACCTTCTGCTCGTAATTAAACCGCGCTTCCTGCTCGCGGCCGGCCTGCATGGTGCCAGCCACCTGGAGCAGCGTGCCGCCGATGGCTGCGACCTGGCCAATTGCGCCGAGTACCGGTGCTAACGCTCCCATTTCCACACCACCTTGCCGTCTAGGATTTCGTCTGTCGGTGCAAAGCCGAGGTGCATCATCAGATCCACAGCTCTCGGAATGCTGGCATCGCAAGTTGCCTTGATGACTTTCGCGCCTTGCTCTTTCGCTTCTGCGAATGCGGCCAGGACGTGCCGGAAAACAGACGGTTTCCGCTCTTCCCGCGGCACTTCAAGGAATGCGAACCATTCCCCGGCGTCCGTCTCAATGAGGCCCCCAAACCCCGCAATCATGCGCCCACGCCACATGGCACGGCCGACCCAGCGTCCCGTTACCTCGATGCCGCCGTAATATCGGGAAAAATCGATCTCGCTTGCGGGCAGGATCTTAGCCATTGGTCTTCACGTCCATCACCAGCGACGAGGCCGTAAACGGATAGGGAGCGCGAGCTTCCAGGCATATGCGGCTGTCCGTGTCCCAATCGCTGGAGACTGACATCATGTCGGCGTCGAAATCTTCGAATAGGTAGCCAGCCGGAACGGGCTTATCGCCCTTCGTGACGGTCAGCCGGCGAAGGTTGGCGAAGGAGTTGCCGACTCGCAAGCCATCCAACATCGTCTTCGTCAGCCCGAGCCCAAGCTGCGAAACCCGCTTCTTGCGGAAGAGAGCGCTGCCGTTCGCGGCACCATAAGCAAGCTTCGTCGACTGCCATTTGCCGGTGTACGGAAGCCCGATGACGACGTTCGTCTTTGCGCTCGAGAGCACCACCTGATTGCCGGAGACGGTGTAAAGGTTGTCCTGGTCGTGGATCGCCTGACCGTTGGCCCACACCATGACCTGCTTGCCATTTAAATGCGGGACGGAGAACGTCGTCGCAGCGGCCCCGGTGAAACGCTTGAACCCATCCGCAAGGCAATTGATCGCCCCGCCACGGCACTCCGAGAGCTTGGCCAATCGCTCCAGACGCTGCGCACCGTTTCGCACGACCGCGAAATAAACCGAGTCCTGACCGGCGCCGCGGATAGCCGCCACCCGCTTGAACAGACCATCGGTAACAACGCGCGACCAGGCAATCACGTTTTCGGCAGGTTCGTAGGTGAGCGCCCTTGCCTCGCCATTGGCGAGGATGAACCAGACGACCGTGTCGGGCTTGCGCTGGACAGCGACATCCACAATCGGCGATCCATCACATATCTCCTCGTGCATCGCCATAAGGTCGGATGACGAATAGTCGAAGCCTGACTGATCCGGGGACATCCGGAAAGCGCCGGTCCCCGACGCCTGAACGAAAATGCCGTCCTTATCGGCCTTGACCGCGCGGAGGTTCGCGCAGCCTCGCGTCGACGCATCCACAGGGAACCAGCTATCCGCAGTAAGCGGCTCATCGAAGCTCGAAGCCTTGATGGAGACTTCGGACGCGTCAGTCCCGGCAATCAGCCGCTGCAGGCCGAGCATCCAAAGAATCCCACGCTGGGAACTGGCGTTGATGGAGCGCGATATTGGCGCGGAATTGCCTTCGACCTCATCATCGAAGCTCTTGAACGCATCAGGCACCGATCCGTAGATCATGTCCGAAAGGCTCCAATAAATGCGCCCCCCGAACACGTCCACGGCGGCCGGCCAGCCGTCATAGTCTGACCAGACAGAGTGATCCCATTCGAACGTCGCATTGAGCGAATAGAGCCGACTGATGACCTCCATACTTGCCGATGTCGCGCTGGTGTAGCCGGTGATACGAACAACGCCCGACTGGCTGCCGCCGCTGTACACGATGCGGGTTTCGATTGTGCCGCTCGTATAGCCGCCAGTTGCAACTGCGAACCGAAAAAACTTGACGACATTATCGTCAGGGTCCGTATACGCCTCGGTGTCGTTGCTTGATCGTGTAAGCACATCCGTCCATGCGCCTGGGTTGCCCGACCCATCGTCTGTCGCCACCTGCAACCGCACTGTGCCCGCCCAAGTGCCTTCGACATACCACGTGAACCTTCGGGCCGCGCCGACGCCGGACACGCGGATGTGCGCTCCTTCGGCAGGATCAGTCGTGAAATCCTCGATCACCGTTTGACCGCTTTGGAACAATCGGACTAGGCGCCCAACCATACCGGTATCGAAGTAACTGCGACTGGCCGTCAGCGTGCCGTTCCCAGTGTAGACTGAGGGGTCGAGTGAAATCGTCCCGTCAGAGGCGACGAAAGGCCCGTCATCAACCTTGTAGCGCTGCACGCCCCAGGAGGTATCTCCGCGGCGCTGGATCTCGCGCTGCTGATAGACGCCGGAGGCAACATAGAGGATGTCCTTGTTCTGCTTGTAGCGGACGATGTTGTCGGTCAAGTCATCGGAGGTCCACGGCGCAGGGATGACCATGACCCCTGCGCTTTCGATCTGGCACGAATGTAGCCAGACGAACCGCGCCTCATCATTGAAGAGTTCGAGGTAGATGTTTGCGGTCGTCGGCGTGAAGGCGATCGAGTGCACGCCGTCATCGAGCACCGCCTCGGGGATCAGGTCGTCCGCGCCACTCGTCGAGCCGAGGCGAATCTTCAGGGGTCCGCGGAAAAGGTCCAAACGCAAGGCATGCTCAATCCCTCGATCGGCCACCGCCACGGCAATCGTCTGCTTTGCAGATGCCCGGTCTTGCGTGGTCCCGGCGAGACGGAGGTCTCCACCGCTGACTGTTGCGGTGGCAGCCCCGGTGCTCGCGTCCGTCCAGCCGGTGAAGGAATTGAAGTCGCCGTTCAGTACGGTGGTGCTAACCGATGCTCGGGAGACGAGTGCATCGTCCTTGACGACACGCATCGCTTGGTTGGAGAGGATCGGGATTAGGGCCGATCCGCCTGAATAGTTGTACTCGAGAAGCTGGACGTCGCCGAAATCGATGTCGGTTATGTATTCCAAGCCCGGCCGCAGCGTCATGGAGCCGATGACACGCGGTAGGAGATTGGAATAAAGCGAGCCGGCAAACTGCAGGCGCTCAAGATCGAGACGCGAAAGCGCCTCGTCGCCAACCTCTCCGCCATTCAAGGAATAGACCGGCGCCGAAACGCGAGGCATCAGACGTCACCCTCTTGGAAGGTGATTTCGCCGCCTACCAGCGTGCCGCCGTCATTGATGCCACACGGACCATAGCCGCCGTAGCGCGAACGGAGCCACGTTCCGGGATTCAGGACCTTGTTGTTCTCGTTTCGGGCATCGACGCTCTTGGCCTGCCGAAGGGCCTTGACCATGCGCTTTTCGAGCTTGTCCTCTAGGGTATCGCCGGAGGTCAGACGTCCGCAGGTATCATAGGCCAGCTTCGCAGCGACATAGCGCCAGAACATCGACGGCCAGGACGCAACGTCCGTCATCTTGGCGCGGCTGATATACCGCAGGTACAGGACGTTCGTATTCGCGTGGAGAAAGCCGTTTTCGTCCACGTAATCATAGAACCGAGTGCGGAACTCAGGGCTGCTGTTGATTGCAACAGTCCGCATCCAATCGGTCGGATAATCGAACACGTAGGACCAGCCGACAGCCGGCGTCTCGGTATTGTTGAGCGACAGAGCTACAGAGAGCTTGGCAAAATTCCAGTCACCCGCATTGAAAGCTTCCTCGACAACGCCATCCCATGCGGCGCCGAACGTATAGACGGCCGGCACATCATCGGTAAGCGTCGCGATGGTCTCCTTCTGGAGGTAAACGAGCGCTTGCTTCCACACCTGTAGCTTGTCGGCCATGCTTATTCGCCCTTGAGGAGATCGATGTATTTCGACGCGGCACGTTCGGCCGCATCCTTCGTCTCAAAGCCGTGCTGGACGACTTCGCCGTTATGGATGAAGCGCCATTTGTGGACCGGGCCGCCGTGATTGATCAGCGGAGCGGAAATGTCCGCCTCCTTCACCTTCGGAGCCGCCTTCTCGTCGTAGACGCGGAGCACGCGCACCCTTGCCGATGTCTTGGTGACCGACAGAATGCGAAGGTCGCAATCAAGCTTGTGGTCGTCGGAGAGAACGCTGATGGTCGCCCCCACCCGCAAACTGTTGAGATGGTTCGCGAAATATTCCGGGTGCGTCACGTCTTCGAGGGTGGTTTCAGCGGGGACAGTCGCAGCAAAGCGGCCGATCGAGTAATCAGCCTGCGAAAAGCGATGGCCCGCCAGTTTCTGAATACTGGTCATGGTCTTTCACCTGTGGAAATGGAAAGGGAAAAGGCCCCGCTCCTGAGAACGAGGCCTGATTTGACACCGTTAGTCGGTATCGGTTGCCGTGACGGCAAGACCGTCGGTCAGGTCGACGCCCTGGGCGGCGGAACCGGTGCCAACATCAAGCACGAAGGCAATGTTGACCGCCGAGACGGCGCCGGCCGGCAGGGACGCACGCGTGCGGACGAAGACGATATCGCCCTGCGCCATGCCACGGGTTACACCATCGCTGATGTAATCCGAGGTATTGACGGTTGCGATGGCATCGGTCGTATCCAGCAGCCACATGTTCATAGAACTGTTGGACAGGCCGCCGACTAGGAGTTTGAGGCCAGATGCTACATAAGCCATTTGCGCGCCTCCTTAGCTGAACGCCGCAGTGTCGTCGGTGACGACCTTGATGACGCCGGCCTGCTGGAGGATCACGGCGCCGTCATAGATCGTGTGGCGCGAGTACGAGTAATCGTCCTCGTCGTTGTAACCGACCCCGACTTGGATGTTCCCCTGTGCGATGGCATGGCCGACGGCCGGCTTCGCAAAGATGAAGTTGGAGGCGGTTGCGGTGCCCTTGCCAGGGAGACCGTTGTGCATGATGTGCTTCGCGCCGAGCCAGATTTTTGGGCGATCAAGCGTCAGTCCGACGAGCGGCTTCGATTCGATGTAGTCGGCAGAGGCAAACTGCTGGAAGGTCAGCAGACGAGCCCAGGCCTTCGGGGTCCAAAGGCAGGTGATTTCGTTGCCCGACATGACGTCGTTTTCGAAAAGCTCGGTGAGAGCGTCCACCGTCTTGCCGTAGGTGAGCGTCTGGGCCGCACCGCTGGCGTAGACGTTGGTGGCGGTCGCCAGTGCGTCGATGATGGTGTAGTCGATTTCACGAGCGGCAGCATTTGCGCCGGCGTTCTGCATAGCTTCACGCAAGTTTGCCGGGGCGGTGAAGACGTCGAAGCCGGGGCGCGTTTCCTTGGAGTGCTTCTCAGCAAGGGTAACGCTCGGCTGCGTGTCGGTGCGGTTACGAGACGGAATCAGGCCGTTCGTGCCGCGGGTGGTCATGCGACCGGCTGCGCCCTGCAGAGCGAACTTCGCAGTGAGGCCGGAGAGCATTTCTTCCTTGGTGACGCAGTCCTTGAGGTAGGTTTCGCCGCGCTGAAATGCGACGACCCACTCGTCCACGAACTGGTCTTTGGTAATAGCGTAAGCCATTGGCCAATAACCTTTCGATCTTGATTGGGAGGTTGGATTTCAGCCGTGCTCAGGGTGCCGCCTGGCGCGTTCGCGGGATGCCTCGCACATGGCAAGGGGCCGCGACGTCGCGTTCAACGGGGCGTCGCATCAGCTTGAATGTTCGGGTGGATTAGGTGCGGGGCCGTTTCCGGGGTGCCGCATAGAGCGCGTGTGTAGAACGCTATAACTGTTCGCGTGGATAGTGGTTCTTATACGGAGAGAAAGTCTCCGAACTTCAGCTCAAACAGAAGGAGAACCGCTTGATTCGCTTCATCATTCGGCGCCCGGTATTCATTTTCGTTCTGACGCCAGACGCAATTCAATTCCTATTGGACCTCATGCAGAGACTTCAATAGCCCTGCTATTTCCGAGCGTTGATCTTGTCGCGCTGCGCGTACAGCTTCGTAATTTTCTGCTGGACGTCGTCACTCTTGTACTTCTCAGGATCGGAAACGCGAAGAGCGAGCAACTCGTCGATCCGTTCCTGAACTGTCTTGGCGGTCGTCTCGACATCGCCTGTCATGATGGCATTGCCACCGTAATAGTCGCCGCCGAGCTGGGCCATCATCTTCACGAATGCAAGATTGTCCTGGAGGCGGGAGCCGTCCATGAGACGGAGGCCCATCATTTCCTCGAAACCATCCTTGCCGAGGTGGGACGTCATAAGCTGCTGAGCGGCGCCTATGTTGCCGTCGTATTCGCCGCCCCATTCGTTCCGAAGCGCTGACTGCGTCTCTTTCGCGACGCGGGCCAAATTACCATCGAGCTCCTGCTGCTGCGCCGTCGCGAAGTCCTGATACCAATCGAGCGCAGCAGCCGCCGCAGCCGGCGGTACGTTTCTGGCGTGCATCGCGGTTTTGAATTCGCCGAGGATCGCCTTATCAGTGTCCGTCGCCCTGAAGTCCTGGCGGAAATCGCCCGGATAGGCAGACGGATCTTCCGGAATGCCGTGAGCATCGCGATAGGCCTTGATCTCTTCAGGAGTTGATTTGTCCGTCAGCGCCGGCAGTTTTGCACCGCCGTTCTTCGCAGTGTTGTACGCCTCTCGATAGGCGCGGGAAATGGCATCGATCGACTTGTAACGGCCGAGCTGTTTCAGGATCGTCTCATCGCCACCGGCCAGCCTCTCGCGGAACGCCTGCAATTCACCATCGCCGGCCGGAACCGCGCCAGTGTCATCACCGCCCGCTTTCGAAGTAGTGCCGCTCTCGACCTGTCCAGACTTGGACGTATCGATTGCATCATTGCTTGGCGCGGTCTGCGTTCCTGTCGTCGGCTGGCTTTCCGCTGCGCCGGTCGTGCTTTGGTCCGTCATGTTTCTCACCTGTCAAAATGGAAATGGAATGGGACATCAGCTTGCGGAGCTGGTGCCCGACGTGCTGTTTGCCGGCGGCGAAGGTCGTATCCCTCTCGCCGCCGTGCTCTTCCGGCATCCAAGCCAGATTGTTGATGCCGCAGATGTGCAGGATTGCCGCTACGGCACGTTGCTGCTGCTCGGCGCTGGCAATGCCCTTCGAAACGGCTTGGATCGCCACGCAATCAGCCTTGCGGATTTCGAGGTCGCTTGCTGGCTGCTCATTGTCCGAGCGGACCGCGACCGGGTGCCAGGGACGATAGGGGCGCCGCTCAGCCATTCATTGCCGCCTGGAGCTGTTGAGCCGCATTGCCAACGAGGCCCGCGACTTCGGCACCTTGTCCCACCTGCTGCATTTGCTGCTGTGCCGCCATTTGCTCTTGCATCTGCTGGCGGCCGGCGTCCGCCTGTTCCTTGTTGACGAGCCAGTCGGCGCGACCACCCGGGACAGCGCCGAATGCATCCCGGAACATCGTCCGGGTGTCGACGTCGGAGGCGAGCGAAGGATCGAGAGCCATGCCGGCCTGAAGGATCGCGGACGATTCCTGATAGCCGTTGATCACTTGCCGGTCGCGGGCTTCCTTCAGCGAGTTGTTGAACTCGTAGGTGATGTTCTGCCCGAGCAGGATATCAGGCATGTCCACCGGAATTCCGTTGCGGTCCACCGGACCATAACCGCCCGCACGCATCACCTTCTCGGTTACGAGATCCAGCGTTGCGCCGGTCCATTCGTCCTCGATCGGCTCGAACAGCGGCAGAGCATGGCGGATGTACTCCTGCACCATCTGCGATGCCTGGTAGGCCGTCACCTCACGGCCCTGCAGGGAAGCCATCGGGGCAAGCTTGTTGAGGTAGAACGCCTCGGTCAGGGTGCTTCGAGCATCGTTGACGAGATCGACGCCAAGGCCTGTGTTCTTGCCGAGGTCGACAGCACGAAGAGCAGCACCAAGACGCTCGTCATATTCGGCATCAATGAAGGTGACACCGTTCGGGGTCAGGTCGATCGGGCTCGTTACCGCGTCTTCCGTCGCAATCATCGGCGGATCGACCTGCTTTTCGCCCGCTTCGATGATGGTCATCATCATGCGTTGAAGCATGCGAGCCTGCGGAATGCCGACAACGACGGCCGGCGAGAACGCGTAGAAGTGCCCGGAGACCGTCTTCCACCGCGGGGCGATGTAGTCGAACGTAAAGGCAGGAAGCTCCTGAAGAATGGCGCCATCTTCCGTCACATAGATGTCGGCCCACTTCGCGCCCGCCGGAAACTTGCGATAGGGCTCGTAGACATCGAGCGGGATGAAGACGTGCCGCGTCTTGAACGTGCTGGAGAGGTCCTTGCGCTGAAGAGCGTTCTTCACCGGCTGCGGCAACTTTGCTTCGCCGAAGAGGTGCGCCATCGTGTGCGCCTTCATATCGCACTTGCGGTGAACGTGGTTCACGCGCCCGTCGTGGCCTTCGCACCCGGCCATATTCCGCGGATGGTGCGTCCGGAAAAGCAGGTTGTCGCGTTTCTTGTTGTAGCTGACTTGCACCCAGCCCATCCCGAACGCCGAGAAGTCGTGCTCGCACTCGTTGGCCGCCCGACGATAGCCGCTGTCCCGGGAATAGAGGATTGCCCGGTTCACGTCGGTCATGAACTCGAGAAACTGTTTTGCGGAGCTGTCACGAGCCACGCGCTCATTCGAAGCACTGGCCTTGAACCACTGCCGATCGGAGGGCCGAACCATGGAGCCGATCTGGTCGCCGAGCTCACGCCGCACCTGCACGGGGTAAGAATCCGTCAAGTGGGAGGCAAAGTCCTGCCCGAGCACGAGCTCCTGCGTGAAGCTCGCGCGCTCAGGATAGAAGAACTCGGCAATCTCCTGGTGGAAACTGTCGAGACTTCCCTTGCCCGAGAACAGGCGGGAGTCGATTTCCATCAGGTCCTTGCCGGCTTGATCCGCCATCAGTTCGCACCCAGCGTCGAGCGCGTGAACTCGCGGCCGATGGTGCCGGGAACAGGCGCCAACCGGTCAGCGGTCGAGCTGCTGGGCGTGCTCAGCGTGCGCGTCTGCTTGCGACGCTGGCGCTTGGCCAACGGGTCATCAGGATCGGGCATCGTTGCCGGCGGTTCCGGATCGGGATAGTCGGGCTTGTCGCCACCGAAAAGCTTGCTCATCGCTTCTTTCCTCGCAGACGTGCCTTCAGGGAGGCGTTGGAAGTGACGGATTGAAGCCGCAGGCGCTGATGTTCGCGGCGTTCCTGGGCGGCCTTCGGGCGCTTGAGGCCGCCCAGCTTGGAAGCGGAAAGCATGATGGTCGTGTCGCCCTTGTCAGGCGATCGACCCAGCATTTCCTTCATGTCTTCCTTAGGAAGAACGACGATTTCCTCGCCGCCGCCCCCTGCCCGTATCTCGTACCGGAAGGCACAGAGATCAGCCGACAGTTCCGGGTCAGGGGGCAGTGCGATTTGCGACCCGTAGTCGGGGTCGAGCTGCTCGCGGAATTGCCAAACCACTTGCGAGCGAAGGTTTTTGAAGCCGTACATGCCTTCCCGCGTTCGGGAGGCAGAAGCAGACCCACCTTTGAAGCCGAAGCAATCGACATCGGCATGAGCCAATTGCGTCAGGGTATCGCCGCCATAGCCGCCGCCGGCATCAACAATAACGCGGCAACGGTCACGCATTTCCTTGATGATCAGGCCGGCAACCGTCGGTCCGTCCGGAGTTTCGCTGCCCTTGTAGCTGCTGAAGCGGGAATACCACCAATCATAGCGCGTCTGGATCTGCGTTTTATCCGGCCCACCCTGCGCCACGTCCGCGGCAACGGCACTCATCGGCACATCTTCCGGCGGGCGTTCGGTCCATCGAGCCTGTGCGGCCTTCACCCATTTGGTGGGGATGATCTGCCAAGGATCGTCTTCCGCCTCGACATCGAACGCGCCGTTGCGCAGGCGCTCGCGAAGCTCTTTCGGAAGGGCATTCAGCCTCGAAGCGTAGCCGGTCGCCATCAGGTCCGGATTGTCTTCGAGACGTGAGGGAATGAACGTCCGGGAAACCGCTTCGACCCATTCGCCGTTGACGAAGTGCGGCCCCCTGCCCTCTACCTCGATATCTTCGCCGTCGACGGTCGTGAACCATCGAAGCTCACCAGGCGCAGCAGGATTCGGGTGCGAAGGATCGAGCCATGGGCCCCAGTATTTCACCACCCACATGCCTTGAGCAGACGTCGGCGGGTTTCCCGTTGCAACGATCCGGCATCGTCCGCCGCTCGCATCTCGGTTCCAGGCGTTCACGTAGCGGAACTGCGTTTCCGTGAATTGGGTGATTTCGTCCCAGCCCTTCAGATCGTTCTGGCGGCCCTGGTACTTCTCCTTGTCGGTCTCGTTGGGCATGCCGGCAAACTGCAGCCGGTTGCCAGCAGGAAGGCGCCACTTGTGGACTTGGCTGTTGTAGCCGTCGCGTGTGCCAAGGATGCGCTCGACTTCCTTTTCGAGGCCGTCGACCTGCGGGATTTGGCGCCGGAAGATCAGGCTGTCCTTGTGGCGTTCGATCGCGAGGCCGCACAACAGCGTCGTCTTCCCGCCACCAGCGCCGCCGCCATAGAAAAGCTCGTCGGCTTCAGAGAACCAGGCGTCTGTTTGCGGGCCCGGGTTTGGGACGAACAATTGCCCCTTGGTTCCTTCGAGGGCCAGCCGTTCAAGTTCTTTCCGCTCCTCAGCAGGCAGCGCGTTGAACGCCGCTAGAACCTCATTCAGATTCATCGGGCTTCTTCGCCTGGAGGCCCTTTGCCAGCATGAACGCGACGCGACGCGCTATCTCGTTCTCGCTGGCATCCTTCGTTTCGATCGGGCCGCCGTCCTTGCCGGTCAGCTCTGCCTTGTCCGCCAAGCCGAGATCCCGAGCAATAATGTTTGCGTTGAGCAAGTCAGCCGCGGCGCCGGCAAACTTCTGCGACCGGATGACGTTCTCGGCTCGCGAGGTGACTTCCGAAAAATCATCCCTGCCCTTGTAATCGTGCCAAGTCTGGATGCCGATATCGAGAAATAAACACAGCCCATCGATTGTCATCGCCCGCATCTTCGGAATGCTCTCGATCTTGGTCTCGCCCTGATACGAGAAGGCCTTCGCCTCGTAGAGAGGATTTTCCTCCACCCACTCGAAATACTCGACGCAGGCGGTCCACAGATCATCAGGATTCGCGAAGATTGGCTTCCGGCCGTGCGAGCTTCTCGCCTTCCAGAACTGGTTGCCCACCGGAGCGCTCATGATGTCACCTGTCGAAAATGGAAAACCGCATCAGCCAGCGGTAGGCGTGTTCGATACGCTTGACACCGGCCGAGTAAAACCAGAGCGTGCGTCATCAACGGAAGGGAATTTTGGCAAAGTAAAGCCAAGGCGGGGAACGCGAAATTTCCCCTAAGCCCCGTGGGTCACTCTTTGGCGCCCAGCAGATACAGGCTGCAAATCGCTGAGCGGCAATTTAAGCTACTCGCCTGATACTTTCAAGCCCGATTTCTACCTCGCGCAGAGATCCAAACATCTCCACAACAGCTTTGATTGCGCGCCGTCCTACTACATTCGTTACTGATGCGTAATGACCTGAGAGAGGGCCGTCTTTGAGCTGCACGGTGTCGCCAGCTTTCAGGCGACGAACAGGCGGCCGGAGAACGTCGAAGTCTCCACGCTCCTGTGCATCCCGGATGTCTTGCACAACATCGCCTGGCACGGGTATCGGCGTCCCGCCGGCATCCGCCAAAAAAGACAGGACAGAACGCATTTCGCGGAGCGTGCCGAAATCGGCAATGCGAAGGTTCGCGAAGACATAACCGGTGAAAAGCGGATATTCCCGCATGATCCATTTTTTTGTTTGATGATGCCTGGTTTCCCGCCGCATCGTTGGGCAGTAAGCCGTGATCCCGTTATCATCGAATTCGAGCATGGCCTTCTGCTGCTGCCCTGCGCGCGTCCTCAAAACGTACCAGTGACCCATTCAAACGCCCTCGTTTTCCGATTTGCGAAGCATAGCAAATATTTGAGAATCCAGCACTATTCACCCATTAGACTACGATATTCGGCGGTTAGGTAATCAACAGGTTCTTGCGCTAGTGGGACCGCGGCGAGCGACGCAATGCCGATATTTGACAATTGGTCCGCGCGCTCGTTGCCAGTAATGCCGGCGTGACCTTTGCACCACTTAATCTTGATGTGGTCCGTACCAGCCAAGGCGTCATCGATCGCCCGCCACAGCTCGGCATTGAGCAGGATGCGGTTCTTCGGATCCGCATTCGGGCCGCCTCGCTGCCATCCGTGTTTCTTCCAACCGTGACGCCATTCGTTGGTGCCCTTGACGGCATATTGGCTATCACACCAGATCGTGACTGGCGAACCGAACGACTTTGCGGCTTCGATACCCCTCAACAGCCCTGTCAGCTCCATCCGGTTGTTCGTGGTGTCAGCGTCGCCACCGTGATCGGAAGCAACCTCCATGCCGTCCCTGTAGACTGCCACGCCCCAGCCGCCAGGGCCGGGGTTGGGCTCGCAAGCGCCATCAGCGAAGATATGAAGCCCGACAGAGAAAACCTCATGGTCGATTTCATAGGAGCGCTTGCCAGTGAATTTACGAAATCGGTTTTTGCTCATGCGCGCCATGTTTTTGCATCCGGGTAAATTTCGTTGATGGGGCTCAAGGGAGCGTAGCTCTCCGGATCGGGAAGATATGCGTAGAGGGATTCAGGTACGGTGATGTTCGAGTAGTGCTTGCCCTGATAGCTCTCCGACCGCAGGAACACATGATTGCCCTCTCTGCGGAACTCCAACAAGGCAAACGGGGATTCATCCATCCGGCCCCACCTCTCCAGCACGGCCAAATTTTCAGCATTCCAGAAGCCACGCGCGCCCAGGAGGAAGGCGAGTGTCTCGCGGAGGCTCTTCAGCATCGACATTGCTCGGAGACCGCGGGAGAGGATTTCCTCCATCCCGGCCGTGTCATCGTCGCTCGCGTTCCAAGCAGGCAAGGGATTGGCAATGTCATCGAGGACCTGCTTTGCCTTTTCCAGGTCCCTCACCGGTCGGCGGCTCGAGCCGAGTACTTCGTAGCCGCGGACGGCCCCGACATGCAGAGTTTCGAATATCCGCTTCTTCCGGTCGTCCTTGAGCCCGGTATCCACCATGACAGAGATGGAGCCGTTCATCAGGGACAGTTCGTTATGGAGGAACGGCGCGAACCCTGGCGCATCTTTCTCCAACTGGTGCCAACGCGAGAGCTCTAGTGACTTCGCCACCGGCATCATGCGCGCCACCAAGGCGCACAGATCCTCACGGCGAAATTGGAACTCTTCCCACGACGCCTGATAGCGCCGGCAGCGCGCCTGCTTGCGATAGAGGTCGTCAGCTTTCACATAGTCTTCGCCGATGTGCTTTTTCGCACATTCATGACCGATGAAAAGAACCGTCTTTTCGTGTGGGAACCAGGCCATCCGACCGACTTTGAATTTCGGACTGTTTGGCTGGCACAGTGGGCAAGGCACCAACGACTGATCTTCGCGGCGCGTGGTCGGAACCCGGAGTTCACCGGAGAGCAGTCGGACGTCCGCCAGATTGAACGGCCGTACTGTGGAGACGCGATCGAACTGTTCCGGGTAGCCGGTCGAATTCAAGTGCTCATGCCAGCCGCTCACGAATTCTTCGCTCGGCTGCTGATCCCAAACGGGAAAATATCGCTCTTCCATCAAGCGGCTCCCTCCATGCCTTTTGCAATCTCGTCATGGACAGCTCGCCAAAACTCACAAACACGTTCGGGCCGTTCGACCGGATCGACACCGAGCTTGCAGAGATGGTTGAGCAGCACCGCGGTGATCTGAGCCCGATATGCGCGCGCCATTTTTTCGGTGCGCATTGCCTTCAACGTCGCCGCTGCCGTTCTGATCTTTCCGACCCGCCGGGCCAGAGGGAACACTATGATCTGCGTTTCGCTCATGCCGCGGTCCTCGCATCGCTGCCCAAAATGTTCATTGCTCTTTGCGGCGAGAGAGTTCCGCCCATCAGGAACAGCTTCAGGGTGCGCCTGACCGAGTCGACGCGCTGCACATCGGTGCAAATCGCGTCCAAGATGCTCTCTGCCTCATCATCGTTTGCCGGTATAGGAAAGGGTTGGGTCGTATCGTCACCGAGAGACACAACAGCGTAGTGGTTGGAGTAAGAAAGAGGTTCCTCCTCTTCATAGCTAATAACCTCTACGGTATTCTCTACGTAATTCCCTGCATTCTCTGCAGTGCTGTCCCTGTAAATTCTGCAGTGCAGATCGTGCTCCAGCCCTGCAATTCTTGCAGTGGACAAATTGCAGGACTCGGTGCCAGCAGCCCGCCTTCTCCGTTCCTCTTTTTTGTCCGCTTCAAACTGCTTGAGGACTTCACGAGTGATGGTGAGGTGATCGAGAACACGATTCTTGCCGGCATTGACGATCTGGTACCGGATCGCTCCAGAACTGGTTTTACCGGCTTCCTTGAAATAGCCTTCGTTAACGAGCTCACGGCGAGCTTTGATGATCGTGTGCTCTGTTAACGCGGTGAGCGCCCGAAGGTGCACTAGCGACAGGTATGGGGCCGCATTGATGTCCCCCATAAAGTCCAGGTAGGCTCGCACGATTTTCAGACATGCGGGACCGAGCCGCGGATCTGCGTTGACCGTATTTTCCAGGTCGAACTTCCACGTCGCCAGGCTTGTATCTTTCTTCTTCTTCGGCTTTCTGGTTTTTCCTGTCATTCGACGGCACCTCGCCTATAGTCGCCGGCGAGTTTGCATGCTTGGCATGCCTGCAATGCCTTCAGGTCGAACTTCGTTTTGAGGATGTTCACGACGTGCGGCGGTACGTGGTTCTGTTTGGAGAGCCACCTTGCGGCAGCCCTCACCTTGTCTTCACCGATCGCCTCCATCATGCGGCGACCTTCGCGTCTTCCAACACGGAAACATCGGAATGCAGCACGTATCGCGCATGCGTCCCGGGGAAGGGTCCACCGTGTTTCTCGTGAATGGTTTCGATCGCGAAGCCCATAGCGCGGAGCTTCCACGTGTAGTGACTCCAGCGAGGTCCAGGATGATTGATCGGCGTGCATCCTGCAGCACCGGCGCTGATTAGGTTGCGAAGCGCCCAGCAAAGGCGTCCTTCCACAACCACGGGCAGGCCCAGCGGCTCTCCCTTGTCCAAAATCTGGACGCGCATGCGATAGTGTGCTTTAGCTTGTGTCGTCATCGACGGTCCTTATCGTTGGTGATGGGGGGTCGCTATAAAAGCGATGTCTGATCGAGCGGCGGGGACGTGAGTTTGGCGACCGGTCCCCGCTGCTTTTCGTTTTCTGCTGGCCTCATGCCGCACCTTTTGCGCGGTCTCGTTCCCATGCAGCCAATTCGTTCTCTTTGAAGAACTTGCGCCGGTTGACCACCATCGGCTGCGGAAACGCTAGCTTCGGATCGCGAAGCCAGCGGTACAACGTCATTCCCGAAATCTTGTATCTTTCAGCGACCTGCGGCCCGGTCAGAAACTCGGTTTTGCCGCCCTCGATATGTTCTCTTTTCATTCGCGATTCCTTAGTTTCCCGTACAGCAATCTATATACACGATCACTCGTTAACCATCAAATGCAACTGTGGAACAAAAGTTGGCATTGCCCGCAATTCACAGGCGTCGTAAGGGAAGAGACGCTTACCGGAGGGGATTCCGTGGCTAGACCCGCAGCCAAAACCGCGAAAACCGAGATGTTGACGATCCGACTGGACCCGAAGACACGGTTTCTCTTGGACTATGTTGCTCGCCTGAACGGGCAGACAATCACAACAGTCGTTGAACGTGCCATTATGGCCGCCGCCAGCAGCAACCCCATCCCGGGAAAGGATACATACGAGGCAGACACTACCTGGCAGGACATATGGCATGTCAGTGAAGGGGTGAGAAAATTGCGTGTCGCTCGCATCCCTGAGATGTACCCGACTTACGAGGAGGAGCGCCAGCTAGCGTTCGCGAAGGAGCACTGGCCATTCTTTTTCGAAGATGCGCAGGGCGTCAGCATCATCAGTGCTTATGTGGACGTCCTCTGGCCGCGAATTGACGAGTTCGTCCAAATGCACGAAGAGGGTCGGTCAAAGGATTACTTTGCTGCCGGTGCGGCAATGCAGGAAGCACTGCGTGAAGCGAAACTCAGAGTCCCTGATTGGCCCCTGAAGCCAAAATCTGAGCCGAAGCGTGAACCGGGCGCTTTTAGCCGAGATTTAGACGACGACATCCCCTTTTAGCGAAGCACCAGCCGCAGCTCGCCGGGACGCGATCTGCTGCACCAAATCGGCCCAGGCGGTGAGGGCTTGGCGCTTCTCATCGAGATAGTCGTACCTGTTGTAAATCTTGGCGACGCCCTGGATCGCACCGCTCTTGTGATTGATCACCGCCTCGACCACGTGGACCGGAAAGCCGAGGCGCGCCATCCCGCTGGCAGCCGTGCGCCGAAGGTCGTGGAGTGTCCACGGCTCCAACTTCACCTCATTCGGATCTAGACCGCGCTCTTCCGTCTCCTTCCTAGCCAGCGCAAGCATCTCAGCATCAATTATCTTCTTGGCCCTGGAGAAGCCGCTTATCGGCGTTTCGCCAGTCGTGGAAAGCAGGAACTTCTTCCCCACCTTCGGAAGAGCCTCGATGATCTGCAGCGCCAGAGCGGAGAGAGGGACGACGTGTTCCTGGCCGTTCTTCGTCCGCTCCTCCGGAATAACCCACTGCTGATCGTTTCCCTTCAGCGAGAATTCTTTGAGCTCTGCATGAGCGACCTCGTTGCGGCGCTGCGCTGTCAAGAGAAGGAGTTTAACGAGCGGACCGAAGGGCCAGCCTGCCTTATCGCAGGCCAGCCATAGCAGTCTGACTTCGTCGTCGGTCAGAACGCGCTCGCGGCTCGAGCCCTGTTTCGCCGTCGTGCCCTTCGGAACGGGTGAAGCGCCGACGATGTCCCGATCGACGCACCAATTGAAAAACTTGCTCAGGATAGCGCGCACACGCACCGCGGATTCTGGTGCGCCCCGATCGGCAATCTTGTCGAGCAGATCAACAACGTCACGCTTGGTGATGGTCTTGATGTCTCGAGACTTCCATACCGGCCTTATTTCGTTATCGATGAAGGCGATGGTGTTCTTCTGGGTGCTCTCGCGGTTTTTCTTTTTTACGTGCCTTTTGACGAAGTCATCCAACACCGCCGGAACAAGGTCCATTTCTGCCGGCCGCTGCGCCTCACGCTCGGCTCTTTCGGCTGCAGGGTCTCTGCCGTCGGCAACAATGCGCAACGCCTCCCTAGCGGCAGCCCGAGCGACTGAAAGCGGGAATGTTGCGTCGTCGCCTAAGACGAACGGCCCGATGGTCATCTTCCGCGGCCGACCTGCATGCCGATACCGAACCGCCCAACTCATAGAGCCGCTTGGCTGCACCACGAGATAGAGACCTGGAAGCCCCGCGTCAGGAATTTCCGTCCTGACGACATAGCCTTCAGCAGCGGCTGCCTTGCCGATCGATTCCAGTTTCTTCTGGGTCAGGATTGTCTTTGACATGCCGCTTTCCGGGGTAACGCCAGGGTAACACAGGCGGCTGTCTGCCCCTGTTAGCTGGTGTTATTAACACGACCGGCATATGGCCGCGCAAGCCCTGAAAATGCTAAGGTTCAAGCGTTATCCACTGTTGGGCAAAGTCGGTTCGTGAAAGATGCTTTCACATCATTCGTAATGATGGGGTCACGTGTTCGAGTCACGTAAGCGGCACCATTTTTCTTCGCGATCGACCTTCGATACCCGCGGCGAATCCGAACCGCCGGCACAATTCCCGACGGTTCACACCCTCCTCCAGCGCAAGTCGCACAAACTCCCGCCGCTCTCCCATAGTTGATACCTCTCGCCACGGCATGGAATACCCCCTTCGAAGCCAAATCCATGCCAGCATTAGCCGTCAGTGATGTATCCGAACGCCCGTCAGTCATGTCCCCGGGCTAAACAACGAGCACAGGGATAAGGAAATCAAACAAGCCGCGGCGGGCACCCCCGAATGTCAACGGGCCTCGGAGCGGGAGACACCAACCGCCTCAGGTCTTGCCGGCGCCCGGATATCAGGTCAGCGTACCCAACCTTCGCGGGACATGATCTTCTGCGCCTCATCGGAAATCAGATAATCCAGAAACGCTTCTGCTTCGGGATCGGCGTCGGGGGCAAGGGCCACGCTGAGGTCGCGCCATATTGCGCGATCGCTTGCCAGCGTCACCGCTTCCAGGGTTTCCGGGTTCGAAATCGGCCAATTCGGCCAGGTGATCCAGGCGTCTGCATCCAACGCTTTGAAGGCCTTGAAGCTGGCGCCGGAGCCCTGTTCGAAAGCGACAATGTTCCTGCGGAAGGCCGCGACATCCTCCAGCCGGCCAAGACGCCCCGCGATATCCTCCCACACACCCGTCCCCGATGTGTTGGCTATACCGGCCCCTTCGGTCACGACGATTTTCGTCTCTGCCGCCAGAAGGTCTTCGAATTTCGTGATCCCCTTGGGATTGCCCGCTTTCACCGCAATCACTGCCGGACGCAGGTATATCGGTTCGACCTGATCCGATGAGAAGCCCTTATAGGTTTCGAGGAAGGCAGTCATCGCCTGTTCGGACGTGCCCCAGATGACATCCGCATCGGCCTGCGCCTTTTTCGACCATGTCTTCTCCGGTCCGGCGGTGATTTCGACCTTGCGCCCAGTCTCCTTCGTCCAGATATCCGCGACTTTCCGGATCGCGGTGTGCGGACCGCCCGCACCATAAAGACGGATCACCCCGTCCTGGGCATCGCGGCTGATCGAAGGGTCATGGAGTGCGGTATCCTGCGCCGAAGCAGGTGTGGCAAGGACAGTCGTCAGAACAATCAGAACTGCAATTCGCACGGGCTTCTCCTTGTTGTCCGTAGTGGACCGCGACACCTTTCATTGGCTGAAGCGGCAGGAGAAACGACTGTTCGAAGGGTGCAATTCTTCCTTCAAGGAGGAACACGAAACCGTGATCCGCCGTCACACCGGAGCGGCTTTTCATCGTCTCACGTATAGAAATACCGCGTCAGGTGGAAAAAAACCGGCGCCGCGAAGCTCAGCGAATCCATGCGGTCGAGCACGCCGCCATGGCCGCTGATCATCGAGCCCCAGTCTTTTACGCCCATCGAGCGCTTCACGGCCGAGAGCGCCAGGCCGCCGAGGAAGCCCATGGCGACGATGGCGAAGGCCATCGCGGCCGCCTCCAGCGGAGTGAAGGGCGTTATCCACCACAGGGCGGCGCCGGCGGCCACGGCCGAAAGCCCGCCTCCGGCAAGTCCCTCGACCGTTTTCGACGGACTGACGACGGGTGCGATCTTCGTCCGGCCGAAAAGCTTGCCGAAGACATACTGCATGACGTCGCTGAACTGCGCGATGGTGATGAGAAAGAAGAGAAGCAGGAAGCCTTCGCCGGGCCGGCCGGGGATGTCGAGCGTCAGAAGCGCCGGCGCGTGGCTGATGCAATAGACCGTCAGCATCAGACCCCACTGGATTCGCGAGACGCGCAGCAGGAACTGCTCCGTGTCACCCTTGATGGCGGAAAGGCTCGGCAGCAGGAGAAAGCCGTAGACCGGTATCAGAATGGTGAAGAGCGCGTACCAGTCGATCCAGATCAGCCAGTATTGCAGCGGCAATAGAACGTAAAAGGCGGCAACGAGCGGCAGATGATCGGCGGTGCGCGTCGGCGTCAGCGAGACGAATTCGCGCAGCGTGTAGAAGGAGGTGAGCGCAAACAGCACCAGCGTCACGCCCCGTCCGAGAGCGAAGCTCACGGCGAAGATGGCGATCATCACCCACCAGGCCCTGATGCGGGCATTGAGATTGTCGGCCGTCGCCCGCCCCGCTTCGGAGGTAACGCGGCGCGACAGCACGAAGCCGATCAGCGTGGCCCCGCCGAGAAGAGCGCCGACGCCGGCGAAGAGGACCACGAGTTTGTCGCTTAAGGGCATGGCGGCCTCATCCGACTGAGTTCGGTGCGAGAGCTGCGACCGCCGCGCGGGCGCGTTCGAGAAAGCCGTCCTTCTCCTCACCGGCGCGATGCGCGACGGGTGGTCCGAAACGCACGGTGCAACTGATGGGCACGGGCAGAAAACTTCCCTTCGGAAAGGCGCGCGAGGGATTGTCGAGATAGGTGGGGATCAGTTCCACCTGGGGAAATTCCTGCGACAGCCAATAAAGCCCACTCTTGAACGGCCCCGGCAGCCGCTCGCTGCCACGCGTTCCCTCCGGGAAAAGAATGAGCGACCCGCCCTCGGAGAGCACGTTGCGCAAGGGTGCCAGCGCCGCACCGGGCGGCCCATGGGTCGACCGGTCCACGAGTACTCCGTTCAGCACCTTGAGACCGATATGGCGCCTGACGGCGCCCCTGCCCCAATAGTCTGCCGCTGCGATCGGATGCGTCGAGGCACGCAACGCACGCGGCAGCGCCGACCAGATCAGCAGCGCATCGAGATGGCTTGCGTGATTGGCGAAATAGATGCGCTGGCGCATTTCCGGCGACGAGCCCATCCAGTGCGCCTGCCCGCCGACAATGAACCGCGTGAGGCCGATCAGTGCCAGGTCGATCACGGTTCCGCGCCTTTCCGAATGCGCGAGACGATGGCCCGGGTGCGGGTCGCGCATGTGAGAAGCGATCCGGCAAGAATGATCCACGCCGCGGCATAAAGCACCAGGCGTTCTGTCATCAGCAATGCTTCACCGAGTGCCAGCACGCAGGCGAGACTCATTAGTGCCATGCGGTGCTGTTTCGCCATGGGACCGCGGAAATCCTGGGCCTGCCCGAGCGATCCGCCGAAGACTCGCACATAGGCCGTCAGGGCGGCCGCAAGCGCTGCCGCCCAGCCGAGCCACCCTGCGCCGGCGGCATAGCCGAGTGCAACGATGAGCAAGGTGTCTGCAACACGGTCGGGAAATTCGTTGTAGAGCGCTCCGACCGGCGAGCCGCGCCCGCCCTCGACCGCCACCATGCCGTCGAGGAGGTTGCACAGGAGGCGCAACTGGATGGCGGCGAGTGCCGCGAGATAGAGGAGCGGCCAGCCGGCTGCAAAAAGGAGGGCCCCCGCTCCCAGTACGGCAAAGACGACGCTTGCGAGCGAGATCTGGTTCGGGGTGACCGCAGTCTTCAGTAGCAATGCCGTCAGGCGCCGCGCGAACCCGCTGTCGCGCGCCGCTATGGGGCGCCGATCCGCGCCCGGCCCGTCTGCGTCTTCGCCGTCAGGTGCGACACTCATGTTCGAGAATTGCGGCCTACCAATTAAAGATTGCAGATTGTCTTAGAACAACTTCGATGCAAATTCCATATGGCCGCTGGGCGTCAGCTGCGGCCTCACTTGGCGGAAATATCCAGCCCGGAGATCCCGTTGCCGGTCGGTTCCGGTTGGCTCGTCACCTCGCGCAGCCATTCGCGCCAGATGGCTACGAGCAGCGCCATGAGCACGGGACCGACGAAGAGACCGAGAAAACCCATGGTCTTGACGCCGCCGACAAGGCCGAAAAATGTCGGCAGGAAGGGGAGCTTGATCGGACCGCCGACGAGCCTCGGACGCAATGTCTTGTCGACGATGAAGAGCTCCGTCGTGCCCCAGGTGAAGAGCGCGACGCCATGGATCGGCGAGCCGCTTGCGACAAGATAGACCGAGACCAGGGTGAAGCAGAGCGGAGCGCCGCCCGGCACGAGCGCCATGATTCCTGTGATGATGCCGAGCGTGACCGGCGACGGCACGCCGGCGAGCCAATAGGCAACGCCGAGCACGATCCCCTCGCCGATCGCGATGATGCCCATGCCGGTCACGGTCGAACTGATCGTGAGGGGCACCACGCGCGACAGCCTCTCCCAGCGCATCGGGAAGATCCGTTCGCCGAGATGGTCCAGTTGCTTCGAAAAGGACTGGCCGTCGCGGTAGACGAAGAAGAGCGTGATGAGCATGAACAAGAGCGTCAGGAAGGACTGGAAGGCGGACGCGCCGACCACGAGCACGCCGCGATATATGTTGCCGATATTGGAGCCGCTGACGAGCTGGACCAATTCCCCGAGGGCCCCGGGGTGGCCGACATATTTGACCCACTGTTCGCCAAGCCAGGCGCCCACCGCCGGGATCGTCGTCAGCCAGGCGGGCGCGGGTGCGCCGTTCGCGTTGGTCGCAACCGCCCAGACGAGCCAATCGCGCACCTCGTCCACGGCGTAGATCACAACGAGCGAGATCGGCACGACAATAAAGGCGACAACGGAAATGATGGCGATCGTCGCGGCAAGCGTGCGGTTGCCGTCCAGGGCCTGAAGCAGCCGGCGGTAAATGGGCCAGCTTGCAAAGCCGATCACCACGGCCGCAAGCACCGGCACGAGGAAACCATGGAAGAAATAGACGCCGCAAAGCAGAACGAGGACGAGCAGCCACCGGGCCGCCGAGATCGGAACGACAAGGGCAGAGCGTGAATGGGCCGGCTGCCCGAAGAGCCGCGGCTCCACGGGAAGGTTCTCTCGTTCGCGATTGCCCAATTGCACCAGCACTCCTCCGTCTATCCGAACCTTACAACAAACCCGCAACCTTGCCAGCCCGTTCCGCTCCGCTGGACGCGGTTTCCGGCGCAATGATGGCGAGAAGCACCGAATCGGCGCTTTACGCGAGAACGCACGCTTTTTCATCTAGCAGGGGGACGTGACAGCAAGATTTTCAGCTTTTCCAGGAAGACAGGCATTGATTTCCGTACGGAAGTGCGGCCTCAAAGCCGCCGGCCGCCGATATCGCGGCAAGAAACTGTGCTGCGGCGCAGCCGAAATTTCGCAAGCCTGCCCATTCCGCAGATCGTTGACGTTTACGTCAAAGTTATATAATTCCGATTACGGCTTGAAGAGGCGGGCTAAAAGCAGCATCTTCGACGGAGAGGAAGATCGGGAGGGATTTTTCTTCGCCGTGATGACGGCCGTTCATTGGCGACCAGAGGGAGGAAGGTCATGGCGGAAGCAAGCACGCAGCAGACGGGTTCCAACGCGGCGAAGATTTGGCTCGACTCCTATCCGCCGGGGGTACCTGCCGAGATTGGCCCGCTCAGCTACCGTTCCATCGGCGAGTTCTTCGACCATGCGGTTGCGCAATATTCCTGGCGCCCCGCATTCACCTGCATGGGAAAGGCGCTGACCTTCTCCGACCTCAACGCGCATTCGGCGAAAATCGGTGCCTGGCTGCAATCTCTGGGGCTCGCGAAAGGCGACCGGGTTGCGGTGATGATGCCCAACATCCTTCAAAATCCGGTGATCGTCTACGCAATCCTTCGAGCCGGGTTCACTGTCGTCAACGTCAATCCGCTCTATACGCCGCGCGAGCTGGAGCACCAGTTGGTGGATGCCGGTGCCAAGGCGATCTTCGTACTTGAGAATTTCGCCCATACGGTCGAGCAGGTCCTGGCCCGCACCGGCGTCAAGCATGTCGTGGTCGCCAGCATGGGCGATATGCTTGGCCCGAAGGGAACGATCGTCAATCTGGTGGTGCGCCGCGTCAAGAAGCTCGTTCCCGCCTGGTCGATTCCAGGTCACGTTTCGTTCAAGGCGGTCCTTGCCAAGGGCGCGGCGCTCGGCTTCAAGCGCCCGAACGTGGCCCCGGGAGATGTCGCGTTCCTGCAATATACCGGCGGCACGACCGGTGTCTCCAAGGGCGCAACGCTCACCCACGCCAATCTTCTGTCCAACATGGCTCAGATGGAGCTGTGGCTGAACACGGCCTTCCTGCGCAAGCCGCGCCCGGAGAGCCTGACCTTCATGTGCGCGCTGCCGCTCTACCACATCTTCGCGCTCACGGTGAATTCGCTGATGGGGCTGGCAACCGGCGGCAACAACATCCTGATACCGAACCCGCGCGACATTCCCGCCTTCGTCAAGGAGCTCGGCAGGTACAGGACGAACATCTTTCCGGGCCTCAACACACTGTTCAATGCGCTCATGAACAATCCCGAGTTCCGCAAGCTGGACTTCTCGTCGCTGATCCTGACCTTCGGCGGCGGCATGGCGGTGCAGCGTCCGGTAGCCGAGCGCTGGCTGGAGCTGACCGGCTGCCCGATCCATGAGGGCTACGGACTTTCGGAGACCTCGCCGGTCGCGACCGCCAACCGCCTCGACACCGACGATTTCACGGGCACGATCGGCATACCGTTGCCCTCGACGGAGGTCGAGATCCGCGACGAGGACGGTCGCACGCTCCCCGTGGGCGAAATCGGTGAAATCTGCATTCGCGGGCCGCAGGTGATGGCGGGCTACTGGCAGCGCCCCGAGGAGACGGCCAAAGCCATTTCGCCGGACGGTTTCTTTCGTACCGGCGATGTCGGCTTCATGAATGCCGAAGGGCAGACGAAGATCGTCGACCGCAAGAAGGACATGATTCTCGTCTCCGGATTCAACGTGTTCCCCAACGAGATCGAAGAGGTGGCGGCGACCCATCCCGGCATCCTCGAATGCGCCGCAATCGGTATTGCCGACCCGCATTCCGGCGAGGCGGTCAAGCTCTTCGTCGTGCGCAGGGATCCGAACCTCACCGAAGAAGAGGTCAAGCGCCACTGCGCCGCCAACCTCACCAACTACAAGCGGCCGCGACACGTGGAATTCCGCACCGAACTGCCGAAGTCGAATGTCGGCAAGATCCTGCGCAAGGACCTGCGCGGGTAGCGCGGCTCGCCCGCCAGCCCCTTTTATCTGCACAAAATCTCCTCCGTGCGGATGCAAGGGGCGGAGCCGCCCGCCTTTTTTCGCTGCAGCGCACACCCGCCCTTGATTTGCCGCGGTTAAACCGACTAGCTATCGCAGCCAATTCCGATGCCCCCATTCCATGCCCTGGTTGCAATGCAAGGAGCCCTGCGATGAAAGCGCTTGTCGAAAACCTGAAAGCCACTGCACGCGAGACCGACGCGACCGATATCCGCGCCGCCTTCGCGGCCGATCCGAACCGCTTTTCGCGCTTCAGCACGGCGCTCGACGACCTCCTCTTCGACTATTCCAAATGCGCGGTGAACGACAGGATCATCGAGGGTCTCGAATCGCTCGCCAAGGCGGCGAAGGTGGAGGAGAAGCGCGAGGCGATGTTCCGGGGCGATACCATCAACATCACGGAGGAGCGCGCGGTTCTGCATACGGCGCTCAGGAACAGGTCGAACCGGCCGGTGCTCGTGGACGGGAAGGACGTCATGCCGGACGTCAACGCCGTGCTGGGGGCCATGGGCGGCTTTGCCGACGGCATCCGCTCGGGAGCACTGAAGGGCGCCACCGGCAAGCAGATCACCGATGTCGTCAATATCGGCATCGGCGGCTCCGATCTCGGTCCAGTCATGGCGACGCTGGCGCTCGCGCCCTTCCATGACGGCCCCCGGCTTCACTTCGTTTCCAACGTCGACGGCGCACACATCGCCGACACGCTGAAGCTCCTCGATCCCGAGACCTCTCTCTTCATCATCGCCTCCAAGACCTTCACCACCATCGAGACGATGACCAATGCGGCGACTGCCCGCGCCTTCATCGCCGGCAAGCTCGGCGAGGCGGCGGTAGGCCATCACTTCGCGGCCGTCTCGACCGCCCTGGACAAGGTCGGCGCCTTCGGCATCGATGCCGCCCGCGTCTTCGGCTTCTGGGACTGGGTCGGCGGACGTTATTCCATCTGGTCGGCAATCGGACTGCCGCTGATGATCGCGATCGGCAAGGAGAATTTCGGCCGTTTCCTCGACGGCGGTCACGCGATCGACGAGCATTTCCGCACCGCGCCGCTTCGCCAGAACATCCCTATGCTGCTCGGACTCATCGGCTTTTACAATCGCAACGTTCTCGGCTACCCGTCGCGGGCGATCCTGCCCTACGATCAGCGGCTTACGCGCTTTCCGGCCTATCTGCAGCAGCTGGACATGGAATCGAACGGCAAGGGCGTCACGCTCGACAGCCATCCGGTGGAGTTCTCGACCGGTCCTGTCGTCTGGGGCGAGCCCGGCACCAACGGCCAGCACGCCTTCTACCAGCTCATTCACCAGGGGACCGATATCATACCCGCCGAGTTCATGATCGCGGCGAACGGTCATGAGAAAGACCTGCGCCACCAGCACCAGCTCCTCATGGCGAACTGCCTGGCGCAATCAGAAGCTCTGATGAAGGGTCGTACGCTGGCGGAAGCCAAAGCGCAGCTTACCTCCAAGGGCATGGACGAGGCGAAGGCGGACAAGATCGCTCCGCACCGCGTCTTCGCGGGCAACCGGCCGTCGCTCACCATCGTCTACGACCGGCTCGATCCCTTCGCGCTCGGCCGTCTGATCGCGCTTTACGAACATCGCGTTTTCGTCGAAGGCGCACTTTTCAACATCAACTCCTTCGACCAGTGGGGCGTCGAGCTCGGCAAGGAGTTGGCTACCGGCCTGCTGCCCGTCATCGAAGGCAAGGAAAGCGCCGAAGGGCACGATTCCTCGACCGCCGGCCTGGTCGCTGCGCTGTTGAAGGCGGCACGCTGATCGGCAACAGGGGCTCAGCGAAGCACGCCTCTGGCCGCCCCTCTCCCCCACCAGGGGGAGAATCCCCACGGCACTCTCGGTGACCGCGTTCCCCTTGTTGAAACGTTCCCATCGGAGCGATCGGTCAGCCGCGCGTGGCCGGCACCAATCTCACAGCCCGAGTTCGTGCCGCCAGGGCGGATTGGCACCCGCGCGCGAGACGGTGACGGCCGCAGCCTTCGCTCCGAGCGTCAAGGCCTGGCGGATCGCCTCGTCGGTCAGACTTGCCACCTTATCCTTGGTCAGGAGGTTATTGAACTTCAGCGAGGCCAGTACACCGGCGTCGAAAGTGTCACCCGCTCCGACCGTATCGACGACCTCGACCCGTTCGCTCGCGACCTCGACCTTTTGGTCACTCGTATAACCGACGGCGCCGTCCGCGCCGCGGGTGATCAGCACCAGTTTCGGGCCGCGTTTCAGCCATTCGGCTGCGAGCGCGTCGTGGCTGCCCTCCACGCCGAACCAGGCAAGGTCCTCGTCGGAGAACTTGACGATATCCGACATGGCAGCCATTCGGTTCATGCGTCCGACATGCGCCTCCCGGTCCTTGATGAAGCCGGGGCGGATATTCGGATCGAAGGAGATCACCCGTTTTTCGTGCTCCCGCGCCATCAGCGCCTCGTAAGTGGAGCCGCAGGGCTCGGGAATGAGGCTGATCGCGCCGAAGTGCAGCGCCTCGCAGAAATCCCCGAGCGCCGGTAGGTGCTCCGTGGTGATCATCCGCCCGGCCGTGTTCTCGTCGAAGAAGGCGTAACTCGCATGCCCGCTGACGAGCTTCACGAAGGCGAGCGTCGTGTGCAGCGGCAGCGTGGCGCAGGGAGCGAAATCGACATTCGCAGCCTCGAGCGTCGCGCGCAGGATGTCGCCGAACATATCGTCCGAAAGTCCGGTGAAAAAGCCTGTGGGGACGCCGAGCCGGCCGAGCGCGACGGCCGTGTTGAAGATCGCGCCACCCGCATAGGGCGCAAAGGCGCTCTCGCCCGCGGTCGTCTCCCGCGGCAGCATGTCGATCAGGGCCTCTCCGCAGCAAACGATCATGTCCATTCCTCCCCAAACCTATTCAACCGAGCCGACAAATCGCGCCAGGCCCTTCGTTATTGGACCGCGAGCGCGCTGACGCCGCCGTTACGACCCGACCAGTCGAGCGGAGCATCCAGGAAGGCTTCGACCTCGTTCAGCGTTTTCTCGTCGAACAGCGCCTGCTCACGCGCGACGGCAAGCACATTGCGCCAGGTGGCGATGTAGTGCAGGTCGACGCCCTTCGACTTCATGCTGCCGCGGGCTTCCGGGAAGATGTCGTAATAAAAGAGGGCGATGCCGTGCTCGACCACGCCGCCGGCCGCGCGGATCGCATCGATGAACTTGAACATCGAGCCGCCGGCGGTCGTCAGATCCTCGATGACAAGGACACGCGCACCCTCCGGCATATGACCTTCGATCTGGGCGTTGCGGCCGTGTCCCTTCGGCGCCTTGCGCACATAGATCATCGGCAGGCCGAGACGCTCGGCAAGCATCGCTGCGAAGGGAATGCCTGCGGTCTCGCCGCCGGCCACCACGTCGAACTGCTCGAAGCCGGCTTCGCGGAGGATCGTCGCGGCAGCGAAATCCATGACCGCCGAGCGGATGCGCGGATAGGAGATCAGCTTGCGGCAGTCGATATAGACCGGGCTCGCCATGCCGGAGGCGAGCTTGTAGGGCTCGTCGGCGCGAAAATGCACGGCCTTGATTTCCCAGAGCATCTTCGCGACCAGCTCGGCCATCACGGCCTTGTCGGTGAATGCGTTCGAAAACATGAACTCTCCTTCGGCTATCGGGTCGGTATCACGGCCCAGTGGAGCGGGAACATCGGGTCGAAAACCGTGACCGGACCGGCTTCGGTCTCGATCCTGGCGGGATAGCTGACCGGCTCCTCCTGCTTGCGCAGCGTGATCCTCTCCTCGTTTGCCGGCAGGCCATACCAGGCGGGGCCGTTCAGAGAGGTGAAGGCTTCCAGCCGATCGAGCGCGCCTTCTTCCTCGAAAACGTGAGCGAGGCAGCTCAAGGTGTTGATCGATGTGTAGATGCCGGCACAGCCGCAGGCGCATTCCTTGAGGGGGTCGACATGCGGGGCAGAGTCCGTTCCGAGAAAGAAGCGAACGTCGCCCGAGATCGCCGCTTGGCGAAGCGCCAGCCGATGCGCCTCGCGCTTCGCCACGGGCAGGCAGTAGTAATGCGGCTTGATGCCGCCGACGAGGATGGCGTTGCGGTTGATGATGAGATGATGGGTGGTGATGGAGCCGGCAAGATTGGCCGCATGCTCCCGGATATAGTCGACCCCGTCCTTCGTCGTCACATGCTCCATGGTGATCCTGAGATCGGGCAGTCGCCGGCGGAGCGGGTCGAGAACGGTTTCGATGAAGACCGCCTCGCGGTCGAAGATATCGACGTCGGCCGTCGTCACCTCGCCATGGACGCAGAGCGGCAGGCCGATCTCGGCCATGCGCTCGAGCACCGGCATCGCCTTGTCGATATCGCGCACACCGCTCGACGAATTGGTGGTGGCGCCGGCCGGATAGAGTTTGACCGCCTTGACGAGGCCGCTCCTGAAGCCCGCCTCCACATCGCCCGGGTCGGTGCCCTCGGTAAGATAGAGCGTCATCAGCGGATCGAACCGGTCCCCTTCGGGAATGGCTGCGCGTATGCGCTCGCGATAGGCGGCCGCGTCGGCGGAGGTCACGACGGGCGGTACCAGATTGGGCATGATGATGGCGCGCGCGAAATGGCGGCTCGTATCGGCAATCACGCCGCGCAGCATGCCGCCGTCGCGCAGGTGAAGATGCCAGTCGTCCGGGCGGCGGATGACGAGGTCTTGCATATCAGCGTTCTCCCGATGCTCGCGCCCGATCCGCGCGGCCGGCGTCAGGACGTACCGGTGCGCTCGAAGGGCGGCAACTCATGTGGTGAAACCGCGCTTCGATAACACCATTGCGCCGCCGAAGACAATGGCGATTCGAGAGGTCACGGCGGTATGCGGCCGGAAACCGCGCACACATTTCCTCGTCCCGCTCTAGAAGTTCCGGATGACGATATCCGCCGGCCTGCGGCTTCCGACGACCCGGCGGGCATTGGGTATGTCGTTGCCATAGGCCTTGCTGCGTGCCGCCTCCTCGTCATAGCCGTGATCGTGCCAGCGCTGCAGCAGGCGCCGTTCGAGCTCCTCCAGGCCCGGATCGATGAAGATCGAATAATCGAAGGCGCCGTCGAGTCCGCTCCAGGGCGCCTCGTCGAGCAGCAGATAGTTGCCCTCGACGAGGACGATCCGCGTCTCGGGCGCGATGATCCTCGCAGAGGCCACCGCGAGTTCCCGGGAGCGGTCGAAGACCGGGACGAGAACCTCGCCGTCATCGGCGCGGACGGCGGCAAGCGTTGTGAGAAAGGATCGGACGTCGAAGGTCTCGGGCGCCCCCTTTCGGGCAAGGAGACCTTTTTCCTCGAGAACGGCATTGTCCATGTGAAAGCCGTCCATCGGCAACACCGCCGTCTTTTCTCCCGCCTGCGTGATCGCCTCCGCAAGCGTTTCGGAAAGCGTGGACTTCCCGGCGCCGGGCGGTCCGGCGATGGCGACGATGAAGCGGCCGGAATCGACCGCCCGCTTCAGGATCTCATCCGCAAGGGACTCGACGCTCATGCCGCAATCGCCTCGCGCGGCGGCTCCTTCGCACCGGTCATGAAGGCCACGGCATCCGACATGGTGTAATCCTTGGGATTGATCACGCAGAGGCGGCGGCCGAGGCGATGGATATGGATCCTGTCCGCGACTTCGAAGACATGCGGCATATTGTGCGAGATCAGGACGATCGGCAGGCCCCGGCGACGCACGTCCAGGATCAGTTCCAGCACACGCCGGCTTTCCTTAACCCCGAGCGCAGCCGTTGGCTCGTCCATGATGACGACCTTGGAGCCGAAGGCGGCAGCGCGCGCCACCGCCACGCCCTGGCGTTGTCCGCCGGAGAGCGTCTCGACCGCCTGGTTGATGTTCTGAATGGTCATCAGACCGAGCTCGGAGAGCTTCTCCCGTGCCTGCTTTTCCATGGCGGCGCGGTCAAGCGAACGGAACCACTTGCCCATGATGCCCGGCTTGCGGATCTCCCGGCCGAGGAACATGTTGTCGGCGATCGACAGTGCCGGCGACAGAGCCAGGTTCTGATAGACCGTTTCGATGCCGGCTTGCCTCGCTTCCATCGGAGAGCGGAAGTGGACGGGCTTGCCTTCCAGGCGGATCTCGCCCTCGTCTGGCGTGACGGCCCCGGAAATCGCCTTGATCATCGAGGACTTGCCGGCGCCGTTGTCGCCGATCACGGCCAGGATTTCGCCGGGATAGAGGTCGAAATCGGCACGGTCGAGGGCGGTGACGCGACCATAGCGCTTGACGAGGCCACGAGCGGTAAGGATGGGTTCCTGTGCCATCAGGCTGCTACCTTTCTGATCCACTGGTCGATTGCGACGGCGATGATGATCAGCAAGCCGATCAGGAGATAGGTCCATTGCGGGTCGGTGCCCATAAGGCGCAGGCCGAGCGAGAAGACGCCGACGATCAGCGCGCCGAAGAGCATGCCCATGATGGAACCGCGGCCACCGAAGAGCGAGATGCCGCCGATCACCACGGCGGTGATCGATTCGATGTTCGCAAACTGGCCCGCTGTCGGGGAGACGGAGCCGATGCGGCCGATGAGGGCCCAGCCGGCAAGGGCGCAGATAAGACCGGAGAGCGTATAGATGGTGATGAGCATGCGCGTGACGTTGACACCGGCGAGCTTGGCAGCCTCGGGGTCGTCGCCGACGGCATAGACATAGCGCCCCCAGGCGGTGCGGTTCAGAACGTACCAAAGAAGGCAGACGAGGAGCACCATCATCACGACGCCGTAGGTGAAGACGGCATTGCCGATGCGGAAGTTCTGGCCGAAGAACTGCAGGATCGAGGCATTCGCGGAAATGTCCTGAGCCCTGATCGTCTCATTGGCGGAATAGAGGAAGTTGGAGGCGAGCACGATCTGCCACATGCCGAGCGTGACGATAAAGGGCGGCAGCTTCATGCGCGCGACGAGCATTCCGTTGATGTAGCCGCAGAGCGCCCCCACCCCAAGTCCGCAGATGACGGAGAGCACCGGCGGGAAGCCGTAGCGGAAGGTGAACTGCCCCATGATCACGGATGAGAGCACCATGATGGCACCGACCGAAAGATCGATACCGGCGGTCAGGATCACGAGCGTCTGAGCGGCACCGACGATACCGACGATTGCCACCTGCTGAAGGATCAGCGTCATGGTGAAGGCGGAGAAGAACTTTCCCCCCAGGATGACACCGAAAACGATCAGCGACAGGACCAGCACGATCAGCGGCACCGCGGCCGGGCTCGAATGCAGGAAGTGCTGCAGCTTCTGAAGCAGCGTCTTGTCATGCGTGTCGAAAGACGCCAGATCCGTCGAACTGTTGGCCAGGACCTTTTCGAATTCCTGGGATGGCTGTGCGGCTGTGTTTGTTTCGCCCATGGGGACTCCTCCCGTGAACCCCGCTCAAGAGGGGGTGCATTGCTGCAGGATGCGCGGCCCACCGGCCGAAGCGGCGAGCCTCAGAACTCTCCACGAAATCCGGCTCGCGCCGCAATCGGTTCTGAGAAGCCAGAGCGGAACGCGGGCAAAAAGCACCTCGCGCTTTCCTCGCCCCGCTCTGAAAATTGCGCAGGTTTTCGGCACCTTGTCAAAGACCTTGGCCCTTGCGGGAAGGGCGGCCGGGGCCGCCCTTCCCTGCACACCCGTGTGCCGGCCGATCAGCCCCAGCACTTCTCCATGCCGGTCTTGGTATCGATCGACTCGACGCCGGACACCGGCTTGTCGGTGACGAGCGAAACGCCGGTGTCGACGAAGTCCTTGCCTTCGGTCGGAGTAGGCTTCTCACCCGTATCGGCGAACTTCTTGATCGCCTCGATGCCGAGCGCCGCCATCATCAGCGGATACTGCTGCGACGTCGCACCGATCACGCCCTCGGCGACATTCTTGACGCCCGGGCAGCCACCGTCGACGGAAACGATCAGCACGTCCTTCTCGCGTCCGACGGACTTCAGCGCCTCATAGGCGCCGGCGGCGGCCGGCTCGTTGATCGTGTGGACGACGTTGATGGTCGGATCCTTCTGAAGGAGGTTCTCCATGGCGGTCCGGCCGCCCTCTTCGTTGCCGTTGGTGATGTCGTGGCCGACGATGCGCGGATCATCCTCGTCGCCGATCTTGTTCGGGTCCTTGGGGTCGATGCCGAAACCGATCATGAAGCCCTGGTCGCGCAGCACGTCGACGGAGGGCTGCGACGGCGTGAGGTCGAGGAAGGCCACCTTGGCCTCCTTGGCGGCGTCGCCGAGCGTGGCGGCCGCCCACTGGCCGATGAGTTTGCCGGCAAGCAGGTTGTCCGTCGCAAAAGTCGCGTCGGCGGCATCGAGGGGTTCGAGCGGCGTGTCGAGCGCGATGACCAGAAGACCCGCATCCCGCGCCTTCTGGACCTGAGGCACGATACCCTGGGTATCGGAGGCGGCAATCAGGATACCCTTGGCGCCGTCGGCGATGCAGGTCTCGATCGCAGCGACCTGGCTCTCGGAATCCCCGTCGATCTTGCCGGCATAGGACTTCAGGGTAACGCCCAGTTCCTTGGCCTTGGCGGCCGCGCCTTCCTTCATCTTCACGAAGAAGGGATTGGTGTCGGTTTTGGTGATGAGGCATGCCGACACCTCGGCTGCCTGCGAGGGCGATGCGAAAGCCACGCCCATGGCGAGCGCGCCGAATGCGGCAGAAAGAACTGTCTTCTTCATTAAATCCTCCCAAGGATGAAAAATGCCGGCGTGCCGGCTTCAGGATCCGCTGCAGCATTCTCCTCAGCTGCAGACGGCGCTTCCGATGGTCAATCAAGCATCAAAAATCCGCGGTGTCAATAAATAAATCAAATTGAATTATTATCTCGTTGTGGCATTCTGCACGTGGCGTCGCCTCAGTCGAACCGGGAGGATTGGGCAGACAGTCGTGGATCAGATACGGACGGGCCCACGCGGAGCAGGCGGCATCAGGGTGCCGCGATCAGGAGTGGGGTCGCGGTAAAGCTTTAAGGTAGAGCGTGGCCGTCCCCGGATCGGGGCGAGGAACCGTACGGTACCAATGGGAGGAAACGGTGGCATGTCACTGACAGATGGCCCCTATGCGGGGCCGCCCCAGCCGGATGTGGTCGACCCGAGCGGCGGGGCCAACCAAACGCGCGTGCGCGCCTATAACGAACGTCTCGTCATGTCGCTGGTGCGCCGTCACGGCAGCCTGTCCAAGGCCGAGATCGCGCGCCGCTCCGGTCTTTCGGCGCAGACCGCGTCCGTCATCATGCGGTCGCTCGAAGCCGACGGGCTGCTCGTCCGCGGCGCGCCGGTGCGCGGCCGCGTCGGACAGCCCTCCATCCCCATGCGGCTCAATCCGGATGCCGTCTATTCCTTCGGCGTGAAGATCGGCCGGCGCAGCGCCGATCTGGTGCTGATGGATTTTCTGGGCACCATTCGGCTGCATCTGCATCAGATCCATACCTATCCGCTGCCCGAGGAGATCGTCAGCTTCATTGTCGGGGGTATAGAAAAACTCGAAGGACAGCTTGGCCCCGGCGAGCGCGGCCGCATTGCCGGCGTCGGGATCGCCACGCCGTTCGAACTGTGGAACTGGTCGGAAGAGGTCGGCGCGCCGCGGGAAGAGATGGACCGGTGGCGTGATTTCGACCTGCAGGCGGCGGTCACCTCCCGCATCCGGCATCCGGTGTTCATTCAGAACGACGGCACCAGCGCCTGCGGTGCCGAACTCGCCTTCGGTGTGGGTGCCAGCTATCCGGATTTCGTCTACTTCTATATCGGCTCCTTCATCGGCGGCGGCGTCGTCATCAACTCCGCCCTTTTCTCCGGCCGAACCGGCACCGCCGGCGCGGTCGGCCCGCTGCCGGTCGCCGGCAAGGACGGCAAGTCGACGCAGTTGCTGAAGATCGCCTCGGTCTTCGTGCTGGAAAAGCTCCTGCGCGAACGCGGCATCGACCCGGAGCCGCTCTGGTACTCCGCCGACGACTGGATCGACTTCGGCGAGCCGCTCGAGATCTGGATTCAGGACGCGGCAGCAGCGCTTGCACAGGCCGTCGTCTCCGCGGTGTCCGTCGTCGATTTTTCCGCGGCCGTAATCGACGGCGGTTTTCCGCCCTGGGTGCGCGCCCGCCTTCTTGCCGCGACGCGCAAGGCCCTGCAGACGCTCGACCTGCAGGGCGTCACGCTTCCGGACCTCGTCGAAGGCACCGTCGGCAGCCACGCCCGCGCGATCGGCGGCGCCAGTCTGCCGCTCTTCTCGCGATATCTGCTGGACACCAATGTCCTCTTCAAGGAGCTTTGAGCGTTGCTGAAAGGAATAAGCCCGATTCTGAGCCCGGAGCTTCTCTCCACGTTGAGAGCGATGGGGCACGGCGACGAGATTGCCATCGTCGATGGAAACTATCCCGGACTCGAGCACGCGCGCCGGCTCGTCCGACTGGACGGGCACCCGCTTATCCCGGTGCTCGACGCCATATTGAGCATTCTGCCGATCGACGACTTCGTGCCCGAGGCGATCTTCCGCGCAACGGTGAAAGAGCACCTGGACGTGCTCGATCCGGTGCATCGGGACATCATCGCCTGCTGCCGGAAACATGAGCCGACACAGGCGGTCGTTCCGTTGCTCGGGACCGACTTTTACCCCCGGGTGAAGGCGGCCCATGCGGTGGTGCAAACCAGCGAGCCGCGGCTCTACGGCAACGTCATCCTGCGCAAGGGCGTTATCCACCCTTGAGGACGTGACACCATAAACAAAGTACCCGCCGGCGCGCCGGCGGGTACTTCTTCGATCAGCGATGCCTGCGTTAAGCGGCGACTGTGTTTCCGGCGCGGGCGTCGAGCGAAAGCGCGCCCGGGCCGAAACCGGCCAGCACGAGGAATGCGCCGGCGATCGTGACGTTCTTCATCATCATGATCTGATTGAAGACCGTCAGCAGCCCGTTTGCCGCCGGCGGAAAGTCCGGAACGTTGATTGCGCCGCTGTGGAAGACGAAAGCGGTGACCAGGCAGAAGGCCGCAAGCAGATAGGATGCGATGCGGGTCTGAAAGCCGACGAGAACGGCAAGACCGGCAACGAGTTCGAAGAGACCGGCAAGATAGGCGAGCGCCGTTGCGGCCGGCCAGCCGGCATTGGTGATCATGCCGGCCGTTGCGGACGGATCGGTAAGCTTGCCGAAGCCCGAAGTAATGAAGATGATCGAGAGAAGAATGCGCCCGATGAGCACGATGACGTTCTGGGACATGCGCGAGGCTCCTGTTGGAAAACGTGTTGGCAGCAGAGATATCTGGATTTTCGAAATCCTCTAGCCGCCTGCCCGGCGACAGATCGTTCACGATTTAGAAACAAAATCGATTCGTCGTCAACTCCACGCCCCGTGCGGCCCTATGCAACGCCGGCGCCTCGTGCGCTTTTCTGTTGCAAGTCGGGGCGGCAGGGTGAAAACTCCCCGGCGCGTAAAGGGGAAACGCAGGGGTAATCGCAATGGCTGAAGTCAACCGGAGCCCCGCCTTCTGGCGGTCGTTCCCGATATTCGAGGAATTCGACGGCGAAACCTTATGCGAGCTCGCCGACATTGCCAGCTACCGGAAATGGTCCGCAGGCACGGTCATCTTCCAGCGCGGGGATCATGGCGACTATATGATCGTGGTGGTTTCCGGACGCATAAAGCTTTCGCTGTTCACACCACAGGGCCGCGAGCTCTTGTTGCGTCAGCACGAAGCCGGAGCGCTGTTCGGCGAGATGGCCCTGCTCGATGGCCAACCGCGCTCGGCGGACGCAACCGCCGTCACCGCCGCCGAGGGCTATGTGATCGGGAAGAAGGATTTCCTCGCTCTCATCACACAGAGGCCGAAGACCGCCGAGGCGGTGATCCGCTTCCTCTGCGCGCAGTTGCGCGACACGACGGACAGGCTGGAAACCATCGCGCTCTACGATCTCAACGCCCGCGTCGCCCGTTTCTTCCTGGCAACGCTCCGCCAGATCCACGGTAGCGAGATGCCGCAAAGCGCCAATCTCCGGCTGACGCTCAGCCAGACGGACATCGCCTCCATCCTCGGAGCGAGCCGGCCGAAGGTGAACCGCGCGATATTGTCGCTGGAGGAAAGCGGTGCGATCAAGCGCGCTGACGGCATCATCTGCTGCAATGTCGGGCGCCTGCTGAGCATCGCCGATCCGGAGGAGGACTGATGCCGCTCGCCTAAAAGCGGGCGGTTTCAAAGACTTGGAGCGGTTGAGCGTAAGGCCGAGGATGCATTACCGCATAACCCCGCTTTCCGGAGGGATCATCGCCAGCCTCGCTGCGGCGCTGCTGCTCTATCTCTCTGCCGGAACCATCCTCGACACCCAGCGCGAACTCTTCTTCGACAACATCACGCAATGGGTGCCCTCGCCGAGATCGCCGGGCATCATCGTCGTCGATGTCGACCGCGAGGCGTACGAGACGAGCGGCGGTCGCTGGGACAGGGCAGCGACCGCCGATTTGATTTCTCGCCTGGCCGCGGCCGGGCCGAAGGCGATCGCCGTCGATTTCGTCTTCAGTTCCGCCTGCGACCAGAGTTCGCCTGCAAACGCCGCGCTCGCTGCGGCAATCGGCAGGGCCCCCGTGGTCCTCGGCTTTTTGGCGGCCGGCCGCGTCCTCGAACGGCCGCGGCCCGTCCCGCCTCTGGCCCTCAGGCGCGAGCTTGCGATTCCTGCGCAGTGGTTCATCGAAGGCGCGGAAACCTCCTGCCCGGCCTTCATGGACCGGTCGGTGGCCGGGACGGCCGCCTTCCTCATCGGCGACGAGGATGCGCGCGTCCGGCGCGCGCAGGCTTTTGCCATCCTCGGCAACGATGCCTACCCGGCGCTCGGCATCGAAGCAGGGCGCCTTGCCGCCGGCAGCAGCACGCCCGTTCTGGGCGGAGAACCCGCGTGGTTGAGACTCGATCACGCGATCATTCCACTCGACGAGAGCGGCAGCCTGCGCTTCGCCGCGAGCTCCGAGGAAGCGATCGCCGCGCGCACGATCTCTGCCGCCGACATCCTCGCCGGCCGCGCCGAAGTGAGCCGTCTGGCGGGCAGGCTGGTGTTCCTCGGCAGCAGCCTTCCGAACCTGGGCGGGCTGCGGCCTACCGCCTCCATGCCGCTCCAGCCGTCGGTTCAGATCCACGCCGACATCGCCAATGCGGTCATGACGGGGTTCGTGCCCTATCGCGGCAGCAATCTTCCGCCCGTCGAAGCGGTCTTCGCTTTCGCCGCGGGGATTCTGGCTTCCTATGCGGCAACAAGGGTTCGACCGCTCGCCGCCCTCCTGTTGGGCGCCGCGGCGGTGCTCGCCTTCATCGCTGTGGCGGGAGCGATCTATGCTTCTACCGGCTGGCTCTTCGATGCCGTCGGCACGTCCCTGGTACTGATTGCGGTACTCGTCGTCACCAGCGCATTGCAGCTCGCGCATACGCGGCGCGCCGAGGCGATCGCCCGGCGAAAATTCTCCCAATACCTGCCGCAAACCGTGGTGGCGCGCTACATAGACGAGCCTGATCGCGGGCGTCTGGCCGGTGAGGAACGCCCCGTGACGGCGCTTTTCACCGATATCGAGGGTTTCTCGACGCTGTCGCAGAGACTTGGGCCGCGCGAACTCGTGGCCCTGCTCGACATCTATTTCGCCGAGGTGAACGCTCTCGTTTCTGCACATGCCGGTATGGTCGACAAGGTCGTCGGCGATGCTGTCCATGCTCTTTTCAACGCGCCCGAGGATTTGGCCGACCATGTGGACAAGGCGATCGACTGCGCCGCGGCGATCCATATTCTGACCGAGGAGATGCGCAGACGTCCGCAATTCGCCGAACACGGTTTCGGCCGGACTCGTATCGGCATCGAAACCGGGCCGGCGGTGCTGGGTGAGGTGGGCGCCGGCGGGAAACTCGACTACACCGCCCACGGCGATGCGGTGAACCTCGCAGCGCGCCTGCAGGAGGCGAACAAGTTCCTCGGTACCGCCATCTGCATCGGCCCGGCGGCGGCTGCGCAGTCGAAAGCGGTACTGCGACCGCTTGGCCGGCATGACATCAGGGGCTTCGGATCGATTGAGCTTTTCACGGTAGCGAGCGATGGTTGAATAAGGATCTTCGAGCGGAACGAGGGGACGCCGCCCCTCATCCCGCTGCCGCGACCTTCTCCCCGCAAGCGGGGCGAAGGAGACTCGCGGCACACTCTCAAGTCCCCCTCTCCTCTTGTGGACCGCAGCGGGTGAGAGGGACCGAGCATGCACCGCTTGCCCCTTCGCCCCGCCTGCGGGGAGAAGGTGCCGGCAGGCGGATGAGGGGGCACACATCTACAGCAACCGCATCGTGGTGTGCCAGCTATCGCCCTACCTCAACCCGACGCTCGCATAGGCCTGGCGGATCCGCGCCTCTCCCCAGCGCGTCGGTTCGCTGGGCGCAGCGCCCGGGCGACTAAAATCGACGCCCTGGCCGGCCGCAACTGTCCGTGTAACGCCGCCGCCCTGAACCGAGACCACGCCATGCTCCACGAAGACCGCAAATGCCGCGCGGCTCGGGCCGCAGAAGAATTTCGTTCCACGAACGCCGATCATGCCGAAAGCGGTACGCACCGCCACGTCGGTCTTCGGCAAGCCTTCGGGCCGGTCGAAGACCATCCGGCCGACGCCCAGTTCCAGCGTGCCCCCCTGGCCGGCGATGAAGCTGTCGATCAGCAGCTCCGTTTGCGGACCCAGCAGGATGCGCGTCTCGCTCAGTGCAAGATCAGCAAAGCTGTCGCTGCTCGTCACAACATAATCCTTGTCGAGAACGGCACCGCCGATCGCCAGCCGCTCTTCGTCTTCGCCCTGGCGACGGCGGACATTGCCGCGGATTTGCGCGGCTTTGCCGACGACCGGAGCAGCTGCCGTCGAACGGCCGCTGGAAGCGACCGCAAGCATCAGGCCGCCAAGAAAGACTCGCCTCCTCATCTCGAATCGCCGCATCGGCATCTCCGCTGGCTTCCGCAGCGCTCCCTGTTCCTTCGAGGATAGACCGACGCGGACCCGATGCAAGTCGCATCTCGGCCCACAATTCATCCGTTCGACGGATCAGCAGCTGTTTCCCGAGGAACAGATGGCGCTTTGCGGCGGTCCTAGGATCGCGGCGACCAAAAAGGAGAGCGCCATGAGAAAACTGTTTCTGTCGAACTGTCGGATCGGCTTGCGCCACCTGCTCGCAGCAGCGGCACTCGTGTCTCTCGCCACTTCAGCAGTCCCTTCGGCGCACGCAAGCGATCTGACTGCCGCCGAACAATGCGACCGGGAAGCCGGTAGCGAATTCGACCTCGAACGCAACAGGGCCTTCCCGGCCGTTGCAATGCAGGACATCCGCATCGGGGTGGCGCTTTCCGCCTGCCGAGAGGCCTATAATCAGGATGGCGGCGCCAGGACGCAGTTTCAGCTCGCCCGCGTTCTCGACAGGGCTGGCCAAAAGCTGCAGTCCGTCCGAATTCTCGCCGAAGCCGCCGAGAACGGCCACGCTCTGGCGATGGTCAGTTATGCCGATCTGCTCGCCGAGCGCGGCGACCGAGACTCGGCCTTCGCCTATTACCAGCGCGCCGCCGCTCGAGGAAATGCGCTTGCTGCCGGCAAACTCGCCGTCGCCGACCGCGTCTCTGCCGGGACCTCCGCCGGCGCCGTACTGACCGCCCGGCGCTTCGTGCCGGCAACCGCGGACCGGTTGCGGTGACGAGGACGATCCCCGTCCTTCCCTCTGCCTCCGACCCGCCCAAAGATGCCGCTTGACGCCCGCAAGCAAGCGCAGGAGCGTGACCCGCGAGACATCATGCGGGACGCACATGACGAAGCTCATCATTTTCTCCGACCTGCACATGGTGCCCGAAGGCGAGACGATCATCGGGCTGGACCCGTACCGTCGGCTCGCAAACGGCATCGCCCACGTCAACCGCTACCATGCGGATGCCGACCGGGTGATCTTCGCCGGCGATCTGACACACCGGGCGGACCGCTCCTCCTACGAGCGGCTGAAGGCGCTTCTCGGCGAACTCATCCCACCGGCGTCCCTCATGATCGGCAATCACGACCGGCGCGAGGTGTTTCTCGACGTCTTCACCGACGCGGCGACCGACGCAAACGGCTTCGTCCAGCAGGTGCTCGATTTCGCCGATTGCCGCGCCATCCTGCTCGATACGCTGTTTGCACCGCCCTACGACTATCCGGTGAGTCACGCCGGCCACCTGTGCGACAGGCGCCTTGCCTGGCTCGACCGGCAACTCGAAGAGGCAGGCAGCCGGCCGGCACTCATCTTCATGCACCATCCGCCGCATGTCAGCGGCTTTGCCGGAATCGACATGATCCGACTCATCAATGAAGACGACTTCTACGCCCTGGTGAAGCGGCGCGGCAATGTTCGTCACATCTTCGCCGCCCACGTTCACCGCACCATCAGCGGCTCCAGTCGCGGTATTCCCTTCTCGATCTTCAAAAGTCCCGTGCACCAGCAGCCTATGCCCTTCGACACGGCGAACGCCTCTCTTTCGGTGGACGAGCCGGCGGCCTACGGCATCGCGCTGGTGACCGGCGATGGCGTGCTCGTGCATACGGAAGACTACGAGATAGCAAGGCGCGACGCAGCGGAAGCGTGATCTTCCGGCGCAAGCGGCAGGCATTCCGGCGCCACCCGCTTCATGATAGGCTGATGTCATGAGCCAATCCGTTCCCGCCGATCAGATTTTCGACTGCCAGCGCTGCGGCGCCTGCTGCGCCTATTCGGCAGACTGGCCGCGGTTTTCGCTGGAGACGGAGGAGGAGCTCGAGCGCATTCCGGCGGAGTATGTGGCTGCAGATCTCGGCGGCATGCGCTGCGAGAGCGGCCGCTGCACGGCGCTTGAGGGCAAGCTCGGCCGCTCCGTCGCCTGCAAGGTCTACGACATACGCCCGATCGTCTGTCGCACCTGCATGCCGGGGGACGACGAGTGTCTGATGGCGCGGGAGCAACTTTTCGGGACGGTATCCTGACCTATGATCGTCCGGAACATTCGCTTACGCTCCGTATAGTTCTCCCTTTGCGGTGCCAATTGTGGAGAAACATTCGGCTATCACGCTAATTTGCCGGATGGATGTTCGGCGGCAGCACGCGTATTTTCTGCCACCACATCAGTGCGCGAAAGCGCCCGCTACCGTTCCGTGGAGGACAGCGTTCAATGAGCCAGAGCCCGCTTCAGAAACCCGCGATCGACGCCGCGCCCGCGCCCTTCGCCGACTTCGCACCGCCAGTCCGGCCGCAAAGCACGCTGCGCCGGGCGATCACGGCCGCCTACCGCCGCCCGGAGACGGAATGCCTGCCGCCGCTCGTCGAAGCGGCCACGCAACCGAAGGAAATACGGGAGGCCGCAGCAAGCACCGCCCGCAAGCTGATCGAGGCGCTGCGCGGCAAGCATAGCGGTTCCGGCGTCGAGGGACTGGTGCAGGAATATTCGCTTTCGAGCCAGGAAGGCGTGGCGCTGATGTGCCTTGCGGAGGCGCTGCTGCGCATTCCCGACAGGGCGACGCGCGACGCGCTGATCCGCGACAAGATTGCCGACGGCAACTGGAAATCGCATCTCGGCGGCAGCCGCTCGCTCTTCGTCAATGCCGCGACCTGGGGACTTGTGGTCACCGGCAAGCTGACCTCGACCGTCAACGACCGCAGCCTCGCGGCGGCGCTCACGCGTCTCATCTCGCGCTGCGGCGAGCCGGTGATCCGGCGCGGCGTCGACATGGCGATGCGGATGATGGGCGAACAGTTCGTCACCGGCGAGACGATCCGGGAAGCGCTGAACCGTTCGAAGGAGCTCGAGGAGAAGGGCTTCAGCTACTCCTACGATATGCTCGGCGAAGCGGCGACCACGGCCGCCGACGCCGAACGCTATTACAAGGACTATGAGACGGCGATCCATGCGATCGGCAAAGCCTCTGCCGGCCGCGGCATTTATGAAGGCCCCGGCATCTCCATCAAGCTCTCGGCACTGCACCCCCGCTATAGCCGCGCGCAAGCCGCGCGCGTGATGGGCGAATTGCTGCCGAAGGTGAAGGCGCTCGCTCTCCTCGCCAAGAATTACGATATCGGGCTCAACATCGACGCGGAGGAAGCCGACCGGCTGGAACTGTCGCTCGATCTCCTCGAGGAGCTCTGCCTCGACGGCGATCTCTCCGGCTGGAACGGCATGGGCTTCGTCGTGCAGGCCTATGGCAAACGCTGCCCCTTCGTTCTCGACTTCATCATCGATCTTGCCCGGCGCTCCGGCCGGCGCATCATGGTGCGGCTCGTGAAGGGCGCCTATTGGGATGCCGAGATCAAGCGGGCGCAGCTCGACGGGCTCGTGGATTTCCCGGTTTTCACGCGCAAGATCCACACCGACGTCTCCTATACCGCCTGCGCAGCCAAGCTGCTTGGCGCGACCGATGTGGTCTTCCCGCAATTCGCGACACACAACGCCCAGACGCTCGCCGCCATCTACCACATGGCGGGCAAGGACTTTCAGGTGGGCAAATACGAATTCCAGTGCCTGCACGGCATGGGCGAGCCGCTTTATGAAGAGGTCGTCGGCCGCGGCAAGCTCAATCGCCCCTGCCGCATCTATGCGCCTGTCGGCACCCATGAGACGCTGCTCGCCTACCTGGTCCGCCGCCTGCTCGAAAACGGCGCCAATTCCTCCTTCGTGCATCGCATCAACGACCCGAAGGTTTCGATCGACGAACTGATCGCCGATCCCGTCGACCTCGTCCGCGCCATGCCGGTCGTCGGCGCCAAGCACGACAAGATCGCCTTGCCGGCCGAGCTCTTCGGCGATGCGAGGACCAATTCCGCCGGGCTCGATCTGTCCAACGAGGAAACGCTTGCGGCGCTTACGGAAGCGCTGAGGGAAAGCGCGGCGATGAAGTGGACGGCCATGCCGCAGCTCGCAACCGGCCCCGCTGCCGGCGAGACGCGGACGGTTCTGAACCCCGGCGACCATCGTGAGGTCGTCGGCTCGGTGACCGAGACCTCGGAAGAGGACGCGCGGCGCGCCGTGCGCCTTGCCGCCGAAGCGGCGCCGGCTTGGGCGGCCGTGCCGCCGTCCGAGCGCGCGGCCTGCCTCGACCGCGCCGCCGAGCTGATGCAGGCCCGCATGCCCACGCTTCTCGGACTGATCATCCGCGAGGCAGGCAAGTCGGCGCTGAATGCCATTGCCGAGGTGCGCGAGGCGATCGATTTCCTGCGCTACTATGCCGAACAGACGCGCCGTACGCTCGGCCCCGGCCACGGACCGCTCGGGCCGATCGTCTGCATCAGCCCATGGAACTTCCCGCTGGCGATCTTCACCGGGCAGGTCGCCGCCGCGCTCGTCGCCGGCAATCCTGTGCTCGCCAAACCCGCGGAAGAGACGCCGCTGATCGCCGCCGAGGGTGTGCGCATCCTGCATGAGGCCGGCATTCCGGCGAGCGCATTGCAGCTTCTTCCGGGCGACGGACGCGTCGGTGCCGCGCTGGTCGCCGCAGCCGAGACCGCGGGCGTGATGTTCACCGGATCGACGGAAGTCGCGCGGCTGATCCAGGCACAGCTTGCCGACCGCCTTTCGCCCGCCGGCCGGCCGATCCCGCTGATCGCCGAAACCGGAGGCCAGAATGCGATGATCGTCGACTCCTCGGCGCTTGCCGAGCAGGTGGTCGGCGACGTGATCACCTCCGCCTTCGACAGTGCCGGCCAGCGCTGCTCGGCACTGCGTGTACTGTGCCTGCAGGAGGACGTGGCCGACCGCATCCTGACGATGCTGAAGGGCGCTCTGCACGAATTGCATATCGGCCGCACCGATCGTCTCTCGGTGGATGTCGGCCCGGTCATCACGTCGGAGGCGAAGGACAACATCGAGAAACACATAGAGCGGATGCGCGGGCTCGGCCGCAAGGTCGAGCAGATCGGGCTTGCCTCTGAGACCGGGAAGGGCACCTTCGTGCCGCCGACGATCATCGAACTGGAGAAGCTTTCCGATCTTAAGCATGAGGTCTTCGGGCCGGTACTGCACGTCATCCGCTACCGGCGCGACGATCTCGACCGGCTGGTGGACGACATCAACGCCACCGGCTACGGCCTGACTTTCGGGCTCCACACGCGCCTCGACGAGACGATCGCGCATGTGACGAGCCGTATCAAGGCCGGCAACCTCTACATCAACCGCAACATCATCGGCGCAGTGGTGGGTGTTCAGCCCTTCGGCGGCCGCGGTCTTTCCGGCACCGGTCCCAAGGCCGGCGGTCCGCTTTATCTCGGCCGCCTGGTCACCACCGCACCGGTCCCGCCGCAGCACAGCTCCGTACACACGGATCCGGTCCTTCTCGACTTCGCCAAGTGGCTCGACGGCAAAGGCGCGCGCGCGGAGGCCGAAGCGGCCCGCAACGCCGGCAGCAGCTCGGCGCTTGGCCTGGATCTGGAACTGCCCGGCCCGGTCGGCGAACGCAATCTCTATACGCTCCATGCGCGCGGCCGCATCCTCCTCGTGCCGGCGACGGAGAGCGGGCTGTACCACCAGCTCGCCGCTGCGCTCGCAACCGGCAACAGCGTCGCGATCGATGCCGCCTCCGGTCTGCAGGCTTCGCTGAAGAACCTCCCGCAAACCGTCGGCCTGCGGGTTTCCTGGTCCAAGGACTGGGCCGCCGACGGCCCCTTCGCCGGCGCGCTGGTCGAAGGTGACGCTGAGCGCATTCGCGCAGTCAACAAGGCTATCGCCGCCCTGCCCGGCCCGCTGCTGCTCGTTCAGGCCGCAGGGAGCGAGGAGATCGCCCGCAACCCCGACGCCTTTTGCCTCAACTGGCTCGTGGAAGAGGTTTCCGCCTCGATCAATACGGCGGCAGCCGGCGGCAATGCCAGTCTGATGGCGATCGGGTGAGCGTGCCGATTTACCCCTCCCCCATCCCCAGATTTACCCCTCCCCAGCCCCCACAAGGGGGAACAAGGGGGAGGGGTTGATCCCGCCCAGCCTCTCCGTTCTTTTTAGCCGTTTCAGCAGGCCCGGTTTTCAGGTCTGACTGTCGGCGGCAGCGAGCACCAAAGCCCTTCCCCCTTGCGGGAGGGGTGACCTTGACGATGACGGTGCGCCCTTCTTCCGCTATGACGCTGGAAGAATCGGGACAAAGCGGATGTTCACGCTCCAACGCATCGAGACCTCGACACAGGAAATCAAGAAGAGCCGCTTCCTGGCGATTGCCGGGCCGATCGAGGACGAACTGTCGGCCAAAACCTTCATTGCCGCCCACTCGGACCCGGCGGCCAATCACAATTGCTGGGCCTGGCGGGTCGGTCAGAGCTATCGCTTCAGCGACGACGGCGAACCAAGCGGGACGGCGGGCAAGCCGATCCTTGCGGCGATCGACGGTCAGTCGCTGGATCGCGTCGCCCTTGTCGTCACACGCTGGTTCGGTGGCATTCTGCTCGGCAGCGGCGGGCTGGTCCGCGCCTATGGCGGCACTGCGGCGCTTTGCCTGAGGGCCGCGGAGAAGATCGAGCTCATCGAGCGCCAGCGCGCCGAGATCGTCTGCGACTTCGCCGATCTCGCGCTCATCAAGGCGCGGCTGCCGGCCCGCGGCGTGTCGATCGCCTCCGAGAACTTCACCGGCACCGGTGCGGTGCTGTCGGTCGAGATACGGCAAGACGCGGTGAACGACATGCTCACCCTTGTGAGCGATCTCAGTCGCGGGAAGGCGCTCGTGACGCTCCGCGACTGACCGGAGCTTTCATCTTCGCCACTATCGTCATAGTTATGCGAACCGAACGGAGCTGAGGTTCCGGCATCAAGATGGAGAGGAAACACTCGATGAAAACAAGGATCTTGGGACGAACGGGCGCCACGATTTCGGAGATCGGTTTCGGCGCCTGGCAGATCGGCGGCTCCTGGGGCGACGTCAGCGAAGAGGATGGCAAGCGCGCGCTCAATGCCGCCCTCGACAGCGGCATCACCTTCATCGACACGGCGGATGTCTATGGAGACGGCCGCTCGGAGAGGATCATCAGGGACGTATTGAAGGAGCGTGGCGGCGAGCGGCCCTTCGTTGCGACCAAGGCCGGGCGCCGACTCGATCCGCATGTCGCGAACGGCTATACAGGCGCGAATATCGAAGCCTTCATCGACCGCAGCCTCGGAAATCTTGGGCTCGATACGCTTGATCTCGTGCAATTGCACTGCCCGCCGACGGACGTCTATTACCGGCCGGAGGTCTTCGGCGCACTCGACCGGCTGGTCGCCAAAGGCAAGATCCGTCACTACGGCGTTTCGGTCGAGAGGGTCGAGGAGGCACTGAAGGCGATCGAATATCCGGGCGTCGCAACGGTGCAGATCATCTATAACATCTTCCGCCAGCGTCCCCACGATCTCTTCCTTGCCGAGGCAAGAAAGAAGAATGTCGGCGTCATCGTGCGCGTGCCGCTCGCTTCGGGCCTGCTTTCGGGCAGGATCGGCAGGGATACCGTCTTTGCTCCTGACGATCACCGCAACTTCAATCGTCACGGCGAAGCCTTCGACGTCGGGGAGACCTTTGCCGGCGTGCCCTTCGACGTGGCGCTCGAAGCGGTAGACGAACTGCGCGCGCTGGTGCCCGCTCAGATGCCGATGGCGCAATTCGCATTGCGCTGGATCCTTGTGCAGGACGCCGTTTCCGTCGTTATTCCGGGCGCCCGCAATGCAGCGCAGGCGCAATCGAACGCGGCCGCAAGCGCCCTCGCACCGATCGACGAGGCGACGCTCGCGGCAATCGCGGCGCTTTACGAGCGGCTCATCAAGGTTCATGTTCATCAGCGCTGGTGACAAACCGATGAGACGGTGATGGCAAGCGGGGCCTTCGATCTCGAACGCTTCGTCGCGGCGCAGGAAGGAACCTATCCGGCTGCGCTTGCGGAGCTTCGCGCCGGAACCAAGCGGACCCACTGGATGTGGTTCGTCTTTCCGCAGATTGCGGGGCTCGGCCATTCACCGACGGCGCGATATTACGCGCTGTCGGGCCTCGGCGAGACGCGCGCCTATCTCGGACATCCGCTCCTCGGCCGGCGCATTCTCGAATGCACCGAAACGGTCAACCGGATCAGGGGCCGCAGCGCTCTCGAGATTTTCGGCCGGCCGGACGATCTGAAATTCCGCTCGTCGATGACCCTCTTCGAAGCGGCAGCGCCTGATGTCGAAGCCTTCACCCGCGCGCTCGGCCTCTACTTCGACGGAGTTCGGGACTCAAGGACGATCGAGATTCTCGGCAAGAGCTGACTTGCGCTCAACAAGAGCTGACTTGCGCTCAAAAGGACGCGGCTGCTCCCTGCGACAGGATGAGCAGGAACAGGACCGCACAGACCGTCAGGCCGGCGATAATGAGCATCAGTTCCTTCATCATATAGCGATACATCGCGTCCCTCCTTTGCGGACGGCGAGTGCTGCTCCGGCGCCGCACGTCCCGTTCGACGTACAAGGTCGCCGTAGCGCTTCGCATTGCTGCATGCCTTGGCCCCTGAATCCGTCATGGCCCAAGCGAAGATGCAGCGGATTTAATATGGGAATCCGGTTATGCGGGTTTAAGTTCCGCGCAAAGCACAAGAGTGTGAACGCTTCAGGCAAGCGCCGGTGAAGCCTCGCAGGCGCGCCCCGCTTAATACCACCCCGCCGGAAATGAGAGTTGCGAGCGCTGGCCGAAACACTATCTCAGGAGTTCGTAGCGCTAAAGCGCCCTTTATCGCACAAATAATGCAGGAGCTTGCTCATGCTTGTCAGGCTGACCGTACAGACGATCGTCTGGTTCGGGTTCATCGGAGCCGTCCTCTTTCTCTCCGCCGGAACGCTCGCCTGGCCGGCGGCGTGGACCTACCTGTTCCTCGTGCTTGCGCTTTCGTTCCTCGTCGGACTCCTCCTTGCCCGGCACGATCCCGCACTGCTCAAGGAAAGACTGGCTGCCCCCATTCAGGAGGGCCAGCCCCTGGCCGATAAGGTGCTCCTCTCGGTCATCCTCCTGTTCCTTGTCGCCGGCTTCGCCTTCATGGCGCTCGATGCCGCGCGATTCAAATGGTCTTCCATGCCGGACTGGGTGCAGTCTCTGGGTGCGCTGCTCGTCGTCCTCTCCATCGGGTTCAGCTATCGGACGTTGCGCGAAAACAGCTTCGCATCGCCGGTCGTCAAGGTGCAGACGGAGCGTGCGCAAAGCGTGATCACCACGGGGCCCTACAGTTATGTCCGCCATCCCTTTTACACGGGCAGCCTTCTCTTCGTCGCCGCGACCTCTTTGTTCCTGGGCTCCTGGTGGGGCCTGCTCGTGGTACTCGGACTGACGGCATTGCTCGCTATCCGGATCGGCATAGAGGAAAAGGCGCTGCGCACGGCGCTCGCCGGCTACGATGCCTACGCGGAACGCGTGCGCTACCGGCTCGTGCCCTTCGTATGGTAGCCGGCACGGCGTTCGGCGTTGACTCCTCCGATGATGAGAGGAAAATGTCATCTTCCGCGTCACTACAGTGCTCCGCGTCCTGCCGGACGCCCAAAAGGCGCTGTAGCACTTTGAAGCGCTGCATTTTTTCTTGAGTCGGAACGGCTCAGGGAGGCTGCAGCAGGATAGAAGAGGCGCCTACGATGACGATCGCCAGGAGACTTCAGGACTATATCGACAGCGAAGGGATCGCCTACGACACCCTCGCGCATCACCGTACCGCAACCACCAGCCAGACTGCCGAAGCCGCCCATGTGCCGGGCAACAAGCTCGCCAAATCCGTGGTCGTTCACCACGAGATGGGCTATGCGCTCGCCGTGGTACCGGCCACGCACAGGGTCGAGCTCTCCACGCTGCAGGACGTCATGAACCGCCGTCTCGGTCTTGCCTCGGAAGAAGAGGTCTGCGAGCTCTTCAGCGACTGCGAGACCGGAGCCGTCCCGCCCATCGGCGAGGCCTATGGCGTGCCGGTCATTCTGGACGAAAGCCTCGACGGGGCAAACGACATCTATTTCGAGGGTGGCGACCACAGGACGCTCGTGCATATGAGCGGCACCAATTTCCGCAACCTGACGAAGGATGCACGTGTGGCCCGGTTCAGCCACCCGTCGTGAACGGGCGGCATATGCTCGGCGCTGCGTGAAGCGCTTCTCTCCGGCGACGCCGCGCTACTGCTCGACCCGGACGCGGTAGGTCGTAACCAATGTTGCGCCCGGCGCGAGCGCTTCTGAAAGTCGCCAGCGGATCTGACGGTAGTCCGACGCTTGCGCCTCGACGCGGCTTTTCGTGCCATCCTCGAGGATATCGGTCTTGTAGGCCGGCAGAACCTGCCAGGGTTCGCCTTCGATCAGCACTTCGAAGGCGGCCTTGTGTGAGACCGCGCGGCCGGCATCCACGAAAAACGTATTGGCCGGAATCGGGCCGTTGATGACCAGACCGGAAAGCGGCTCCTTCGACATATTGCCGTAGCGCCCCGTATACTGCAGAAGGTCGCCCGGAGCGGCCGACTTTGCCGGCGAAAAAGACTCCTTCCCGCCTTCGTCCACCGCGACGCTCTGCACGGAAAGGCTGGCCGCAAGCGGGCTTGCCGGCTTCTGCTCCTGGGCAGCCGCGAACGACGATGCGAACGCCACCCAGGCCGCAGCGAGACATGACGCGATCCAGTTTCTTGCAGTCCAGTTCCTCACAGTGCCTCCATTCGAAGTAATGTCCGTCTGCCGGACGCGGATACCATTGAAGCTGCCTGCCGCGACTTGGGACGGGACAAAGCGGCTATGACCTAGGCCACGAGCGCTGACTTATTGGCAAATAAGGACTTCCGCCGCGCTCCTCCGGTTCAAGCCTTTAATTCGCGATCTTCACACGGAAGTCGACCTTGCCGACGTCTCCGGGATTCATGCTGCCGGCGCAGTCCCATCTGAGCAGGCCGGTGTAGCCGTTAGCCCCCCCGCCGGCGGGGACGGCAAGTGCGCAGCTCATGCCCGCCGGCGTGGCTGCGACGGTGGCGCCGGGCGGGACGGCGAGGCTGGTATAGGCCGGCGTCTCGTCGCGCACCGAGACGTTCGATACCGGATGAGCGGATGGGTTGGTGAAGGTGATCCTGTATTCGAGGATGTCGCCGGGCGCTCCGGCGGATGTGACCGAGAAAGCACCGCCAGCCGTGACGTTGCGCACCCGCTTCGTCAGCGTGATCGTGCCGCCGGCCGCTAAGACCGTGATCACGTCATGGTCCTCAAGCGTCGCGAGCAGCGCAAGCGTGCCGGAAAGTGCCGTATCGGCCGTCACGTCATACTGAAGCCTGGCCGCCGTCGCCGCTCCCGGTGACGCCTGCACCAGAACGACAAGGCAGACCTCCTCCCCCGCCGTCACGGCTATGGCCGCCGCAACTGCGGGCTCGCCCGCCTCCGGCGTGCCCGAGCAATCCGCATCCCGGATGAGCGTATAGGTAAAACCCGAAAGATCAGGTTGACCCGCGGCGTTGCCGATACCGAAGGTCACCACCGCCGAAGTCGTGGCGGCATAGCGATGCGCGAGGAATACCGTAGCGCCCGGAGCGACGGTTGCCGAGCCGTCGGTGGCGAGCGTGGGTTCGCCGATCAGTCCGAAAAGAATGGAGCCGTAGCTCGTCGCTTCGCCGTAGGTGAATTCGATGCTGTCATAGCCGGGCGTCGAGACGGTGCCGCCTGTGTCGCCGGGTTTCCCGCTCACCCCGACCAGACCGGCAACGGCGCCCCGCACGACGCAGACGCTTGCGCCGTCCACGGGACCGGCCAGCGGCAGCGAGAAGGTGCCGTCGCCCGACGTCACCGTGCTTGCATAGGTCGTGGCGCCGCAATCGGTAAAGCGCACCGGCACGCCGCCGAGGCCGGCTTCGCCGCCGTCCCGCGTGCCGTTATGGGCGGTGCCGCCGCCGGCGCCGTTGTCGTCGATCGCCCTGCCGGTCAGGTTGAGGCCGACGAAGCGGTTGGTGAAGGTGCAGAGGAGCCTCGCACCCGCCTTGGCATTCTCCGCCGGGATGACGAGCGTCCTGCCGTCGGAGACGGAACCGATCACCTGCCCGCGCGGATTGCCGCTCTGCTGCCAGTTCACGTCCTCGCATCGCGCCGACTTCAGCGCCCATCCGGCCGGAAGAGCCTCCTCGATCGCAGTGGTCGCATTGGCGGCTGAGAGATTCACCTCCGCTCCCGTCACGGCGGCACCGTCTGCCCCCGTCGTCAGGCTGTAGCTGCCGCCGCCGGGAAAGCCGTTGGCACTCGCGGCCGCTCCCCTGAAGACGAAGGTCCCCGTACCGCCCTCCGATACCTTGACGATCGTCACGGTTGGAGTGGCGGGGGTGATGCTGACGCATTGATCGGTGACCTTGTTCACCAGCTTGCCGGACGAAATCGCCGTGATGTTGCCGCTGCCGTTGGTGATGCCGGCCCTGGCGCCCGCATCGGAGCAGGAGGCCGGTCCCTGGGATGATGCCGTCGTCACCATGGCGGTCACCGTACATGCGGCCGGACCTGCGGCAAGCGCACCGCCCGAAAGGCTGATCGTGCTCCCGCCGGCCGTCCCCGACACCGCGCCGCCGCATTGCGACGCCGCCGGCGCGCTTGCCAGAACCAGGCCGCCTGGCAGCGTATCGGTGAAGGAGAGGCTCGACACCGCGGCCTTGCCAGCCGGGTTGGTCAGTGTGAAGGTCAGCGTCACGGTTTCCCCCTTCGGCATCGACGCCGCACCGAAGGATTTTGTCAGGGTCGCCGCCGGCTTGATGGCGAGGCACTGGTCGGTGACGTCGTTTGCGAGATTCGTGGAAATCGCCGTGATGTTGTTCTTGCCGTTGGTCGTGCTCGCATTGGAGCACGCGGCGGGCCCCTGAGAGGCTGCCGTCGTCACCGTTGCGGTGACCGTGCACGTGCTCGGTCCCGGCGCAAGGCTGCCGCCCGAAAGGCTGATCGAATTGCCGCCCGCCGTGCCCGAGACGGTGCCGCCGCATTGCGCGGCTGCCGGCGCGCTCGCCAGAACGAGGCCGTTCGGCAGCACGTCCGTGAAGGAGAGGCCCGTCTGCTGCCTTGCCGCCGCCGGGTTCGTCAGTGTGAAGGACAGCGTCGTCGTGGCATCTTCCTCGATGGAAGAGGCACCGAAGGCCTTCGCCAGGAGAGCGGTACGCCTTATGCCGACGCATTGATCGGTGACACCGTTCGCGAGGTTGTCCGAGAGCCCTGATACATTGCTCGCACTGTTGGTCGTGGCCGGTTCGGGGCAGGTTGCCGGGCCCTGAGCGGCTGCCGTCGTTACGGTGGCCGTCACGGTGCAGGCGCTCGCACCCGCGGCGAGCTTGCCGCCCGAGAGGCTGATCGTGCTGCCGCCGGCGGTGCCAGAGACCGCGCCGCCGCACTGAGAGGCCGTCGGTGCGCCTGCCAGGACCAGCCCGGCTGGCAAAGTATCGGTAAATGCAAGCCCGCTTTGCGCGGCGGCACCGCTCGGATTTGAGAGCGTGAAGGTCAGGGAAAAGGTCTCGCCTTTCTTCACGGAGGCAGTGGAGAAAGCCTTGGTAAGGGAGGGTTTGAGTGCGGTGATTTCGACAAAACCGAGGGGACCTTCATTGCCGGAGTTTAAAGCTCGGGTACCGAGGGAAAGGGTCGGACCGGCCGCAAATACGCTTCCATCGCTCGTCCGACATGAGCTTCCACCCCCCGAAGCCGACCCGCCCGTGCTTCGATCGGCATGGCCGATTCCGCCTGAACCGCCAGTATAGCCCCCTCCGCCGCCACCGCCGCCGCCGCCATCGCCGGAGAAGTCTGCACCTGCTGTGCCATTTCCGGAGGCGCTGCAAGCCCCCTCCGTCAATCCAGCCGCGTCTCCTCCGCTCTTCGCAGAGTAGCTCTGATACGAGCCGCCTTGACCGCCACCACCGCCGCCGGCCAGGAGCACGACCGTTCCGTCCAGAGCCAGCGACGTGCCGCCACCGCCGCCGCCGCCGGCACCCGATTTACCCCGGTCGCCCGACCTGCCGCCGGCGCCGCCGTTGCCGGCACCGGCGCCACCGATTCCGCCCGGTGCACTTGCGCCTTGAGCTCCGGCATGACCGCCGTCCCCGACGATTCCGCTTATGATCTGACCTGGCGTGACATTCAGGATCGTTTCGAACACGTGTCCGCCACCACCGGCTCCTCCCGGGCCGCTGGTGCTGTCGATCGCACCTGCCGCGCCGCCGCCGCCGGCCACCTTCACTTTCAGGCGGGTCACGCCGGCGGGTACCGTGTAGCTGTAGCTTCCCGGGCCGAAGGTTTCGGCCTGCACGGGCGTGGAGAGCGCGAGCTGCGCGGCGGCGATGGCAGCGAGTGCGCATGCCGCCGTCGCTCGGGACGCGTCTCGCGTCCGGCCCGGGCCGCCGCGGCTTCCCGCCGGAAACATCGCCCGCTTCCATCGTTCGGGGACGATCGTCATCGCCTGCCCTCCCCGTCGACCGGAACCGTCACCCCGGCGCGGTCGAAAAAGCCCCAGAGCGAATCGTCGAGTTTGATCGAAAGCCGCACATAGGGGCCGACCGTGTAGATATCGGATACGGCGGAAGCATCGACGTCGGAGTAATTGTAGCCCGCGGCGACGAGCACGTTTTTCGCCGGCACGAAACCGACCTCCGCACCCATGCCCGTGCGCGACCGGCCCGTGAGCGGGTCGTGGAAGAGCGTGCCATTGAAGCCGAGCCGCAACTGCATGCCGTCCTTGATTTCGAAATCGCGCTCTATCCCCGCCTGGCCGAGCAGCGTGAAGGTCTCGCCCGTGGCGCCGAAGGCGGTCTTGGCCTGGAACTGTCCCGCCTGCCTGCCGGTGATTCTCGTATCGGCGCCGAGCGCCCAGGAGCCGCCGGCCGACCAGTAGGCGGTACCGCTGTCGACGCCGGCGACATCGTTGCGGTCGATCCGGATGCCGCCCAGGAAAAGCGCGTCGAGGCTCTCCTCTTCCGGCCGGAGCGCTGCACCGATGCGCAGGTGGTCGCGCAGCCGCTGCTGCCTGTCGGTATCGGCTTTCGCCAGACGGTTTTCGACGGCCCAGGTCCACTCCCCCGCCTGCTCCGCCCAGTATTGCTGGCCGTAGGCGGTATAGCCGCCGTCCCTGATGGAGAGTTCCGCGCCGAGGCCGAGTCGCGCCTTTCCGCCCTTCAGATTGGCGAGGTAGCCGGCGGCAAGCGTGGTCTGCGGCGAGACGTCCTTCCCCGAGCCGAAAGGCAACCCGATGAGCTGGTCGAGATCGTATGGCTGGAAATGCTCCAGGGTCGCATAGAAGCGCGTGTCCTTGCCGCCGATCCATCCAGGCAGATCCCAGCCGCCGGGGTCGAAGTCGCCGAGGTCGAAATCGCCGGAAAGGCCGCCGGCGAAGCCCGTCTGCGAGCCGCCGCGCATCTCGCCGAAGGTTTTCACCTGATCGGTGAGCCGGTATTCGACACCGGACCTCATCGTGGCTGTCGCGCCGTCGGCGGTGGAGAAGTCGAGGAATTCCGACCCGTTCGCGGCCCAGTCGACACCGGTATAGATCTTCGTCCGTTCCGTGGCCCGGTAGCTGGCCTCGGTCAGGATCCGGAAGTGCGAGAAATCGGTGGCCTCCGCCTCGACTTCCCCCTTTAGGGCGAACTTCGGGAAGGCGGACGGCCGCCACTCGGCACCGGCCACAGCCGAGGGCACGGACCTGGGGCTGCTGCCGTCGCCGGGAGCGAGCCGCACGAAGCGCATGCCGGCGCTGAGGGTAAGCTCCGGACTCACCATCCAGTTCGGCAGCACTTCAAAGCCGAAGCGCTCGTTTCCGGACGGCATCCGCTGGCCGTAAAGCGCCGATGTCCTCAGCCTCAGCCGGGGATTGACGTTCCAGTCGGCCGTGACGGCGACCTCGGCGCTGCCGGGCGAGAGGGACGCCCCTTGGGCGAAACGCTCGTCGGCACGCGCGGCGTCTGCGCGCACCGTGACCCGCTGCGTCTTGAGCTCGTATGCGACCCGGGAGGCCGACCCCGTTTCGCCGTCCTTGCCGTTGGTCTGGGCCAATTCCACCTCGGCCTTGCCGTAAGTCCCGAGATCGGCCGAAACGTAGCCGGCACGGGCAGTTCGAAGATCGCCGAAGGGAGTGTCCGCCTGCGAGCGGACTTCGCGATAGCCGATCGCAATGCGGTCGTTGACCCGGTAGCGCGCCTCGCCGGCATAGATCCAGTAGGGATCTCCTTCCGTGTCGAGCTCATAGGTGATGCGGATGAAATTCGGGTTGCCGTCCTCGTCGAAGGCCGGGACGGGCCTGTTGAAGACGATGGCGTTGCCGAAGAAGTCCAGCCGGTAGTCGTCGAAGCGCTTGAGCGATACCGTGTCGAGGACGACCGAAGGCTGGCGTCGGTCGCGCGTGACGATCTCGACGCGTTCGGAACCCTCCGCATAGCCGGAGAGATCCAGTTCGTAGGGACCGGACAGTCCTTCCGCACGGAATTCCCGTATCACCTGACTCTGATCGGTGCGGCCGGCAAAGAGGTCGATGGTGACCGGACCCTGCTCGATATGCGTCCGGGCACCGGTCAGGAGCCGACTCTGCGATCCGAGTTTGAACTCGCTCGCCTGCGGGGCGATGTCGATATCGCCGTAGAGAACGTAGTTGAGACCCTTCTCGACCTTCACATAGAGGCGCGAGCGGGACTGGGCGTCGTAGCCCCGCTCGGAGGCGTCTCCGTAAACGGGATAGTAGCGCTGCGGGTCGATGTCGCGGAACAGCCGCTCCTTCGTGTCGAGATCGCCGTCGTAACGGAGCGTCAGGAGAGCGTCGCCCCTGACCTTGCCCTGAAGATAGAGCTCGCCGTCCACGCCCGCGGTAACGTCGTCGAATCCCTCCGTGCCGGTGGCCGGCTCCACCGACCCGGGCAGTCGGACCGCTCCCTCCACGACGCCGGCGATGATCCTCCTGCTGTCGTCGGCAAGGAGCTTCACCTCGGTCTCGTATCGGCCGAGGCCGTTGCGCACCGCGATCCTGTGCGTACCGGAGAGCGGCGGCGGATAGTAGTCGACAAGTGCCTCCCCCTTGTCGATGAAGACCTGAAGACCGGGTTCCGTGGCGCGGATGTCGTCGGCCCCCCACCGGCCGCGCCCAGAGCTTTCGAGGGTCACGTCCATGGAGGCATGGGTCGGCACGCCGTCGGCATCGACCACCCGGATCAGCACCGGAATGGGCGAGGCTGGATCGGCGAAGGCCGCGGGCGGGGCGACGAGTTCGATCCGCGCCGGCCGGCCCGGCGCCAGGACGGCGATCTTCCGTCTTTCGCGGATATTGCCGAACGGATCGGAAAACGTGGCTTCGAGTTCGTTGCGGCCGCCCTCGAGCCGGACTGCGACATATTCCGCCGCCTGCACGCCGCCCGAAGAATAGATCACTCGCTGGCCGACCTGGCCTTCGGACACGGCTGCGCCGTTGAGATTGAGCGCGAGCTTGCCGGCTGCCGGCCCCTTGATGCGGATGGAGACGATGTCGCCGTTCAGCAGGCTGTCGGCCTCGAAGTCGAGAAAGCCGAGTTCGGGCGAAAGTCCCTTGATTTCGGCTTCCAGATCGCGGGTGCGCTCGGGCGCCACCGCCTCCGGCCGGTCCGGCTTCCCGGTCCCCTCGCCGGGCTCGTTCTTTGGGCGCGGGACGATCTGCGTTTCGGTGACCTTTGCCGCTTCGCCCCGGGAGCCCGCGAGCCGGCCGAAATAATCGACCCATTCGTCGCCTCCGAGATTCAGCCGCTCGGGAACCGTCGTCCGCCCGGCGAGAGCGGCGTTTTCCTCATAGGCCTTCCGGCGCCCGTCGAGCTCTGCGAGAACCTCCTTGCGGCTGACGCCAGGCTTCGGAGAAACCGCGAAATATTCGCTCGCCACCTGCCCCGGCAGCAGGCGCATATAACGGCTTTGCGGGCTCATCGCATCGCGCGCCGAGGTGGCCCGCAGTTCGAGGGTCGCCGGCAGCGTAGCTTCAGAGACGGCTACGACATGGGCTCCGGGCGGCAGTCCCGGCAGCGAATACTTGCCCTCCAGGTCGGTGACGACGCTTGCGCCGTTGGAGAACTGGAGCTTCACGCCCGGAACGCCCGGCTCCACCCGCCCAGGCGCACCGTCCTCAACGGCGGGATCGACCTCCGGAAGATGGCGGTCCTGCAATCCGTTGCCGTTGAAGTCGATATAGACCTTGCCGAGAACCACGCCCTCGTCGCTGAAAACACCGCCGTCCCGCTGGACACGCACGACCGCGCGTGCCTCGTTCGAACGCACCTGCCCTTTGCCGGCCAGCTGGCCATATGCCTGCGCGATATTGCCGAGCTGCCCGCTCGCCGTCGCATCGACCGCCGCCATATAGGTCACGGTCACCGTTCCGTTGGCGGGCAGGAAGCCGGTATCGAAGATGAGATTCCGGCCGGGGAAGCCGGAGACCCTGACCGGCTTTCCGCCGAGACGCGCCGTGCCGGGAAGGAAGGTCAGGCCCCTGGGAAGCGCTCCCTGTATGGTGCTTCCGAGAACGGCGATGCCGGTCGTATTGCTCAATGTCAGCGTGAAGACGACGATGTCGCCAGGCGAGGGATTCGCGTCGTCGACCGAATGCTCGAGCCGCAGGACGGACGCGCCGTCCGCATCGAGCGGTATGTCGGCGCCGCCGAAGCCGGCCGCAGCCGTGAAGGGGCGTCCGTAGGAGGCCTCCGGATCGACGTTGCGCCCCGGCGGGAATATCTCCCGGACGGACGGGAAGGAAAGCCCCGCGGGCGGCTCCACGTCGATCCGGTAGGTGCCTGCGGCATTTATCGCGGTCAGTGCATAGAAGCCGTCCGCATCCGACTGCACACGCTCGATCTCGGCGCCGGAAGCGTCGCGGAGGATGACCCTCGCGCCGGCCACCGCGGCATTGCTTGCGGAATGGAAGACGTAGCCGCCGGGATTGACGATCAGGAGAGCGGAGGCGTCCCGGCCGCTGCAGGTGGCATTGGCTAGCGCCTTCGTATTGCGGCCTCCCGAAAGAACGTTGTCGCCCCGCGACACAGTGGGCAACCGCTGAACGGGAATGAGCGCGGTGGTGAAAATGCCCGTGTTCGGGCCTGTTTCCGTCGCGATCACCGTCTCCAGGTCCCCCTCGGGATCGGTCGCGATGCGGATCATGGCCTGGTCGAGGCCGGCGGTCATGTTGCAGGAGGCCGCGCTCAAACGCAACCGTACATTGCTGTTCAGCGCCGTGCTCGAAATCGGATCACCGCCGGGCGAAACGAAGCGCAGCACCGCGGATCCTCCGCGCACGGGCGTCGTGACGACGTTGGAGCGCACCTCCGCTGTTTCATCCGGGGTCCCTTCCCAGACCGAAGCGACGTTCAGCAACGAACCGGACTGGATATTGTCCGCGGCGACGACCTTGAGGGAAAAGTCCGCGGCAAAGCCGGCGGGATAGTCGCCCGCCCTGAAGAACGCCACGGCGTCGACGGCCGTCATGTCGGCGGGGGGCTGCGCGGTATAGGTATGTGTGGGCTGCCCGGCGACATGGAAGAGCCCGGCGAATCCCGAGGAAGCCGAGACGGACTTGACGCGCGTGTTGAGCGGGCGCTCGTCGCGCACCAGCAGACCGGACGCCGCCTTACCGTCGATGACGATAGGACTGCCGGAGATTTCGGCATAGGCGGTCACGGGGCTGGTGCCGTTGTTGCGCAACTGAAGATCGTACCGCAACTCCCCGCCGGCCGAAACCTCGTTCCCGCTCGCGGTCTTGTTGATCACGAGGCCGGTGGTGGAAAGGACGCTCGTCCCGGTGGCCGCGGCCGCGGCATGCCCGTCGCGAGCGCCGAGCCGTACCAACGCTCTGTGGCCATCGCTGCCAGCCGGCGGCGTCCTGAACTGCAGGACCACCGGAATCTCCGAATCCATGTCCACTTCCACGGATTCTTGCGGCGTCAGCTGCGGCTCGTCTTCGTCGGCCGCGCCGTTTCGGTTCCGGTCGACGACCATGCGGAGATCGTTGACATCGTAGTCGTCGCCGTCGAGCTGTTCGACCGTAACCGCCGGCCTCGCCGCCGCATTGCCCACGTTGCGGATGAATAACAGGAAGTGCCCGGCCGAGTTCAGCGGCAGGTTGACCGTTTGATCGCGAACCACTTCGAGGGATTTGACTTCGACGACACGGGTGACCACCGTATTGGTCGAAACGGATTCGTAGATACCGAGTTCGGCGTTGAAGTAGGAGACGACGGCCCGCAGCTCGATCACGGCGCCCGCCGGTGCCGGTGCGGCCATGACGGCTCGCTCCTGCAGGGGGCCGAAGACCGCCAAACAGGCAAGCAACCCGACTATCGTTCCGCGCAGTGAGGCCATGGTGCTGATGGTTTTGCCTGGATGAGGGGTGGGCGCGCAGGGCGGCAGGGACTGGCCGGCAGGAGTCGGCCGGCCGGAACTGAACAGGCAGGAACTGGCCGAGCAGCGACTGAACGGCCAGCCGCTGCCCCCGATGCCCCGATCACTCGTCGATCTTCACCCGGAATGTGAGCCTTGCGGTGCCGCCGGGATTCACCGTGCCATGCGAGGAGCGGAGCGCGCCGGGCTCGCCGTCGGCCGGCTGCAGCGCGACCGCCGGCAAGGAACCGCCAGCCGCCGCCGCCGAGGACCCGACGTAGGTGGTGTATGCCGGCACCTCGTCGTCGATGCGCACCTCGTTCGCATCCGCCGCGCCCACGTTGGCCGCGGTTACCCGATAGACGATGCACGCACCCGGATTGGCCGCCTGCGCCGCCTGGGTGAAATTGCCGTCGGGAGCGCCGTCGCAGGCGGCATCGAGCGCCTGCTCCTTGCTCACGACGACGTTGCCGGATACGACGGTGACGGTTTCGGTGACGGCGTTGTTGGCCGTGTTGGCATCCGCGACCGCGGCTCCGCCGCTTTCGGTGAGGCTGCCGCCGACCACGACCTTCGCCGTCTCGGAGAGTCCGCCGACCGCGCTCGCAGGAGCCTGAACCCGCGAGAACAGCAGCACGCTTTCGCCCGGCGCAAAGCTTGCGGCGCCGCGTGCTTCATTGATGTCGGCAATGCCGGCTACCTGCACGTCGGCGCCATCAAGCACCCCGTTGCCGTTCTTGTCGACCCAGAGCGTCTCCACGAAGCTCGGAAAGGCCGGATCGTAGCCGATGGCGCCGCCCGTGACGGCCACGTTGCCGAGATTTTCCAGCGTGTGGCTGATGACCACCACGCCGCCGGGCGCCGCCTCGGCGGACTGGTCGCTGCGGATGGCGAGGTCTGCGACCCGGCTGACGGTGACGCGATCCAGCTTCGTATCGACCGCCGACGCGCTGCTCGCCGAAGACGCACGGAAATAGACGTCCGTGCTGCCGGGCCGCGCGGAGCCCGGCGGCGTCACTCTGGCCGTGAACGTCGCGGAGGAGCCGGCGGCGATCACCCCCGTATTGGTGACCGTATCACCGCCTGCATTCAGGAACACGACCTGCCATCCGTCGGGCATCGAGCCGGGCGCGAAGTTCGAACCGCTGTAGGAGAGATTGAAGCTGTCGGAAACGGAACGCCTGTTGACGACGACGAGCGTGAACTCGGCCGTCTTGCCCGGATCGGTGCTGACGGTCGTCCAGGGTGCGCCGCCGCTGGCGACCTCCGCACCCTGCGCCTTGCCGTTTTCGTTCTGCAGGTCGACGGTGCCGCCGCCGACGGCGCTCTCCACTCGCAGCCGCGTACTGTTGGCGGCCCCGGGCTTGTTCGCAGGCGTCGCCGTCATCGTGGCCTCCCAGGCCGGCTCTTGCCCCGCATTGCGTGCCGCACCGTCCGGCAGATGGGCCCTTGCCCAGAACGCCGCCACCGTATTCGCCGCGATCTCGATGTCGGGCCGCCCGTCCGAAGTCGTGTCCAGGAGCGCCGTCCCCTCGGACGTCGAGGCGAAGGTAAACGTCGTTCCGCTCGGGAAACTGCCCGCCACGGCGGACAGATCGAACCTTTGCGCCGTATTCGACTGGTTGGTGATGATGACCTCGAAGAGCACCGGGCTGCTCGCGCTCAGATAGGGGGTCTCCACATCGGCGACCGCATCGTTTGCGAGACCGTCCTGGTCGGTGCTGGATTGCCGCCCGCCGGCGGCGTAGTTGTTGTCAGGCAGGTCGGCCGTGGGGCGGTCGGCATAGGATGTGCCCGCCGCCCTGTCCGCCAGCGTGACGGCGATCGAATAACCGTCGTCGACGACGAGCCGCGCCACGTTCGACGTCTGCAGGTCGGTCTGGTCGGAATCGATCGTACCGGTGTTTTCGATCGTACCGACCGCGCCGGCGGTGACGGTCGTGGTGAATTCAATGTAGCCGCTTCGCCCGACGGGCACGGACGAGACCGTCGCCGTAACCTTGTCGGCGCCGACCGAATAGGCGATCGTCTGGCCCTGGCCGTTGGTATGATCCGCAGCGCCCTCGGCATCGGCCATCGTTCCGCCGTCCGACCACTTGCCCGATCCGGCGACATAGACGAGCTCGGCCGGAATCTGGTCGAAGATGGCTACGTTCTGCGCATCCGATCCGCCGGTATTGGAATAGTTGAAACGGACGCGCACCCGGTCTCCCGGCGTGACCGACCTGGAGCCGTCAAGGTCTTCGAGCAGGGTCATGTTCTTGGTAAAGGCCAATACGGCTCCGGTCGTGACGTTCACCGTGTCGGTATTGGACGCATTCGGCCGGGCGGGGGAACCGGATTGATAGTTGGCGGCCGTGGTCAGAGTGCTGGCCGCGGTGATCTTGAAGGTCGGACTGTCCGTCGCCGAGGCCCCGACGTCGATCCGGGCGACGACGCAGGTGCTCTCCCCCGCGTTCAGCGAGGAGGTCTTGCTGATTGCCGTCAACGTGTCGGGTACGCCGTCGCAGTCGCCGTCGGAATAGATTCCCGCCGCCGTCAGGCCGGAACCGAGGCTGCCGATGGAGAGATCGTAGGAATCCGCGGCATTGCCGACGTTGGTCACGGTGTGCGGAAAGAACACGCTGCCGCCCGCGACGGCGGACTTGATCGTATCGGTCTCGATCTGAACGCCGGCGATCGTGTTGATCGTCGTCTGGACAAGGTTGGAGGTGACCGAGAAAGTCTGCCCGCCCGACTCGAAGGTCGCGACTGCCTGATTGCCGATGACGGTACCGGCGGCCGCCGGTGCCGCAAGCGCCGACGGCACGAACCCCATTACACTCGCAGACGCAACCAAAAGCTGCGCCAATAGTTTTCTGCGCCAGAGATTTGTCTGTCTGCCGCCTGTTTCCAAGACGCTCGAATTCGCTCGCTTAACTCGCCTTCCCGTTGCCGATTTCGAACAGGAGTTGCAAGAGATGCCCCTTATATGCAAATAACCAAGATGATTTTAGGGGAATTTTAGCGCCACGCTGCCATCACAAACGGGCGGACCCATGCCGAATGCGGGCCCGATTGCCGGCAAACAGTTGTTTTATTTACAACCATAAGAAGAAAAGGCGTGCGATGGCGGTCGCATATCGTCGCCGGAGCGGTGTTCTCGCGAGCAACGGAAAAAGCTGCCTTGCCCTTGAAGCTGTGGGTGATTCGGAAAAATCTCACCAGAGCGGGGTGAGGAACACTGTGCGCGGTTTTCCGCCCGCATCCCGCGTCTCAACTTCCTGGAATCGATCATGTTCATGTGTTCAGGTCGACCCGACCTGAACACATCGTGATCCAGGCAGGCTTCAGTCCGGCTGCGTCATCCGTATGCACCCCGGCAACGCCGAGCGTTTCCTCACCGGAAACGCAGGTTTTCTTTCGTAAGCTCGCCGACCGACGAGCAGCCCATCAGCTTCATGCCGCGTTCGATCTCGATGCGCATCAGTTCCAGCGCCCGTTCGACGCCAGCCTGTCCTGACGCAGCGAGCGGGAAGAGATAGTAGCGACCAAGCCCGACCGCCTTGGCTCCCAGCGAGAGCGCCTTGAGCACATGGGTGCCGCGCTGCACGCCGCCGTCCATCATCACATCTATCTTGTCCCCGACGGCCTGGACGATCTCGTCAAGCTGGTCGAATGCGGTGCGCGAACCGTCAAGCTGCCGCCCGCCGTGATTGGAGAGCACGATCCCGGTGCAGCCGATCTCGACCGCCCGCTTGGCATCCTCGACCGACATCACGCCCTTCAGGCAAAACTGGCCGTCCCAGTGCTGCACCATCTCGGCGACATCGTCCCAGGACATCGACGGATCGAGCATCTCGGTGAAATAGCGGCTGATCGACATCGCGCCGCGCCCCATATCGACATGGTTTTCGAGCTGCGGCAGCCGGAAGGGCTCATGCAGGGCATAATTGATCGCCCAGGACGGCTTGATCGCAAATTGCGTCATGCCGGCGAGATTAAGCCTGAACGGAATGGCAAAACCGGTTCGCCTGTCGCGCTCGCGATTGCCCCCGGTGATGCTGTCCACGGTCAGCATCATCACCTCGACTCCGGCCTGCTTGGCACGCGCCATCATCTCACGGTTCAATCCGCGATCCTTATGGAAGTAAAACTGGTAGACCTGCGGACCGTCGGAGATCCGGCGGGCCTCTTCCAGACTGACGGTGCCGAGCGAGGAAACACCGAACATCGTGCCGTATTTCGCCGCCGCTGTTGCCACCGCCCGCTCTCCCTGGTGATGGAACAGGCGCTGAAGCGCAGTCGGCGAGCAATAAACCGGCATCGCCAGCCTTTGCCCCATGATCGTCACCGACATATCGACATCGCCTACGCCGCGCAGGACGTTCGGAACCAGATCGCAGCGCTCGAACGCAGTCGTGTTGCGCCGGTAGGTGACCTCGTCATCGGCCGCGCCGTCGATATAGTTGAAAATCGGCGATGGCAGGCGCTGCTTTGCCATTCGACGGAAATCGTGGAAATTGTAACACTGTTTTAGACGCATCTGCCCCTCGGACCCGAACGAGCGCATCAATAGCACTGTTTCGATAAAACAATGAAGGCTCTGCGTGGCACCGGCGATCAGTCCGTGGTCGAGCCCGCAACGATGGTCAGGCGCCGCCTGGCAGGTATGTAGACGCTGAACAGGAAGACGCCCCACCATTCGGCGCCCGCATCGAAATAGTCGGAGACCTCCGGCAGCCGCGCGTCGGACCAGTCGAGGATCTCGCTCCCGTCGAACGGCGGCAGGATGAAATCCCTGACCTCTTCGAAGGCAGGCGGCAGTTTCTCGATCCGGTTCATTCGTTGTGTCATTATCCTGGAACGAGGCCGTCGAGCAGGAAGTCGAGGCCTTTTCGGAAGGCGCCATCCCAGTCGCCGTCCAATAGCAGACGAGAGCGTTCGACGGTCGGGTAGCGTTCGCCGAGAGATGTGAGGCGCTGCTGCGCGGCGGCCCTTTCGTCGTCCGAGAGGCCGAAGCTCGCTCGGGTGATGGTCGCGCCCATCACATAATTCCACAGCGACCATATCGCGACGTTGAGATCTGCGTCCGCCACACCGGCTCCGGACAAGGTCCTGCTCAGCAGTTCCAGGCGGCCGAGCATATTCGGGCCGAGCGCCCGGCGCGGCAACAGCGACGCCGACCAGGGATGGCGCAGCATGCTGGCGCGCCAGTCTTCGAGCATATGAAAGACTTCTCCGCGCCAGTCTTCCGACTTAACGATTGGCGGCGGTCCGCGATATTCGAGCACCCGGTCGAGCGCCAGATCGAAGACATCCTCTTTGTTGGCGACATGCCAGTACAGGCTCATGACGCCTGAGCCGAGGCGATCCGCCAGCCGGCGCATCGTCAGTCCGTCGACTCCTTGGGCGTCCAGCAGTTCTACCGCGGCCGCCACGATATGTTCCCGAGAGAGAGGCGGTTCACTGCCCGGCTCCTGCACGGGCCGGGGCCGCGCGCCTGTTCGCTGAAGCCGTTTGCTCCTGATGTCGCTGGGTTTGGCTGCCATTCGTCTTCCTTGCTGGTCAGAACGATGATTTTGACCGGCAATGGGAGGAATGTCGATCATGAACCATTGACTCGTACGATGTACGATGCGATTGACTCGTGCACTGTACGATTCAACCCTGTCGGCGGCATGGGCCCCGAAGTTCCAAACCTTTCCGACCGCCAGTGTCCCTTGCCCGCAATCCGCAGAGACGAGAGAAAATCATGTCACGCGCAATCAAGCATCTGCTCATCGGAGGACTAATCATCATGACCATGGGAGTTCCCACCGGGACGGCGGCGGATGAGAATGGTCTCAAGCTGACCATCGTCAATCCGCAAAACCTCTACGACCCATCGCCGAATGGTTACAGCACGGCGGTGATCACGCCGGCCAATGCCCGGGTGGCCTACATCTCCGGACAGGGCGGTCAGGACGGCACGGGAGCCTTGTCGCCCGACTTCGCTGTCCAGGTCGAGCAGGCCTATGCAAATTTGCGCACCGCCCTCGATGCGCTCGGAGCCAGGCCGGATCAGGTCGCCAAGCTCACTGTCTTCGTGGTTGATCACGATATGTCCAAGCTTGCGGTGTTGACCAGGAACGTCAAGGACATGTTCGGCGAGGCGCTGCCGGCGCAGACTCTGGTTCCCGTTCCCAGACTTGCGATCGATCCCATGCTCTTCGAGGTCGAAGCCGTTGTCGTTCTGGAGTAGCGTTGGCAGTCTTCCTCAGGACGGCGCCCGGCCCACAGCCCTCGCCACGATCAACTTGGCGAGGATCGGCCCAAAATCATGAACGCAATCGATTCTGACAGGTCGGGTCGCGAGATCCGGACGGCGGTTTTCCGTCCCGATTTCTGTTACGGTGGTCCGCTTTCACGGAGGAGCGCCAATGCCGAAGCACTTCACGACATTGCTCGCAGCAGCGGCTTCGCTCGGAATTCTCGGAAGTTCGGCGCTCGCCCAGGAACGGTGGCTGGCCGGCTTTTATCCAGGTTGGGAATACGAATTCTATCCGCCTGAACGCATCGACTTTTCTTCTCTCACGCATGTGTTGATGTTCTCCGTCGTTCCGGAACCCGACGGGTCGCTGGACACGAGTTTTTTCGTGAGCCCCGAGGCCGGTCCTCGGATCGCGCGCGACCTCGTCGTGCGGGCACATGCGGCGGGTCGCAAGGCGCTGCTCTCGGTCGGAGGAGCCGGACTGACCGATCGGATGCGCAAGGCTGCAGGCGAGCCTAACCGGCGGCGCTTCGTCGACAACCTCGTCAACCTGGTGCAGGAATGGAATTACGACGGGCTCGATATCGACTGGGAGCCGATAGAGCCGAGCGATCTGCCCGATCTGAAGGCTCTGGCCGAGGCGCTGCGCACCAGGATGCCCGACAAGATGCTGGCCATCGATCTCGGGTGGAAGAACGTCAATTTTCCCATCGCCGACGAGGAGGTGCAATTTCTGAGAGAGATCGAGCCGCTTTTCGACCAGCTGAACGTCATGACCTACGACATGGCCGACAATTGGGAGGAATGGCTGTCGTGGCACAATTCGCCGCTTTACGGCGAGTCGAAGAATACTCCGGCATCGGGCGCGAGCAGCGTCGAGGCTTACATCGGCGCAGGCATTCCGCCGGCCAAGCTTGGGCTCGGCGTGGCCTTCTACGGCCGGTGCTGGACGGCGCCGGTCTCGGCTCCGGGGCAGGTCACAGGCATGGCGAAGGTGGCCGCCGGCGACCAGGACATGAGCTACCGGAACATCATGACCCTTTACTACAATCTGGGCCATGCCGCCTACGACGCGACGGCCGAGGTGCCCTACTTGACCTTCCCGGAGGCCGCGGGCTCTTTCGGCTGTACGTTTGTTTCCTATGAGGACGAGCGCTCCATTGCCGCCAAAGGGGCCTTCGCCCGGCGGATAGGCCTTGGCGGCGCGATCATCTGGTCTCTCGGGGAGGGATATCTTCCGGACGCCACCAATCCGAATAGCCTTCTGCACGCCGCCCGCAAGGCCTTCCTGGATTGATCACCCGGCGCGGAACTTTCCGCCGAGCCCGCGCCATCTTGCCGGAAGCGCCTGCAGCGTGCATTCGGCGAGTCTTGGAAAAGCGATGGGGACGAAGCCGATATAGACTGCAAGCGAGATCGCGAAGACGGCGATGCTGAACCGGTCCGAGGCGAAAGCGTGCCGGAACAGAAAGACGGCAGCGAGCGAAATCTCGATCAGGGCCACGAGGCTGAACGCTTCCCGGATCGTTTGTCTGTCGCGTCCCGCAGACCTGGCGAGAGACCGGGACCAGAGCAGACCGGCGCCGATATACAGGGAAAGCGTAAAGCCGAAGGAGGCGATGACCACGTCCCACAAGGCCCCGAGGGCAACCAGGGCCATTGCCGCCAGCAACTGGGCCGCGGAACACCACAGCAGCGCACCCGCCTGTTGGGAGGCGATCATGAAGGATGGGATGGCGGCCACGAGAGCAAGCGGCGGTAGCGTCATGGCGAAGATCATCATGACATCCGCCGTCTGCATCCAGGCGGGTCCGGCAGCGATCCGGATGATCATCGGCGAGAATACAGCGAATCCGAGCGCCGGCATCGACACGATCACGACACTTGCCACGCAAACGTTGAGCGCGAAGCTCTCGAGCTTCTGCCGATCGCCTGACATGCGGGCGAAGACGGGGAGCAACCCGGCGGAGATCGGATAGACCAGGATGCTCTTGGCGAGATCGAGGAGAGCTTTCGCCAGGCGGAACAGCCCGGCGGCGACCGGTCCCGCCAGAAACCCCAGAAGGGCCTCCGGCAGACGCTGCGAAGCGACGTCGAGCACCTGCCGGCCCATCAGTTTCGTGGCGCTCGACGAGGCATCTCGCCACTCGGTCTTGGAAAACCTGGATGCCGGAACAACAGGCATGGCCATCAGGCAAACGAGCGATCCGGTCGCCGCTACGAGCACCGTCTGCGCGATGATGCTCCACGCTCCGAAGCCCAGATAGGCAAGCGCGATTGACAGCGCTCCTCCGACGAGGATTGCCAGCGGTCGCCGGACCGCCAGCACCGAAAATGCGAATCGCCTGGCAAGCATGCCCTCCTGCACGAGCCCGACCCCCGCAAGCGCGGGAGCGAGCGCCGAGACCCGCATCAGGTCGCCGGCAAGATCATCTCCGACGATGTAGGAAACCATCGGCGCGGCCGCGACAATAAGCATTGCCATCAGCAGACTGCTGCCGATCGCGCAAGCGAGGGACGCGCCCACATAACCCGGCCCGAGATCGTCCCGCTGGATGACGGACTGCGTGATCCCCTGTAGCGTATGGTTCGCAATCAGCGCGGGAGCGACTGCCATGGCCGCCATGCCGAAATCGGCCGGGCCGAGCAATCGCGCCGTGATGATGAATATTGCGGCCTGGCTGGCGCGCTCGGCGCAAATCTGAACGAAGGACCAGGCCACCCCTCTCGTAGCCGTGGAGCGCACCTGGTCGCCTGCCAGGCCTTCCGGCGGCGGCGTCGGTGCGCTCGGAACTTCGGTCGCCGGGCCGACGGGAGGACTGGCGTTCATTGATAGTCGGCGGCGGTGATGTCGCCAGTGGTGTTCCGATCCGTGAGCAGTCCCGTCGTGCGCAGCTGCACCTTGATCACGTCTCCGGGGCTGACAGGGGACGCTTCGCTGGCCTCTTCTTCGATCAGCTCTCCGTTCCGCTCGCTGAGAATGCTGTATCTGGTCTCGACCTCCTGCTCGTTCTGACCTGTGATGGCGGCCTCTTCTACCTGTAACTGCCGGATCAGGTTCTCGGCAGTACGAAGCCTGCGCGTGACGGTCTCGAGATCGCTGTCCACTGCGCTGAGCTCCGCGAGCAACTCCTTACCGCTCGCCTGGAGCCGCTTGACCGAGGCTTCATTGTCGGCGATGCGCTCACGGACCTTGAGGATCTCCGTTTCGATCTCCTTGCGCTTACTGTCGACGGCCATCGCCGTGCGCTCGAGCATGAAGAGGCGTCCGGGGGTCGCCAGACCTTGAACGTCGAGCTTGCGAACATTGGCGATCTCGCGATCGACGCTGCTTATCTGCTGGTTCTGCGTCTCGTTCTGGTTCTGCAGCGTGTCCACCTGACCGTGGAGCAGCGCAAGCTGGTCGTTATATTTCGCCAGTTCCAGGGCACGTGTCTTGTTCTGCTGGCCGAAGAGGAGCTGTTCGCGATCCATGGTCTCGCGGACATTCGGCTCGGCCGAGCGCGACTGAAGGCTCGGGGGGAATTCGATCGTGTCTTTGCCGGCAATGGTCGCCTCCAGCCGGGCGCGCCGCGCTTCCAGCTTGTCCCTCTGCGCCCGCAGGACATCGAGCTCTCCCCTCGCCTGAATGGCGTCCCGCTCGAAGCGGGTCTGGCCCGTCGGAGGAGTCCTTGCCATTCCGCCGGCCACGCTCAGCGCATGGATCACCCTCATACCCGGCGTGTAGGGGTAGGCGCCCGGTTTATCCACCGCACCGACGAGGTAAATTGGGCGGTACTGCAGCAGTTCCACTGCGGTAACCGGAGGATTGACCAGCCGTGCCTTGGCCTGGAACTGCAGGGAAATGGAGGTCGCAAATTGCGCGGCGCTCAACCCCGCCGCTTTGATGTTCCCGAGCAGCGGTATCGCCACGTCGCCTGCGGCATCGATGGTGAAATCGCCGTTTAACCGGGTTCTGATCTCGCCCGTCGCGGAGGAGATTTCCGACACGCTGATCCGGAGCTTGTCCTGCGAATTCAGCATATATCCGTCCACCGCGTCTGCGGCAGATGCAACTCCCGACAACAGGAAGAGCACCAATATGCCGATGCGCATCGAGCCTGCCGCACTGATACGTGCCATAACCACTTCCTCCACGCTTCCGGCGCACCGCAGCGAGCCGAGTTCCGGTCATTCCATCAATGTCATTTTCCGGCGGCCGACCTTGTTCAGCACGACGCCCAGTACTTTGGACCGCACCGGCTCGAGCATCTTGAGAGCCAGACCGAGGACGGACATCTCTGTCCGGTTCCATTCCGCCACGATCACGACGTGATCGAGGGCATCGATCATGGCAAGCGCGTCACCGCATCTGGCCAATGCCGGCATGTCGACGCAAATCCACTCGAATGCGTCCCGGTTGGTCGCCACGATTTGTTCGATCCAGGCCTGACGGTTCATGAAGTCATACTCCGCGTTCCGCCCGTGCAAGGCGGCGAACCTCAGCGTTGTAGCAGGGAGGCTTGACACCTCCGCACCGGCGTCCCCTTCTCCGAGTGGGGCCCCCAAGGGGGCAAGCGCCCTGGAGAGTCGCCGGTTCGAAAAATCGGCGTCGACGAGCAGGACCCTGTCGCCCGCTCGGGTTAGAAGTTCGGCGAAATTGGCGATCAGCGTCGACCGGCCTTCGGTTCCGCTTGGGGATACGACGCCGACGACGATCGCACGCTCGCCATTGCTCACGGCGGCCATCTGCGCCCGCAACAGGCGAAGCGACTCGCAAAAAAGCGACGACGGGGCGTTTGCTGCATAGGACATCGTGCCTGGTAGCGGCTTCTGGGACGTCCGCCGCCCGCGCAACCATCGGGGCAGGAGCCGCGAAAAGAGATTGCGCTGCAGGGCCCGCACATTCGGCACCAGTCCCAGGCACCGCACGCCAAGTTCGTCTTCGAGATCCCGCCGGCCCGCAACGGTGCAGCGCATCGCTGCACCGGCGGCGATGACGCATGTTCCGAGCCCCAGCCCGCCGACCAGGCCAAGGACCAGCAGGACCGGCGTCTTTAGTCCAGCCGGTTCGACGAAGGGGCTGGCGGGGGTTACGATACGGGCCAAGGGCACGCTCTCCCGCTCGGTCGCCTGCAACCGGAACTGCGCCTGATGTTCGACGTAGGTCCGGGCGATCGCATTCGTGATGCGCGCCGACTTTTCCGAACTGCTCGCCTGAACTTCGATCTCGGCCACATAGGAGCGCGCGGCTCGGTTGACCCGCATGATCTTGCGCAGCTGCTTGGCCGCGATTTGCTGCCGTTCGTTGGCCGACATTGCCTCCCAGCGGTCCAGGCCCGGCTCCTGAGGGCTCGGATGTGCTGCGAGGAACAACCGTTCCAAGCGCTGTCTCCAAGCGGCCAGACGGGCGGAGAGACCGGAAGTTGCGGCAACGAACTCGGGATCCTGGTCGAGGTGGAGCTCTTCGATTACCTCCCTCAGCACGTCGTCGGTCTCAATGATCATGATCTGGGTATCGATATACGCCGAATCCGCTGAATCGCTCAGGACCTGTTGCCCCCCGGTCACCGGTGTGCGGTAATCGAGAATAACGACTGCCCGCGCCTGATATACCGGCGCGGCAAAACTGACGTAGGCCGCCGCCAGCGCCAGCCCCACAATGCCCCAAAGGGCGAGCTTCAGCCGGTTGGCAGACAGAAACGACAGAATGGAACCGAGAAGGAGGGGGCGCGGAACATCCGGGCTCAACGCGGAGATCTTTTGCCAACGTGCTGCTTGGTAATGTTCGTAGCGCATGCGCTTCACCCATGAGAATGCGGATGGGGTACTTCTCCCATCCGTTACGATTCCGAAACGATTGTGCTTAAGATCTTCGCGCCATTGTCGACCGTGTAGGGCGCTATGAGGGTTTCGCACCTTTCGCGAAGACACGCGACCTCGGTCCGCGACAGGGAGAGAAGCGTCCTCAGACACGCTTCGACGTCGGTGGAACCGGGTTCGAAGACGAGACGCGGATCGATCGCCCGCACCAGCTCGGCGCTGCCGCACGCCGTGCTCACTGCGCAAAGGCAGCCGCGTTGCAGCGCCTCGTTGACGACCAGTCCCCACGGGTCAGCAAAGGACGGGAGGATCAGCACGTCGATCGATCGGTAGAACTGCTCCCGTGTCTCGCCGTCCACGTACCCCCACCAGCGGATGCCTTTCGCGGTGAACATTGGATCCATTCCGGCCATGTGAAGCTGCGCATCGGTTTGCCCCAGTGCCGTGAATGCCGCGAGAAGGGCGTCTACGTTCTTTCTCTTGGAACTCGAGCCTATATAGCCGATGTCCCTGATCGGGCCGCTTCGGCGGACCAGAGGTTCCTTTGCCGGGGGAACGACATAGATCATGCGCCTGGTCGGAATTCTGGTCGAAATGCCGCGCATGTATTCCGCCGTCATATCGGAGAAGACGATTGCGGTATCGCAGGTCGCAGACAACATCTTCGAGCAAATGCGCTGATACAGCTGCTTGAGGCGGGGTTTGAAACGATCCGGTATGTGCATTTCCCAAAGCAGCAGCCGCTTGCCCCGAAGCTTCAGGACCACCGCCCAGAACAGCATGCAGAGATTTGTCGGATTGTTGTCGTGGAGCACGATCGTGTCGGCTTCCGTGCGAAGCCAGAAGAAGATCAACGGACCGGCCGAGATACTGGAACAGTTGACGGCCCTGTAGGAGGCTTCGTTTCCGAACGTCCATCGCCGGCCCTCGTCCTCCGGGCGCTGCAGATAGTAAACGGTCAGGTCCATGCCCGATTGCGCCATGCGCTCGAAAACCGCGTGCCGGGCCGGCGTGTAGTAGTTCTGAACGAAGGCGATCGTACCGGCGGCCTTCCCGCACCGTCCGGCCTTTGTCGTGATCGACGAGGTTTCATGCATGCTGGTCATCTTGGCGACTCGAGTTGGCGATGGACGGCCCGCCTGGCGAGCTCGGCGGCCAGGATGGCGATGAAACGGGAATTGGTCGTCAGGTTGCGCTTCCACAGCTTCCGCGGCTCCAGGCAAAGACGCCAGGCCCATTCCAGTCCGGCATTCTGGAGGAACACCGGGGCGCGGGGCAGGAACCCGCCGACCACGTCGAAGGCTCCGCCCACGCCCAGGACGGCAGGGACCCCCAGGGCGGCGCGGTGGTCCTCGCACCAGATCTCCTTGAAGGGAGCCGGCATCGCGACGAGCAGCAGATCTGCGCCGCTGTTCCTGATTTCCGTCACGATCTCAGCGTGCTCGTTCCTGGAGAAATAGCCGTTTCGCGCCCCGGCAATTCGAACGCCCGGATATTTCCTTGTGACGATCTCGACGAATCGCTGCAGCCGTTGCTGGGTGGTTCCGAGGAGGAAGACGCTGAGCCCTTCCAACGATCCCCTTGCGAGCAGCGCCTCCATCAGGTCTATCCCGGTCACCCGCTCGCGCACCGGGGCGCCGAGAAGGCGGCTCGCCCACACAAGGGGCATCCCGTCGGCAACCACGACATCCGCCCTGCCGACCGCTTCCGAAAGCCGCGCATCGGCACGCATCGTCACCAGAAGCGAGACATTGGCGGTGATGATGATGTGCGTTCGCCGCTCGGGCTCGGAGCGCCAGCGAAAGACGCGTTCGACGACGTCCTGGGCAGCGACGGCGTGGAGCCGTGCATTCAGGAATTCCGCGACGGGCATTTCCACGAGGCTGTTCATACGATATGCCTCCCCCTGTCCTTGCCCTCGGCCAGGCTGCCGGCATAGAGGCACCATCCCCACTCATATGGGCGTATTTCCCGATTGAGCCTGAGTGCCGCCGCAGGAGCCTCGCTGTCGCGACGATGCCCGGCAAGCTCGAGCATCTTGCTTCCGAGCGACACGACCGGGGGCTCCGACCGTTCGATATCCCGCCAGATCGCCGGCGTCTGAGGATCGACAACGTCAAGGTCGAGTTCATTCCGCTCCAGCCAGCTGTGGCTGCGTGCGATTGCCGCCGCGTGGTCGCTTCCGCCTGCGGCCCGAAGCGTCATCAGCGCCATGGGTGCCATCGCATGCTGGTGAACCGAATAGACCGGGTAGCCTTCCGCAACCTGCCCTGTGGACGCGTCGTAGTGCCACCACCACTGCCCGAGCCTCCCCTGGAGTTCGATAAGGCGCCCGGCGATGCGTTCCGAAAGCAAGAGGGCGCGCTCGTCCTGGAGTACGATCGCCGCAAGCGCCAAAGCCTGGACGGTGTAGATCTGGTCCGCAAAGTTCGGGAGCCGCCGGCGCAAGCGGTCCTGCAGCGGCCCCGTCGCGCCGGAGTGGCTGACCAAACAAGCTCTCTCCCCGAAACGCGAGCAGAGAGCGGTGACGACGGAACGCGTGATGCACGCCAAGCGGTGACTGTACCCTCGCTCCATTTCGTGAAGCAGGCCGCTGGCAAGCCATGCGACTTCCATGGTGGTGAGGCGCTCGGCGAATTCCGCACCGTCGTCCAGCGACAGATCGATGCGCTGGAACAGTTCATGCACCGCAACCCCGTCAAGCACCGCGTTGGCCCAGATCGCGAGACCTGTGGCGCCGTGCGCCTGCTGGCGAAGCAGTGAGTCGAACGCCGCGGCCAGTGCTCTTTCGGACGGCAGTCCGAGATCCTCGGCGGCGATACCCGCCCTGTCGAGACCGATCAGGCAGATCAACGTGCTGGTGACGTTCTCGGTCGCCAGGGTGGGCTGCGCGGCCTTTCCGCCCCTGATCTGCAGATCGAAGAGCCCTGTTTGCCGATTGGCCGCTGCCTGCAAGCCGGAGACACAGAGCGGCAACAGGCGGGCATAGGTTGCAGTCACTGTCGCCGACGGCGCCGAGTCCGTGTTCAGAGTCGTAACGTTAGACATCGGAGTCTCCAGAGACGGATGAAAGGTCGAGATCGTCACGAAACGCGCGCCCGTTCCGCGCCCGTGCCGGCAAAGCGTTCTCGCAGGTTCTCAAGCATGCGACTGCTGGCCAGGCCATCGCCGTAGGGGCTTCGGTGAATCGTCATCGACGGCGAGCGGCTGACGTCGAGGGAGCGGATAGCCTCTTCCACGATCCGCTTGCGATCGGTGCCGATCAGCTTTGCAACGCCTGCTTCGACGCCCTCGGGCCGCTCCGTTCGGTCACGCGTGACCAGGACCGGCACGCCGAAGGAGGGCGCCTCCTCCTGGACACCGCCCGAATCCGTGATGATGAGATGAGCCCTCGCCATCAGATAGACGAAGGACACATAATCGACCGGCGCGATCAGATGTATGCGCTCGCGCAGCAGCGGATGAGCGCTGCCGAGGATGGCATTCACCGGCTCCTGAACGTTAGGGTTCAAGTGAACCGGATAGAGGATCTCTGCGTCCGGGACCTGTTCGACGAGGTCGACCAGAGCCTCGCACATCCTACGGATGGGGCCGCCAAAGCTTTCACGGCGGTGCCCGGTGATCAGGACGAGGCGTCTTTCGGGATTGAGAAACGCGAACCGGTCCTCGACCTGTCTCCGCAGCCGGGCATCCGACTTCAGGACATTCATCACCCATATCAGCGCATCGATGACGCTGTTGCCGGTTACGAAGACCGCGCTTTCGGGGTGGCCCTCGCGCAGCAGGTTGGCGCGGGCCCATGGTGTCGGCGCAAAATGAAGGTCCGCAATGCTGCTGATGAAGCGCCGGTTGGCCTCCTCCGGAAATGGAGAATATTTATCTGAGGTGCGAAGCCCCGCCTCCACATGGGCGATCGGCACCTTCTCATAAAACGCGGCGAGGCTCGCGGCAAAAGCCGTCGTCGTGTCGCCCTGGACCAGCACGCATTCCGGACGCGCATGCCGGATCACGCCCGACACTTCTGTGACGATTCTCGAGGTGACCTCGGCAAGGCTCTGAGCCGGCTTCATGAGGTTGAGATCGTAATCGGGCGTAATGCCGAATACGTCCAGGACCTGATCCAGCATGGAGCGGTGTTGTCCGGTTATGCAGACCTGTATGTCGAAGGTCCGGTCTGCTTCAGCAGCCTTGACCAATGGGGCGAGCTTTATCGCTTCCGGCCTTGTACCCAAGACCGCGAGTATCCTCGAGCCGAAACCGAGCATTTCTCAAATATCCTAAGTAGATTTGTCAAGTATCCATTTGCGCTATGATTGTGCGTCCGTAGGAATATTTCAAGTGATCCTAATTTAGTATAGTACGCAAGTATTAGTAGACGGCGCCGACAAGCGAGCCAGGCGGCCTCTTGATGGGCCACCCGGGCGTCTCATGATGCAGCCGCCGCTGGCGGCTCATCGTTCCCGGTCGATAATCCCTGTTTGGCTGGGTGCCTGGCGATTGGGCAACACGGACGAAGCCCCCCCTCCGTCCCGGCGCAGAGTGACAGCGCTCCCGTTATCGGGCGGCTTATGGCTCGCCACGAGGAAGCCTAGAAGGGCTCCGGTCTTGATCGAAGCGAAAGCATGGCCGAACAGGCTGGTGCTCGCCAGGTATATCAGCGCTGCATTTGTGATGAACGGGCGCTCCCCCGTCGATGCGACGCCGGCAGATATGTACATCAACAGGATGTAACCCAATATCCCGGCAACGTCGGCGAAGTAGAGGATGGCGCTGTCGTTCGCATGGGTCTGGTCGAGGCCGCCGAAGAGCAGCGCCGACAAATCAGCGGCCCTGAGTTCTTCGTAGGTCCAGGACAAGCGCGTCGCCATGTCCACGATGTGGTGGCTACCCACCGCGGAATAGTACACAACCGCTCCCCCGGCAAAGACGAGGAACGGCAACAGGAGCCCCACCAATCGCGGCAGGCGCGCAAGTATCGGCGCACCTGCCGCAATGACGAAAAGCACGCCCAGCGACGCTCGGGCGTCCGCCAATATTATGATGAGGACGCACCCGGCAAGGGCAAGCATCTTCTTGGCGAACTGATATTTGTACTCGTAGATGTAGAAGATGGCGGCGATGCACGCGAAATAGCCGGTGGAAAGGGGTTCGAGAAAGAGGCCGCTGGCACGGTGGATCCCCCCGTCTCGCTCGGCCCCGAAATAGAAACCAGGGTCGCCCGAGTCGTCCTCCAACTTGTCCGCGACCCAGCTTCTGGTGTTGGCGTAATATTTCAGTGGGTTGACGACCCTGGCATAGAGGTCCGGCGCCAGCGCTTCGACCAGCGTGGTGGCCAAAACGGCAACGAACAGGGCATGCACGAACCATCTTGGTATCTTCCTGATCGTGGAGCCCAGGACGACGAAGAGCGGAATTACGGACATGTCGTACAGCGTCTTGAGGTCTGTACTCCGGTGATAAACGGTCGAGGCGAAGACGCATATCGCCAGCATGATGAACAGCATGGCCTGATCGGTCGTCACGCGGGGCCGCCGCAGCACCAGCAGCCCGGCGGCGCACAACGTCATGAACAGCTGCAGGACGACCACATGGATTTCCTGGACGCTGGCCACGAGACTGTTGAGGAGGGCCAGGGCGAAATTCATGACCATGCAGAAGGCCACGAGAGCGAGTGGCAAGAAGTCGCTCGCCCAAGTCCGAGCCAGAATGCCTTTACGAACAGCAGCCGGCATTCCGCTCATCGCCGACGCTCCGTGCCCGAGAGTTGGAGCCTTCCCGCTATTCCCGCAAACGCCCTTTGTCGCACGGCAATTCCGGAGGGAAAACCGTGAGGCGCTTTTCCCGGAATTGCTCTAGTTGCTTCCGCCGGTTCTTCGAATTGCATTGAGGACCCATCCGGCCAGGAAAAATGAAATCAGGAAAAAGGCAGGTGCGCCAATGAACGCAATGCTGATGCCGTGCCGGTTGAAAAGCAAGGAGCCCACGCTGGCGAAAAGGGAGGCCGATGCGAGAATCACGCAGGCAATCGCCGGAAGGCGAAACCCTGCAGCCAGTGCGCCTGCAGCGCAAAACCCTATCAGAAGCCAGTAGGTTGGCATGACCCGAGCCTCGCTGTGCTGCTGACCACAGAGGACAGACACCCGACTACACTGAAGATTCGACCCTGGAACACGATGCAATGGATGCGGGGTGGACGCAATGGCCGATTTCGCTCGCAACGGACGACCGCGATCGAGTAGCTCCCGCCGGCGAAATCAACGGAGACACCTCCCCTAACGGACATCAGAGTCATCCCAGTATTACGCCGCCCGACCACGCAGGCGTTCCGTGATGTTTGCGGCGTTCCCAGGAGTATACTGTACTGTATTAGGATTATACGGTACTGTATATTTTCAACGCCGTCCTGCAGTGGCAATCTTCCCGCGTACAATCGATGCACGCGAAGGGAGGCGTTCATGCCAGAAATCCCGAACCAACCGCCAAAGAGCGACGAAGATCGGCGCAAATTTCTGAAGAGTTGCGGTCGTTTCGCGGTCGTGACACCTCCTGCCGTAACCATGCTGCTCTCCACCAGCCTTACGTCAAATGCAATCGCGAAGTCTGGGGGCGACGGGAAGGTTAAAGGCAACAACGGTTGGGGCAATGGCGCAGATCCAAGGAACCCCGGCAGTTCCCATGGCAAGGGCGTGTCCCGAGGCGGTCCCGGCGCGGGGCAGTCGCAAGACGGCTCAAAGACCGGCAGAGGTCGGTAGACCGTCGCGTGGTTCCTTCCGACAAATTGTCTCGCCTCCTGCAACCGCGGGTCTTTTCAGACGCACGATATCGATCTCTGCGATCGCCATTCCAGCTCGCGCACTGGAAGTACTGCAATGGCAAACGTAGTACCTATGGGCGATCTATATTTATATCATTTATCACGTATATATTAAAAATACGTCTACGCCGCGGAGCAACATCGGGTCATTCACAATAAAGTTGCCCGCGATTAACAGGGGGGTTCTATGTCTATTTGGCATATACACCGTCATGGACCATCGCTGCATTTTCAAAAGCACATCAAGTGCGAGCGCTTGCCGCTTCATCTCGCCAATCGCGATCAACTCGATGCAGCGCTTGGCCGCCGCATGCGCTACCTGCTCATCAGACGCATCGTGGATGTTGCATTCGTCCTCATCACCGCACCGGCCAGTCTCCTGCTGATCGGCATTGCAGCGGCAGCCGTGGCGCTGACCATGGGCCGTCCCGTCTTTCTCGTCCAGGATCGCGTCGGTTTCAAAGGCCGGATGTTCCGCGCTTTCAAGCTTCGGAGCATGCGCATGTCCGACGGCCCGCCGCGGCCCACAAGCCGCAACGATGACAGGATCACGCCACTCGGCGCCTTCCTTCGGCAGTCGCACCTAGACGAACTGCCGCAGCTCTGGAACATCTTGCTCGGTCAGATGACGCTTATCGGCCCTAGGCCAGAATGGGCGCCTTTGGCGAGCAGTTACGAGAGCACCATTCCCGAATACGAGCTGCGCTATTACGCACCTCCGGGCCTGACCGGATTGGCTCAGGTTAAGCAGGGCTACGTTTCGACACTGGACGAAGTCGTCGAGAAAATTGAATTTGACCTCTATTACATAACGAACATGTCGCTCTTGCTGGACGCGAAGATAATGCTCCTGACGGCGATGACGCTGTTCAACAATTCGCTATCGCGGTAAAACGCCGTCCATCCTGGCAGCAAAGCGGATCAGCTCTAGCTACCGGGCAATGGGGAAAAGCTCGGTATTCATGGAGAAGTGATAGGCCACGAGTCCCACCCACTCATGGGCAGCGAGATCGGCGAGATATAAGCCCATCGAGAGCGAGCTCGTCAGGTGTCGTACGTCCGATCGCCTCACCTGGTAGCCCACAGGGTATGGAATGACTGGAAATCCGGCGGCGCGAAAGCAGGCGACTGACCTCGGCATGTGAAAGGCAGATGTGACGAGCAGCCATGCCTCGCCGGGCTTCGGACGTGCAACGGCCTTACTCTCGACAGCATTCTCGCAAGTATTCCGCGAGCGTTCTTCAAGCTCGATCCGCTTGTCCGGTACACCGATCCGCATCAGCAGGTCGCGCGCCATTGCGGCCTCCGATTCCGCCTCGTAAGAAAGCAAATTCGCACTTCCCCCTGAGAGCAGGATTCTGGCCTTGGGGTAAACCAGGCTAAGCTCGGCCGTCTTGGTGAGACGCTCGCCCGCGCTGCTCAGGGCAACCGTGTGGCGTTCAGTCGAGAGGTCAGTATCAATTTCTCCGCCCAGGACAACGATGCCCGCCACCTCGCCAGGAATTTCCGGCAATGGGAACCGGTCCTCCAGTATGCGAAGAGCTGCGCTGCCAACCGGAAGCCAGCCAGCGATCAGCAACAGCACGACCGCCGTGATCAGAAGCCCTAGTCCCTGCTTCCTCCGGCGCAGCGCCAAGGCGACAAGCCCTGCACCCGCCGCCAAGCCAATCAGGTTCGAAAGCACCGCAAATGCTGCTAGAAGTTTCGAAAGAACGAAGAACACGTGCCACTCCTGATGTCGCTTTCAACGACCACCATATCCTTTTGACACTCCGCCTGTCTCTAACGAGCATTTTGCATCGGGCTTTCGGCCAAGTGCCGTGATTGACTGATGGAGACCTCTCGATCTTCGGAGGCGGCGCGATCCTGCGTCACCTCGGCGAGCGCTGTGAAGCGCTGGTGCCCTCCGATCCGCGCGGTCCCGAATCGGCTCGCGAATGGCTGTGGGCGGCGCTCAATTCGAGATGCCCTGCTCAGATGTCGGGGTCGTCGAGGAGGCGTTGGAGCGTGCTGCGGCCGAGGGCGCTCATGCCGGGGTTGGTGCGCTCGTAGTACCAGACCAGGCCCATCGCCTGCTGGAACGCCCACGCCGCCCCGCGCCTCCACTCGATCTCGCTCGATTCAAGATGGCTCCGCACGGTCTTGCGCTCCTCGTGGTCCAGCAGGTGCCACGCGGCCACCAGATCGAGCGCAGGATCGGCCGGTCCGAAGCCGCCGCCGTCGAGCACGCCCACGAGATGCTCGCCGCGCACGAGTAGATTCGGCGGAATGAGATCCCTGTGGCTCATGACGAGGAATCCCGGCCGCGGCAGCTCACGGAGCCGGGCCCATAGCCGACGGAGCCGAGCAACGTCGAGCAATCCCTCGCTCTTTTCGAAACAGACGACTATCCAGTCGTCGTGATCGGGAAGGTCGCCGCCCCTACCGTGCCCGTCGAAGTGCCGGCCACGGGTGTCGGCCGCGCGGAGGGATGCAATGAGGGTCGCGAGGTCACGCGCGAATGTCCGCGATCCCGCGAGCCCGTCTGGGGTAGCGACATCCCCCGCTATCCACGTCTGCACTGCCCAGGGCATCGGATATGCCGGGCCGGGTCGGCCCAGTCCGACGGGCCTGGGTGTCGGAAACGGGCAATGCTCCGCAAGCTCGGCCATGGCTGCCGCTTCGTTGGCAAGCATTCTGGCACATAGGATCGGGTCGCCCATCCGTAACGGAAATCTCGCGGCCGCTTCCGATCCGATCCGGAAGATGGCGTTGACGGTTCCGACCGCATCAAGTTGTTCGATCTGTTCGAAGCGATACCGCGGAAACTGGTCGAAGATCATCTGACGAGCGACATCAACGTCGACAGACACTTGATCGCTATGCATCATGCAATTGATATCCCTAGGATATTTTCGCCTCGACTCAGATGGACGTGTTTGTCAATCAGACGCGGGAAGCCTGCCACGCTGTTGCCCTTACCGAATTTTGCAGGATCAGCGCCGGGACATGGGGAAAGCAGACGGATGTCGCATTTGCTCAGAATGTCGTCGGTGAGGCAACGACTCCCACCTTTTTCTAGCATGCATATTCATCCTCCGAGCCGCTTACAGCGTTGGGGCGCAATCTTCCGAGCGGTGTGGAACATCGCCGCCGTGCGACACAACAACAGCAATTGAGAACGAAGCATAAGCCTCGAAGGCAATAATCTGGAGGGGAAATCTGCGCGAAAATAATGATGCCCATTGATCTGACGCACAGCGCAAAATCGAAGTGTGCGCTCGCTGGCAGCGGCAGGTCTGGCGAAACTCTATAACGCTTCCGTATTAGGTTGGGCGTCGCGTGCGCAGAATCCGATGCCTCGAGCACAACGCTGCCGAAACACTGCCGCCTTCGCTACGGATGAGCGCACCGATCTTGGCATCTTCGGCGATCAAAAGTGATTGTCCGGCATGACCGGCAGCGGATCTCGGCGATGCACTGATTGAAGCAGTCAAGGACACAGGAAGTGATCTCGTCGTCTCGGCGACGGAAATTCCCGATGCTGATGACTGTCTGGGCCACTCAATGGAGCCCGCCTGGCACTTCGCAAAGGCGTTTTCATTTTTTCTGGTCCGCAGCTAACGCGCTGCGTCAGGAGCCGGCCGCAGCAAGTCACCGCTAAACTTGGAGGAGCATAAGCTACATGAGTGAAGCTGGAATCCCGGCCCCCGAGGGCGCTTCAACGCTGATTCAAACCGACTACGAGGTCGGCCAGGACAATATCGTCAAGCAGATTGGCCCATTCGGTCTGGATGTCCACAATCCGGTCTTCATGATATCCGGATTGACAATTGTCGCCTTTGTCGTGCTGACATTGGTCCTTCAGGATCAGGCGGGGGCTATCTTCAACAGCCTGCGCGAGTGGCTGACCTCAACGTTCGACTGGTTCTTTCTTCTCGCCGGCAACGTTTTCGTTCTGCTTTGCCTTTTCCTGGTTGTCTCGCCGTATGGCAAAGTGCGGATCGGCGGAAAGGAAGCCGTTCCCGACTATTCATATTCCGGTTGGTTCGCCATGCTGTTTGCTGCCGGGATGGGCATCGGACTGATGTTCTACGGCGTTTCGGAGCCGATCTCGCACTTTTCGTCATCAGTTGCGGAAAACGCGGGCGCACCCGATAGCTGGGCACCACTTGGCGGCGCGCCCGGCGATGCGGTAGCGGCCCGCCACCTGGGGATGGCTGCGACCATTTTCCATTGGAGCCTGCATCCCTGGGCGATCTACGCCATAGTGGCACTTTCCCTGGCGATCTTCGCATATAACAAGGGCTTGCCGCTGACGATGCGCTCCATATTCTACCCGGTCTTCGGGGAACGGACATGGGGGTGGCCCGGCCATATCATCGACATACTCGCGGTCTTCGCGACGCTGTTTGGCCTCGCCACATCGCTGGGTTTCGGCGCCGAGCAGGCCAATGCCGGCCTCAACCACGTTTTCGGCCTGCCGGTCACTGACGCCTCAAAAATACTGCTGATCATCGCAATCACCGGTGTCGCTCTGACGTCCGTGGTGGCTGGACTCGATGCGGGGGTGAAGCGCCTGTCGGAAATCAATATGATACTGGCCGCGCTGCTTCTACTTTTCGTGCTGATCGTCGGACCGACCTGGGCAATCATCTCGGGCTTCTTCACCAATCTCTATCAATATATGCGGTACCTGCCGGAACTCTCGAACCCGTTTGGCCGTACGGATGACAGTTTCCGTGATGGTTGGACTGCGTTTTACTGGGCTTGGTGGATATCCTGGTCTCCCTTCGTCGGCATGTTCATCGCTCGCATTTCTCGTGGCCGCACCGTGCGTGAATTCATCGTCTGCGTTCTCATCATCCCGTCGCTCGTTTCAGTTTTCTGGATGACGGCGTTCGGCGGCACGGCGATCAGCCAAATCGTCAACGATGGCTACCAGGCCGTCGTCGAGGCGCCGCTGGAACTGAAACTGTTTTCGATGCTTGAGGCACTGCCTCTTCAGGCGATCACGTCATTCATCGGCATCTGTTTGGTGATCGTATTCTTCGTCACCTCGTCGGACTCGGCCTCACTGGTCATCGATACGATTACGGCCGGTGGCAAGGTCGATGCACCGTTGGCCCAGCGCGTTTTCTGGGCCAGCTTCGAAGGCATCGTCGCTATCGCGCTTTTGCTGGGCGGCGGATTGGGGGCGCTGCAGGCGATGGCGGTTTCGACGGGCTTCCCCTTCACGATTGTTCTGTTGCTTGCCTGCTATGCCATTGTCAAAGGTCTGGCGAGCGAACCGCGCTAAGCGCTTATCAGGGCCAACGCCGCCACGAAGCGCGGGCGTTGGCCTTTGGTGGGTACCCATTTTGGCCCGTTCAACAGATTGCCGGCGGACAATCACAGACAATCGAACTGAGGGAGCGCCAACGACAAGCTTGCAAACCAGTTCGTCTGGACGGCACCACCGGGAAAAATACATGGAGGATGCTGGATGTCGTGGAAACTCGACGAGACCGTGCAAACATCTGCAGGCAGAGTCGCTGCGGGTCGAACTGGCAGCGGGCCTGCACTCGTGTTGGCTCATGGTTGGCCGTGGTCTTCGTTCTCATGGCACCGGATCATTCCGGCCCTTGCAGGCCAATACCGCGTCCATTGGTACGATATGCCCGGATACGGGCGATCCGCCAAAGGCGTGGAGCAGCGTACGTCTCTCGATGTGCAAGGAGAGGTGTTCGCCGAGATGCTCGCCCATTGGGCCCTCGAGCAGCCGATCGTCGTAGCCCACGACATGGGCGGAGCGACGACGCTGCGCGCGCATTTACTGCATGGCTGCGATTTTGAGCGGTACGTTCTGATGAATGTCGTCGCGATGCGCCCATGGGGCTCGGAATTCTTCGATCATGTCGGTCGCCACGTGGAAGCCTTTCTGGGCCTGCCACCGCATATCCACAAGGCGGTCGTGTCGGCTTACATCAGCGGAGCGCTGGTCAATGACATCGATTCCGCAGATTTCGACAAGCTCATCGAGCCGTGGCTTTCCGAAGAGGGCCGAGCAAGTTTCTACCGGCAATTCGCGCAGGCCGATGAACGATACACCGCCGAAATCGAGCCGGCATTCGCAGAGATTCGCTGCCCGGTCAAAATCATCTGGGGCGAGGAGGATCCGTGGATCCCGCTGGAGCGAGGCAAAGCGCTTCACGCGCTGATCCCGCAGGCATCGTTTGAGACGCTGCCCGCCGTTGGTCACTTACCGCATCTCGAAGCTCCGCAGCTCGTTCTTCGGCGATTGAATGCATTTCTGTCGCGCGAAGGCGACGGCTTATAAAGAGATCCCGTTGAGCGTCGATCCGCGACGGATCGACCAGGATTATTTCGACCTTATGTACGCAACGAGATCGGCAATCTCGGTACGTGTCAGGGATAGATTCGGCATGCGGGAGTGGTGAGGAGTCGCCAGAAATGCCGAAAGGCTTCTCTCGTCAAATCGGTCCGATTCACCAATCTGAGCGAACGTCGGAACAGTATCCGAGCCGCGTACTTGTCCAGGTGCAACGACGTGGCACTCGCTGCACCAGCGTTGGGCGATGGCGCGGCCGCGGAGTCGATCGGCCGCGGCGCTCTCGCCGGTGACCATCAGAAGGAGAGTAACGGCAACAGCGCTTTGCAGTCCACATATTCGCTTCATTGCAGCCGTTTCCATTGAGTTCGCCAGCAACTCGGCGTTCGCGTCACCGGCTAACGTTGCAATTGACGCTCTCAAGCCGCGTCCGGGTGGAGAGCCTTCCAAGCAGAAACATCAGTCGCGGTTACTGCCACGTGCCCATCGGACGTGAGCTTCTTGCCATCGAATTTGTTGGACGCGATGTCGCTGAACACTGTGACGTATTGCTGCAGCCGACACTCGTTGCAGAGAGGCGGATCGGCGATATCGAGAAGGGCTTCCTTCGTGACGACAACGATTTCGTCGCCTCCGACGTCTCTTTCCATGATCAGAAGCGCCTCGTCTCCCGATGCCTTCATCATTCCACTGAGCAGCTTCAAGGGCATTTTCGTCCTCCCGGCACGAGTGCGAGTCGAGCCAACCAAACGGCGTTCACTCAAGCATTATGCTTCGCGCGCACCGAAACTCCTTGATCAAGCTCAAAGTCGGATCTCAAATCGCGATCCGTTGGAGGTTAAAATCAACAGGCCCGTCTGCCGTTATCGCGCATCTCATCGATCCAGCGAGAGCGCTTCTTCTCGTCGGCAAACGAGAGGCCATGGAAGCTCTCGCGAATAGGTTTGATCCCGGCGTGCCGGAATGGTCGCGGTTCCGGTGCGCCGTTCCTGGCATGTCGCGAGCTTGCAATACGGGGCCGCGTTTGCTTTGCTTGCGGGGGTTTCACTTGGATCATCACAAATGACGGTACAGCGGCGGCGGCGCATCATCATGCGCCAGAGAAGTTCTGTTGGTTTGGCGCTCGTCGCTGGAATATCGTTCCTTGCAGGCATGACCGATGCCATAGGACTCATGTCCGTCGGCGATTTCGTGTCCTTCATGAGCGGCAACACGACTCGCGCATCGGTCGCCCTGATGCAAGGCGACGTCGCTCGGGGGGCGCTTCTCATCGGCGGTTTGGTCACTTTCGTCATCGGCAACGCCGCAGGAGTGGTGGTGGCGATGAGGTTCAGGCCGCAAGCTGTTTTGCTGGTTGTATCGGTTCTACTCGTATGCGCAGCCCTGCTGGGCGATCAAAGAGAGCTCCGGTTCCTTCTGCTCGTTCTGGCGATGGGGGCAATCAACGCCTCTGTCGAGCAGATCGAAGGGCTGCCGGTTGGCTTGACGTATGTCACCGGGGCCCTGTCACGCTTCGGACGAGGTTTGGGGCGCTGGGCGATGGGCATCCGCAACACGCATTTGGCCATCCAGATCGTGCCGTGGCTCGGCATGATGGCAGGAGCAGTTTTGGGGGCAGCCCTCGTGCAGACAGTGGGAAATCTGGCCCCGTGGCTAGCGGCTGCTGCTGCCCTTTCTCTGACATCGATCGCGATCCAAATACCCCGACGTTGGCAAATCAGGTTCGTTCAACATCGTTAATGGCTTTCCGCCTATGATCTGCCGATCGCCATTTGCAAAGCCGTTCGCTGCCCGTCCGCTTCAAATCGGATATGTTTTCCGGGTCGGGCACACCGGACCGGTGATCACGACTTGCGCTTCGAGCGAGCGCCGACATTAACACGTTGCAAGAAGGCGAAGCCGGAAACGAATGGAACCTCTTATTCTCCGTCTGGGGCTCGCCCTTGCCATAGGCCTGCTCGTGGGACTCGAGCGTGGATGGCGGGAAAGGGAGGCGCCGGAAGGCAGCCGCACGGCAGGCATCCGCACCTACGGCATTTCGGGTCTGCTTGGCGGGATCCTGGCGGCACTGTCCCATGCACATAGGAGCGACCTGATATTTGCCGCCGGTTTCATGAGCTTCGCGCTGAGTTTCACCTGGTTCAAGCTGCGCGAGGCGCGGCACGATGAGGATTTCAGCGTCACCGGCGTCATTGCCGGATTGGCGGTTTTTGCGCTCGGCGGATTGGCTGTGACTGGCGACTACAGGGTGGCGGCGGCGGGCGCCGCTGCGCTCGCTGGCGTGCTCGCCAGCCGCGAGCTAATGCACAATCTTCTCAAGACGCTGTCATGGATCGAGCTGCGTTCGGCCCTCGTGCTGGTGGCGATGACCGCCATCGGGCTGCCTCTTCTTCCAAACCATGCCATCGACCCATGGGGCGGTTTCAATCCACGTGAAATCTGGTTCTTCACGGTTCTGAGCGCCACCATTTCATTTGTTGGCTACGTCGCGGTTCGTCTGCTTGGCTCGTCGAGAGGACTGGTTGTGGGCGGGCTGGTGGGCGCAGTCGTTTCATCGACTGCCGTGACAGCCAGTTTCGGGCAGAAGTCACGCTCCGGCGAGGAGCCAGGGCCGCTGGCCGGAGCCGCGAGCTTCGCCGCCGTCGTCTCGCTATTGCGAGTGCTGACGGTAATTCTTTTCGTCTCTCCGCCGGTCTTCCCCGAAGTTGTTCTGCCAACCATCGCAGCGGCGTTGGTTTTCGCCGCGGGTGGTGTCGCTCTGATCGCCAGGACTGCACCTCCCGCCGACGAACCGATCACTGCACGCAATCCGTTCGAACTCTTTCCGCTTCTTGTTTTTGCAGGCCTGTTTGCCTTGACCGCGACGGCCGGCGCGGCCTTGATGGCCGGTATGGGCGACAACAGCTTGGTCGGCATATCGGCAGCGTCAGGGATATTCGACGTCGACGTTGCGGTGCTGACGGCGTTGCGCGCTGGAGGCGGAGCCGCACCGCTACAGATCGTCGGAGCCGCAGTGCTCGTCGCGATACTCGCAAACGCAGGCGGACGGGTGATGGTGGCGATGGCGTCGGGAACAGGACGCTATTGGGGACCGCTCGCCGTTGTATCGCTTCTCGCCTCAGGAACCGGCGTCGCGGTGTATTTCCTGACTGTCAGCTAGATGAGTTCACGACGGAATGAACTCACGGTGCGCGAAGGTCGGCCGGCTTGCTGCGGACCCGCCACTTGTCGATCTCCACGACCAGGAGGGCAGACGATGCTGCAACAAGCAGGAGCGCCCACTCTGAGAACGAGATCGGTGAAACCTGCAGCGCTCGCTGAGAATCGGAATGTACATCGCAGCGATATGAAGGCACTGGGCCGCTGCGATTGAGAGAAGCAGAAGCGGGTTGGCAAGAAAGCCGAGCTGGAAGATGGATTTGCGCTCGGAGCGGCTCGCCAGCGTCTGAAAGTTCTCGAAAAGCACGAACAACAACAGCAGCAGATTGCGGGCTTCGCTCTCGCCATAGCCCTGCTCGAGCAGAACGTAAAACATCGCGAAACCTCCGGCTCCCATGACCAGCATGGATTGCCAGATGCGTCGGATCATGAGCCGGTCAAAGATCGGCTCGGACGGAGCGCGTGGCGCGCGGCTAAGCTCGTCGCCTTCCGGACTTTCGCCGGCGAGCGCAATGTCCTGAATGCCGTTGGTCACGAGGTTGAGCCAAAGCAACTGCACGGGAAGAAGGGGCATCGGCAATCCGAGTGGGATCGCCAGCAGGAACAGCAGCAGCTCCGCGGCCCCCGTCGACATCAGCATGAAGATGACCTTGCGGATGTTCGCATAGGCGACCCGGCCCTCGCGGATACCGCTGACGATCGAGGCGAAATTGTCATCGGTGGTGACTATATCGGCGCTCTCCTTGGCCACCTCCGTACCCTTGCGCCCCATCGCCACGCCGATATGCGCGTGCTTCAGCGCAGGCGCATCGTTGACGCCGTCGCCTGTCACGGCGACGAAGTGCCCGTTGCGCGCGAGCGAGAGGACGATCGCCAGTTTTTGCGCCGGAGCCACACGCGCATAGACGCGGCCATGGCGGGTTAGTCTGTCCAGACTCTCCTGCCCGTTCTCCTCGGCCCTGCGCACGTCTTCGCCGGTGACCACCTGATCTTCGGTGAATATCAGTCCGGCATGGGATGCAATTGCCGCCGCGGTTCTCGGGTCGTCGCCGGTGACCATCGCCACGTCCACGCCTGCTGAGTGGCAATCGCGAATCGCCTGCGGTACCTCCGGCCGCACCGGATCCTGCATTCCGGCAAACCCCAGGAAGACAAGGTCGACGAGCAGGTGCCGGCCGAAGTCTCCATCCGGCTCAACCGCCGTTTCGCCCTCCGCAAAGGCAAGCACGCGTAAACCGCGCGCGGCCATCTCTTCCTTTTGGCGGAGAAGGACCTCACGATCGATCGGCTCGGCGCGACCGGCCACGTCCATTCGATCGGCCATGTCGATCAGGGTTTCCGCTGCGCCCTTGACGAAGATGCGAACGCTGTCGCCGTGACGGTGAAACGAGGCAGCGTATTTGAGGTCCGGCTCATAGGGGATCCGGGCGACCAGAGGATAGGCATTCTCGATAGCCTCCCGCGGCAAGCCCGCCTTGTAGGCGGCCGCCAGCAATGCGACGTCGACCGTATCGCCGACGGCGGTCCAGCCGTTCGCGTTCCTGACCAGCGATCCTTCGTTAGGCAGTGACGCGGCCTTGAACAGGGCAAGGGCACGTTCCCGTGCCTCCGCGGGAGGGGTTCCATCGCCCCGAATCGTGCAGGCGTCCAGATCAGCGCCCGTATCGCAGACAATATCGGTGCCGTCCGGCAAGCGGATATCCGTCACGGTCAGCTCGTTGAGCGTCAATGTGCCGGTCTTGTCGGTGGCGATCATCGTGCAGGAGCCGAGAGCCTCCACGGCGGGCATTCGGCGCACGATCACGTGTGCTTTGGCCATGCGGCGCATGCTGATCGCCAGCGCGACCGAGATCGCTATCGGCAAGCCTTCAGGGATCGCGCTCACCGCGAGGCCGACGGACATCATGAAGAGCTCGCTCGGCGCCATAGCCCGGACAATTCCAACGAGGACGAGCAGAGCGACGGCAGCCGCAACTATCCAGGCGATGAGTTGGGAGAAGCGCTCCAGGCGGATCATTAAGGGAGGCTTGGCAAGGGATGCCTTGCCGATCTCCGCGGCGATTTTTCCGATCTCCGTGGCCGCTCCGGTCGCCGCGACGATACCGCGCCCGCGACCACGCGTAACGAGCGTTCCCGCGAAGGCAACGGAGCCGCCGTGGACCTCGACGGGGAAGATGGTCTTATGGACCGGAGCCGATTCTCCCGTCAGTAACGATTCGTCGCAGACAAGGTCGGTTACGGCGGTTAGTCGCATGTCGGCCGGCACGCGTCCGCCCGCCTCGAGCAGAACCAGATCGCCCGGCACGAGGAGCTGGGCGTCGATCTCCTGAGTTTGCCCCTCGCGGACAACGTTCGCCTTCGGCTGTTCCAGTTTGCGCAACGCGAGCGCCGCCTTCCCGGCCGAGTGCTCCTGCATGCAGCCGATGATGCCGTTCACGGCGAGGACAATGCCGATGAAAAGAGCGTCCCGCACATCACCGAGCGCGAGTGACACAAAGGTCGCTGCCAGCAGGATATAAATGAGCGGACTGCGAAATTGGTGCAAGAACGTCGCGATCAGGGACGGCACTCGCGGTTCGGGAAGGGTATTCGGCCCAAATTGTGTGAGCCGGATGTCCGCCTCCTGCTGGCTTAACCCCACGGAAAGACCGTCGTCGACTGCAACGCCCCGGTTGAGCGACGCGGTTTCAAGGAGGGTTGCCGTGTTCATCGGATGCGCCTCGGTTTGCTTGAGCTGCCGCTCCATTTCAAGCATGCTTGCCTCCCCGGAGCCGCGCCGCCCCGGCTAAATCACCGTTTGCGCGACCAGGTTCTCGGCCAACAGCTTTTCTTCTCCATGAATGCGCTTTGCCGCCTTGGCTGCGATATTGGAGCCGATGTCCGCAACGCGGCCTGCCTCCCTCGAGTAGTCGAGGAAGGCCTTTTGCCAAAAGCAGCACCACAAATCGAAAGAGTCGTTCACGTGACCAGGCGACCAGATTTCCTGCAGAAACTGCAGGTCCTGCTCACAGCGGCTCTTCAGGAATCCCAACGCTTCGATTTGATAGCGAAGCATTGCATTAAACGCGTCGGTCTGAAGACGGCCGAGCGAGAAAAGGACGTTCGCACCCTCGACCGAGATCGGTGTCTCCGCCGAATTGGTCCAAAAAGTAGGTGACGAGTGTGAGTGCACGTGCATAGGTATGGCTCCCCTACGTTGCGGTTCCATGCTTGCTTCGTCGATATCGACGCAGAAGAAGATATGCGGCGAAGCGGCTGCTGACGGCCCGGATGATGGGCGCGATATGAGGCCCGCCTTCTTTGCAACACCGGCCGCATTCGAAGGCGCGGCATGAATGACAAGCCACCAAACCAGCGGCGCCGGTGGCGCCTCTGAGTTTCCTTTCGGCATCAGTGACCGTCAGCGGACCATCAACACCGGCACGATCGGTGCCTCGATCATCGCCTTGGTAACGCCACCAAATATCTTTTCGCGGAGACGCGAATGCCCATATGCACCCATGACGATCAAGTCGGCGGAGGTGTCGAGCGCATGCTGATTGAGAACTTCCTCGACCCGGCGCCCCTCACTCGAAAGCCTATCGACGGTCACCTTTATGCCGTGGCGAGCGAGATATCTCGCCACATCGGCACCCGGTTCTTCTCCGTTTCTGGCTGAAGCCGCCGTCGGATCAACCAATACGACATTCACAGCTTCCGCACCTCTCATCATATCGAGCACTTCGCGAGCGGCCCTTGTGGATTCGAAACTCGAGTTCCACGCCAGCACAATCCTCTTCGGAAGCAGGGTCGCCGATCGGCGGCGGCCTGCAAGCAGGACCGGGCGGGCCGAATAGAAAAGCGCGCCTTCTATGGCGCGCGTCCACAACGAGGGATCCATGCTGGCCCCCATCACCGTAACGTCAGCATAGCGTGCACGCCCACCAACGATGTTGTCGGCCCATGCGGGCTCGGTGTGTTCGCCGGCGACGTCGAATGACACTCCGAGATCTTTGAGAGTCGTTTGTGCCGCCTGAACGGCTTTTTCGAGCTGTTCGATCTCGGCCATCCGTACGTCCAGCCACGCAACCGAGAGGCCCGCATGATCTGCGAACTGAGGAGGAGCGGCGAGTTTCACGAGGAGGACCGACAGATGGGCTTGAGCCGCCGCGCAGAGATCTGCCGCCGCGGTGAGGTCCGTTTCATACTGATTTGCATCGAGCACTAGAAGAACAGTCTTGTAGGTCACTGCTCCGGTCTCCCCAGATAGATGGCTTTCTGAAAGCCAATCTACGCCAGATGGGGGACGGCCACATTGATCCCGGTCAAGAGGCTTACGCCTGAGACTGGAGTGCCAGTGTTGCGATCCTCAGGGTCGCATCAGTCGGGTGCGACGAGATCGAAAACCCGAATTCCTTGCACATTTTCAACATCTTCGCATTGTCACTCAGAATGAGACCTTCGATGCGTTTCAGTCCGTCGGCCGTGGCATAATCCCTCAACTGGGCCAGGAGCGCCCAGCCAAGTCCGTGTCCCTGCAGATCGGTCCTGATCAGCAAGCCATATTCGGCGGCCTCGTGATCCGGATCCGCGTAAAGCCTAGCAATGCCTGCAAGCTCGCCGCTTTGCCTGTCGAGAGCAACGAAGGCCATCTCGCGCTCGTAGTCAATCTGTGTGAGCCTCACCAACATCTGGTCCTGAAAGTGCTTCCGCGAGGACAGGAAACGAAATCGGATGTCAGCCGAGGACGTCTTTGACAGAAAATCCGGATAGAGCGCCGCGTCTGGCGGCCTGATTGGCCGCAGATGGTAGAGCCGGTCAGCGAGCGTCACCTGCTTTTCCCACCCGCTCGGATATGGGCGGATCGCGAGATCGCGGTTAGGGCCTGGACGCGCGACGGTTTGCGGGTCGATCTCGATGCGGGCGTCGAGCGCGGTGACGCCCTCTGCGCTGGCGACCAGAGGATTGATATCCATCGAAAGCACGCAGGGGAAATCGACGGTCATCTGGGAGAGCGCCGTTAGTGCTTTGCAGATCGCTGATCTGTCTGCCGGCGGCTCGTTGCGGAAACCGGCGAGGAGCTTGCCGACCCGTGTCTGGTCGATCAGGTCGCCGGCGAGCACGGCGTCGAGTGGCGGAAGCGCCACCGCGGTGTCTGCGACCACTTCCACCGAAACACCTCCCGATCCGAATAGAACGACGGGACCGAAGATTGAGTCTCGGCTTATTCCCGCGATCAGTTCCCACGCATGTTTGCGTTCAATCATCGGCTGCACGGCAAAACCGTCGACAACGGCAGTCGGGTCGTGGACCTTGAGCCGCGCCGCCATCGCCTCGGCAGCCTGGCGAGCGGCGACTGCGCTCCGGATGTCGAGAACGACGCCGCCCACATCGGATTTGTGTGTGATCGACTTTGACACCAATTTGATCACCACCTTCGTCGCGCCCGCAAGAAGCCGGCCGGCTACCGCTTCCGCCTCCTCCGGTGACTTTGCGATTACGGTGTGAGGAACGGGAATGCCGTAGGCCGCGATCACGGACTTGGCCTCCAATTCGCTCAGCATCCGGCGGCCTTCGGCCGCCACCTTGTGGAAAATGGACTGTACCAGGGCGCGATCGCATGGCACTTCCTCGTCTTGGCTCGATGGCACCCGCACCAGTGCCTGCTGCGCCTTTGACCATCTGGCGAGATAAGAAGCCGCCAAGGCGACGTCGGACGGTGTGTCGTAAGATGCCAGCCCCGCCTGCTGCAGCACCTCACGCCCGGCACCGGCGGTTCGACCGCCTAACCAGCATGTGAGGACCGGTTTCCCCGAGATTGTCCCTGACCGCGCAAGGGACGCGACCGCACGGGCGGCATCGACGGGCGAGGCGAGGCCGGTCGGGCAATTCATGACGATCAGAATGTCCAGTTCCGGATCCTGAGCGATGATCTCGACCGCCCTCCTATAGCGGTCGGGCGGTGCATCACCGATTATGTCGACGGGATTGTCGCGCGACCAATTGGCGGGAAGAATTCGATCGAGTGCGCGGATGGTGTCCGGGGAAAGATCTGCGAGCGCGCAAGCGAAGTCCACCAGGCGATCCACGACGAGAACGCCGGCTCCGCCACCATTGGTGACGATTGCGACACGGCCGCGCTCAAGAGGGGGAAAACGCGCGACGGTTTCTGTCGCGTCGAACAATTCGCCAAGGCCTTCAATCCTCAAGATGCCGGCACGACGCAAGGCCGCGTCAACGACGCGATCGGCTCCCGAAAGCGCACCGGTATGCGTGGCGGCCGCTTTGGCCGCCTCGGCATGACGGCCCGCCTTGATGGCGACGACTGGCTTTACCCGAGCCGCTGCGCGCGCCGCGGACAGGAATTTCCGGGGATTGGAAATGGTCTCGAGATACATGACTATCGCGTGCGTCTCGGGATCTCCCGCGAACAGGTCGAGAAAATCGCCGGCATCTGCATCGGCCATGTCGCCAAGGGAGACGATCTTCGAAAAACCGACATTGTTGTCCGCGGCCCAGTCGATCAACGAAGTCGTAATCGCTCCGGATTGCGAAAGCAGCGCGATTCCGCCCCGCTGTGCCTGCATATGCGCGAAGCTCGCATTCAGCCTCGCGGAAGGCACGATAAGGCCCACTGTATTCGGGCCGATGATGCGAAGGAGAAATGGTTTCGCCGCCTCGAGCATCGCTTGTTTCAGGCCCTCGTCAGCGTTGATACCGGCCGTGATGACCACCGCAGCGCGGGTCCCTTTTTTGCCCAGCTCATGGATCAGAGCCGGCACGGTCTGCGGTGGAGTGACAATGACGGCGAGGTCGGGGACACCGGGAACGTCCGCTACTCGGCTATAGCAGCGATGGCCTGCGACCTGCTCATGTTTAGGGTTAATCGGCCAGATTTCTCCCTCAAATCCGGTGCCGATCACATTCTGGATGACGACCCGGCCAAGCGATCCGGCGCGATCAGAGGCACCGACGATCGCTAGCGACTTTGGATCGATCGCATGATGGAGGTTGCGAATGCTCATGATCTCGATCTCCAATCTTCCTTGATGGAAGATATCGCCGCTTTCCGCCGGCGCGTTGATCGCGCTCAACAGAAAATTGCAGTTCGGACAGGTGCACCGATGACGAGGCGTAGGTTATGTGAGATCGTCCGTGTTCGTGCGGTGGCCCTGATGGCGATGAGCGCCATGACCATGGAAGAGGTGCATCAACGGGCAGGCGAGCAGCAGCAGGTATGGGGCGATCCCAAGTGCATGCTGCCAGTGCTCCCGCAGCACGAAGAACGCGACGATGATCGCGAGCGAGGCGGCGAACATTGTCCATCTGCGATCCCAGATCATATCCGTGCCTTTCTTACCTGAGCGAATTGCCGGTCACGCTGACCGACGACAGCGCCATGGCGGCCGCTACGATGACCTGCGACAGCAAGAGTCCGGCTTGGATCAATTTCCATCCCGGCATCTTATGTATTTCGGCAGCCAGTTCTTTGACCAACGTCAATCTCCTGCTGCATGGGACGGCGTATGCTGCGAGCACTAATCGGAGGGCGATAGGATGCTGGCCAGAGACATTATGAGCAAAAAGGTGCTGTCGATAAGCCCCGATCACAGTGTAAGCCATGCAGCGCGCACGATGCTTGAGCACGGGATAAGCGGACTGCCCGTATGCGACGAGCGAGATAAGCTCGCCGGCATGTTGTCGGAGGGCGATTTGTTGCGGCGTACAGAGCTGGGATCGGCTTCGTGGCGCGGCATTGCGGGCATCGGACCGAAGCCGGAGGCGTTCATCAAGAGGCATAGCTGGCGCGTCGGCGACGTGATGACGCAGCCTGTTGTCACCGTTGATGAAGACGTGCCCGTTGACCGCGTCGCCGAACTCATGGCCGCCAAAGGTATCAAGCGAACTCCGGTCATGCGAGGGGAAGAGATGGTGGGCATCATCAGCCGCAGCGACATCCTTCGTGCGATTGCCGGCTTTGTGCCTGATGTTGTTGCTGCCGGTGATGAAGCGGTGCGGCGGGCCGTCCTGGCGCGGCTTTGTTCCGATCTCGGACTCGACAGGGCGACGATAGACGTGACGATCGAGAACGGAAACGTCAATTTGTGGGGAAATGTCGAAAGCGAAGCGCTGCGCGAGGCGGCCCGTGTCGCCGCCGAGACGATCAGCGGTGCTGGGGGCGTCAGGAACAGGCTGCGTATCGTTGCGACCTGAAGCATTTCGATGGGTGGGCTAGTTTTCTCGTTTTTCGTCGCGATCATCGGGGAGCGCCACTCGGCGATCAACAATCGGATCTGCGCGGCTTTACTTTTTGGATAACGCAAAGCGGCCTGGCGCGCACTGCCTTGGCCGAGCCCGTGAATCAGTCGCTGAAGCCGGCGCCGAGGTTCGCATCATCACCGCCGATGAAGAAGCCGCCATCGCAGAAGGAGCCAACGATTTCCCACCAGGGAACGATCCTCCGAACTGAGCGAGCGGCCTGAGCTGAGCCATCACGACCGGCCTGTCGAGAATTGACGCAAGGCGTCAGTAGGAGATATCGAGTAACAGGCTCGGTGGCACGCAGTACGAAGAGTTGACGCGATAAATGACACTGATGAGGATCGACCATATTCAGCTCGCCATGCCTGCTGGACAGGAAGATGTCGCCCGTGCGTTCTATCGCGACCTACTCGGCCTATCGGAAGTGGCAAAGCCACCCCATCTCGCAGTTCGGGGAGGCTGCTGGTTCGAGATCAACGAAGTAAGACTTCATCTCGGTGTTGACCCTGATTTCGTTCCGGCGAGAAAGGCTCACCCTGGTTTTGTCGTTGACAACCTTGATGCTCTATGTTCCGCGCTGCAAGCGGCAGGCTATGAGACAGCCCATGACCAGCCGCTTGAGGGCTTTATGCGGCAATATGTCAGTGATCCCTTCGGCAATCGCATAGAGTTGATGCAGGTGACCGGAAGTTAACTGCCGCCTTCGGTCACAACGCACATACAACTGCTGCGGAAGCGTCGTTCATCTTAGTCAAAGCGTTTTGCAGATGTACCTTTCGGGCTAAGGCACTTTCTCCGCTTACGGGCCCAATCGAGTCATTGGTCGTGCTCGTCGTCTACGGTAGGGAGCACTCGATCTTTCCGGTTCCCTCTTTTCGCGATTGGCTGGAAGAGCGATCGCTATTTAAGGTCCTCTTACGCAAGTTTGTCTGTGACAAGGAGATCTGGCGTCTCAAGAATTGCCGAAGTGAGACGACGGGAAGGGAATGCGCACGATGCGGACGATGCGGTCATTCGTCCCGCCGAGGTGCTCGGGCCTCCATTGGTAGAATGAAACCCCATGGCGTTTCCCGTTCTACTCCGGCAATCCGAAATCCGAGCTTCCCATAGACTGTGATGGCCCTTGTGTTCGCCGGATGCGGATCGACGGCGATTACGGGAACGCCAGCGGCAAACAATTCGTGCATCCTTTGCCGAATGAAGGCTGTGCCATGGCCGCACCCCATCATCGCTGGATCACCAATGTACTGGTCTATCCCGCGCGATCCAGGCGGAAGGTGCCCGAAATGATGCTCTTCCCATCCATGAACCGAATAGTCCTGCATGTATGCGAATGACTTGCCGTTCAGTTCGACAATCCATCTTGAAACGCGGGAATCACGCAACTCTTCTTCGTCGAAAGGCTCGTCATTGTCCCACCATTCTCGAACGTGTGGGAGGCTTTGCCACACCCGGAGCAGGGGCAAGTCGGTCATTGCTGCGGGTCGAAAAACATACTCTGTTAATGTCATACTTTCACTCTACCAACGAAGGTGACGAAAGGCAGCTTTGGGCGCGAACCAGTCTTTGCCCATTACATCTCCAACGGCTGCACAGGGTCGACGTCCCCTGATCAGAGTGACTGGACGCCCGCCGCCGTTATGAGCAGATGCCGGATCGGCTCGCGATCGACGAATTCGGCCTTCACGTGCCTGAGCACATGGCGCTGTCCCGCGAACGGAACCATGATCAGCGCTTCTTCGAACGAAACCCAGCGAAACTCGCTATGCTCGTGATTGATGACGACGGCCGCCTGCGGCTCCACGAAACCGACGAAGACCGGCAGCAAGCTGATAGCGTCGCGGTCGGCTTCATAGAACTGCTCGCAAACATCGGCCGAGTAGAGCTGTCGGCATGCCAGTCCGGTCTCTTCCTTGACTTCGCGGAGAGCAGCCTCCCAGGCTTCCTCGCCATTCTCGATGGCTCCTGCAATCTGGCACCACTCGCCGATCAGGGTGTGGTTCCTGCGAAGAAGCAGGACCTCCGGCTGGCCCTCAACGACGCGCAGGAGCACGACAGACACTGCGGAACAACGCACGGGGATGTCAGCCATCTGTCGCCTCCGGTCTCAAGTGGGATATGTCGGCCAGGCTGATGACCGAGCGGCTCTTCCAGAAGTCATCCTGACGCAGGTGAGTAATGCTTCCCGGTTGCGCCGGGAAACTCACATAACCGGCGGCATCGAGAGGCATCTTGATCCATGCGGCGATGACGAACGTCAGCGCAAAGCCGTGCGTCACGATGATCTGCCTTTCGCACGGGCGCTCGACGACGGACTCGACGCACCGGTAGACACGGCTTGCAGTATCTCTGCGGGTTTCCGCACCTTCGATGCCGCCGCGATGGTCCATTCGATTATCGTCGGGTGCCGCTGTCTGACGCTCGGCCAACCAATCGCTGGGCATTCCGCCGGCCAAGCCATAGCTGATCTCCCGCAAATCGGCGGTCGAGACGACGGGCCGGTGAAGGCGCTTCGCGATGATCGCCGCGGTTTGAGATGCGCGCAAAAGGTCGGAACTGAAAATTTCGGCGTCCTCGTCACCGACGAGGCTTGCCAGTCGCTCGGCCGTTGCCCTGGCGTCGATCTCACCGCGAGGAGTCAGGCTAGTGTCGTACCAGCCGCCGACTTTGTTCTCGGCGTGATGGATAGATTGGGTGTGCGTCACGACAAAGAGGTCTTTCATGAGGTTTTTTCCGGCAGTGCCCTCGAACTCGCGATTGAAGCGACAGCGTCGCCACGACGGGAAGCTGAATTTCGAGTTGTAGTCACCCTGATGGCGAAGTACTGAACTGGTAGCAACTGTTCGTTGTCGCGGAAAGTGAGGGGACACGTGAAGGTCTTCTTTGATGTGGACGGCGTGCTGATCGACGGCTGGCATGCCGATGTTACCCGTCGCAAACCTTGGGATGCAACGATCGAAGCCGACCTGGGCGTCGACCGCGATGCGTTCCAGCTCCTGTTCTTTGGCACGCCCGGCAACCGGGCTGCCTCGCCGATGTTCGCATGTGTCACCGGACACCGTGACCTGAAGGAGGCTTTGGCAGCTGTTCTTCCCTGCACCGGGTACAAAGGCGCGGTAGATGACTTCGTGCGCTATTGGTTCGAGAAGGATTCGAACATCAATCCGCAGGTGTTCGACCTAGTCCGGGAACTGCGCGAGCGTGGGGTACAAACCTTCGTTGCGACTGGCCAGGAGCATCATCGCGCGACCTACTTGTGGAACGATCTGGGCTTTGCAAACCACTTCGATCGGCTCTTTTATAGCGCCGAGATCGGCGTGCCGAAGAAAGATCCACGCTTCTTCGAAGCCATAAATCGGACGCTCGAGATCGGCCCGGGAGAGAGACCGCTGTTCTTCGACGATCAGCCGGAAATTGTCGAGCTGGCCAGCCATGCCGGATGGGATGCGGCCACTTTCACCTCGGCACGGAACATTCGACAGCACCCGCGCCTCAGACATTTGTGGTCGCAAGCCTAGTCGCTCCTGCGGGCTGCTGGACAAGGAGTGCTGATGTTCCCCGTCGGTAAAATCGAAATCGTCGACTGGTGCCCTGAGTGGCCGGAAAGTTTCCGTCGCAAGGCATCGGCCATCCGCAGCGCTTTGGGCGATCACGCCCTTCGCATAGACCATATCGGCTCGACATCGATCCAGGGTTTGGCCGCCAAGCCCATCATCGACATCCAAGTTTCGGTGGCCACCTTTGAACCGATTGAGACTCTCACGGAACCGCTGTGGGAAATCGGTTACGAGTGGCGACAGGCCAACTCCGAATTGACGAAGCGCTACTTTCGGGAGCGTCCGGGTGGCGAGCGGACACACATCCACATCCGGCGGCTCGGGAGTTGGCACGAGCAGTGGGCGCTGCTGTTTCGCGATTACATGCGTGTCCACCCGGAGGAGCATGCTCCCTACGTCGCACTGAAGCGCGCTTTGGCTGAGCGATACCGCGAAAATCGGGCAGCCTACATCGACGGAAAGTCAGACCACCTTTGGGCCATTATCCGACACGCAGACCGTTGGGCCGCGGACGTTGGTTGGACACCCCCTTCTTCCGACGCCTGATCAACGGCTTGCCGATTTGCGCGTCGATGCTGACACTGGAGGCTGAGGAATGATACCGCGAAAGGTTCTGATTTATGGCACTTCAAGCTCGGGCCTTCTCGTCTTCGATGAGCCGGAATTTTCAGAGGTCCCGATCCAGGTTCCAGGTGGGACGGTAGATCCCGATGAAGATATTTTCGAAGCGGCACGAAGGGAGTTCCATGAGGAAACGGGTCTCCACTTCAAATCCGGCTTCGACCATCTCGGCACGACCAGCTACAGTTTCGTCCGAGATGGTCAGCTTCATACCCACGAGCGCGCTTACTTTCATCTAAAGCTTCCAAATGACCTGCCCGAGAGTTGGCACCATTATGAACGGGAGCCTTCCGGAGGCGGAAAACCAATCCTCTTTCGATTCTTCTGGCTCGACCTCCGCCTCGCCCGTTCACGGCTTGGACTTGGGATGGAAGAATTCCTTCACCGGATTCCGGCTTGACGGATGCGATCAGTCGCGGCGCGAAGGGTCGCAGGGGAGCCCCTTTACAGGCTCTGCGGCAGGCGCCAGATTGCCGACACAACCGGAGACTGTGTCCGAGACCGAGGAGTTCGCATAGTGACCGATCCGAATGCCTATTATGCCGGAGGCTGCGGCGTTGAGCTTTACGACCTGTTCACAGGAGCGGGACTGGCTGGACTGCATCGGAAATTCCGGTCCGTAACCATGAGCGGCAGCCATGCGGAAGTCCGGCAGCCGTTCGGCTGAGGTCTGGTCGGTCCATTGCCGAAGTGAGACGACGGGAAGGGAATGCGCACGATGCGGACTTTTGAGACGTTCGCATTGGCGGCTCGTAGGGACGAGTTCGGTCCATTGCAGTCATTCCCCTGTCACACGCCGCAAATAGGTGACGTCCGGACCTTTGGGGAATTGCGATGATTGGTATACTTGGCTTGCACGGTTCCTCGCAGCATCCGGAGTTCATTGGCGAATTTACCAATCGGCTTGCGCCACAGCAGCCACGTTGCAACCCGCGAGGAACATTTGTGGATGGTGAAGGCTTCACCTTCTTCCAAAGGCGATCGGATCGCTCCATACCTCCCGAAGAACTTATAGCTCTCGCTAGGGAAAGCATATCTGCCCACGGTTTTGTGTTCGCTTGCGGCCTAAAAGACATGCTCGTTGTCGGGTATTCCAGCGGAGCAATTTTCGGAACCGCTCTTCTTGCGCTCGCACCGGATAATTTCGTTGGAGCTATATTGCTACGGCCACAGCCAATCTCAGATGATTTCACTTTTCCAGAATTGTCAGGCAAGCCTGTGCTTATCATTTCGGGTCTGCATGACAACAGGAGAGAGCCACAGCACGCCTCCCAAGTCGCGGAACAGCTTGTCGCCGCGAACGCAGTGGTTACCCATCACGCGCTTGATGCGGGCCATGGATGGGCCCCAAACAACGACGATCTTGTGCTCGCTCGGTCGTGGATGGATGAGAACTTCCCAACCTAAGTTCCCCGTAACCTCCGGAGCGATGATTGCTGTTGGCGCATCCCTGCCGTGGCCCAGGTCGGGCCTTTGCGCCACAAATATCAGACACTTTCGGTTGTAGTATTTGGGTCGAGTCCAACATACTGATCAAGATGCCGAAGCCACTTACGCTCGATGGCAGCTTCGATATCGATATCATTTTCGCGCAGATACAGGACGAATTGCCCGAACAAATCGGCGGCTTCGTTCTCCAATGCTTCGCGCGTGCCTCCTGATCCATCCGCGTTTGGTTTAGCTCTGCCGCCAATCAGCAGATGTTCGGCTGTCAGTTCGCCAAGTTCCTCCGTCAGCTTCAGCAGATACCAGTCCGCGCTACGCGGAATATTGTGCACTCGTGCGTAAACCTCTCCGACTTGACTTATCCGGTCGCTCAGCTCTTTGAATGTGGCGCTCATCCGATCCCCGGCAGCAATAAAAGGACTCAGTCAAGTGACGCTACCAAGGGTTTGCGACACGGCGGTTGCAATGGCCGAAATTTGGCGCATCTGTGCCGCTGAACTCGACACCTGGGAGGGCCGCAATGGGCTCGAACCAGTCTTTGCCCCATTACATCTCCAACGGCTGCACAGGGTCGACGTCCCCTGATCAGAGTGACTGGACGCCCGCCGCCGTTATGAACAGATGCCGGATCGGCTCGCGATCGACGAATTCGGCCTTCACGTGCCTGAGCACATGGCGCTGTCCCGCGAACGGAACCATGATCAGCGCTTCTTCGAACGAAACCCAGCGAAACTCGCTATGCTCGTGATTGATGACGACGGCCGCCTGCGGCTTCACGAAACCGACGAAGACCGGCAGCAAGCTGATAGCGTCACGGTCGGCTTCACAGAACTGCTCGCAAATATCGGCAGAGTAAAATCGATCGCATGCCAGTCCGGTCTCTTCCTTGACTTCGCGAAGAGCTGCCTCCCATGCCTTTTCGCCATCCTCGATGGCTCCTGCAACCTGGCACCACTCGCCGACCAGGGTGTGATTCCTGCGAAGAAGCAGGACCTCCGGCTGACCCTCAACGAGGCGCAGGAGCACGACAGACACTGCGGAACAACGCACGGGGATGTCAGCCATCTGTCGCCTCCTGATTTAAATGGGAAATGTCGGCCAGACTGATGACCGACCGGGACTTCCAGAAGTCGTCCTGCCGCAGGTGAGTAATGGATCCAGGCCGAGCCGGAATACTCACATAGCCGGCGGCTTCCTCCTTATGCGAACACTCGAACAGATGGTTCGATGATCTCGTCACCCCGATCTTTGCGGTCGTTGTAGCACTCCGTTAGTTTGCAATGCTAGATTGCCGTGTGCGGCACCTGTGGAACGTCGGCCATGTTTGACTTTGATCCGCTATATTCGACCTCTCAGATTGAGGCGATCGAACGCTTTATCGATAAGCACTACGCGTTGGGATCGCCGGTTTCTTGCCAATTGCTTCAACGCGGATTGAATGACGTTTACCTGGCCAGCGTGACCAGCGGCGAGCGCTATGTGTTTCGGCTTTCTCACCACCGCGCCCGCGGGCCAGCCAACGTCAAGAGCGAAACTGCATTCTTGACACACCTCTCTAAGCTGGGAGTTCCGGTCGCCGCGCCCATTCCGACACGCGACGGCACGTTTTTCCTTCAAGGGCACGCACCAGAGGGTGTGCGCGATGGTGTGCTTTTTCAGGCGATCGATGGTCGAGAACCGCTTGCGACTGACACCGGTGATGCTTGGGCCAACGGAAAGACCCTTGCGCTACTGCACAACGCCGCCGAGACATTTCCGGCTGACGGTGCGCTGTACCAGCTTGATCTGGAACATTTGCTGCATCGGCCTCTTGCCCGAATTCGCGATAGCGGAATTGTGGAAGACACGCATGTCCTCAGCGACCTTGCCCAGATTGCCGAGCGGACTGCGGCGGCTATCAAGGTGTTCAGCAATCTGACATGGACCTATTGCCACGGGGACTGCCACGGCTTCAATTCGCGTATCAATGGGGCTGGAGAAGCGGTGTTTTTCGACTTCGATGACGGAGGTCCAGGATATCTTGCGTATGACTTGGCCGTTTTTTTGTGGGCACAAGTGTCTTTCGGCCGGTCGTTGACTGCTGTGTGGGCGGCCTTCGTTGATGGATATCAGTCAGTCCGAGCAATAGCTCCTGACGATTTCGAAGCAGCTATTCGGTTTGTGATCGTCCGCCACTTTTGGCTGATGGGTGAGTACGCGAGCCGCGCGCGAGAGTGGGGGAGCAACAGTGTCGGTTGGATAGCACGGGAGATGACTTTTCTCAGGGCCTGGGAGACCGAGCGATTTGTCGACCGTCTATTCTGAAGGCGATTTCAACCTCGCCACCAACCGAGGAATGACCGCTTCGGGCCAGCACCGAAATTCCGGCTCGTATCTACAAGGACAGCAAGAGGAGGGAGCGAAGCCCTGGTCGGCATGCAGAGCGACTGCAATGCGGACTTTGCGGTCGTTCGGATCGGCGCCTGCTTGGGACGAGTTCGACCCGAAGCCGACTGCGTGGAGGCAACGTCGAACGCCCGGAAACCCTGAACACCTGTCATCCCGTAGCCGAGGAGGACATGTGGCTTCGCTCTGCCTCGGCACATGCCTTCGTCACGCCTTCGACAACATGCTCGATATCGGCCGCGTGCTCGAAGGCAAGGCCATTCTTGACATAATCCAATGGGGAAAATCCCGCCGCAACGGCAACGCCCAGATGCTGCCTGGCAAGTTCCAGTTCTCCCATCTGGGCGTAGATGACGGCGAGACGGACGCGGGCACCGGGACCGAGCAACGGCACCCTCTCGAGTTCTGTTGCCGCCGACCTATACTCACCGATCGAATACAATGCCATGGATCGATCAAGGTGGTACCAATCGGGATGGATCGGGTTGAGGCGAACCGCGCGATCCATCCAAGCCAGGCCGTCAAGCGGCCTGCCGCGCAGCGTGAGCAGATAGCCCATTTGGCAAATGGTGTCGGCATCATAAGGATTGAGATCTAGCGAGCGTCTGACGTGCTGTTCGGCGGCGGCGTGCTGCCTGAGATACAGCCGCACGATCGCCAAGATGCGGTGGCATCGGGGCTCCTCGGGGGCCAAGGTCACGCCTTTGAGGGCGAGGTCGAGCGCCCCGGCAAGCACCTCCGTGGAAGCCATGGCGTAGCCGCCGTTGATGACCCGGGACAGCGCGAGATAGGATTGTGCAACGCCGTAGTTCGGGTCCTTTTCGACCGCCGCTTCGAACAACATCCGGGCATCCTCGTTGTCTTGAGGCCGATAGCCGCGCAGCGCCGCGGTACCGCGAAGCACCAATTCGTAAGCGGCAAGACTATCGGTCGGCTTGCTTGACGTCCATTGCAGCCTGGCGTCCTCCAGACGGGAGACAAGGCGGCTAACGATTCGATACGCGATCTCGTTTTGGACGGAGAAAATCTCGGTATCCTGCGCCTGATACCGATCACTCCAAAGCTGGACCCCACGGGAGGCTTCGGTCAAACGAACCCCGATGTGGAAGATTCCGCTGAAGCGCTTGATGTCGCCGTCCACGAAGTAAGCGGCACCAAACTTGTTGCCGAGCGTCTGCCAACCTTGCCGTGCCTCGGCGCTCTCTGCGAAACTTGTGTTCCGTGCAAGCACCGTTACGGACCTGAATCGACCCAGACCGTTGAGAATATCCTCGGCAATGCCGTCGGCAATCGCAGCGTCGGTAGGATCGCCGGTTGCATGACCGAAGCGGAGAACGGCGACCACGGGCGCGTCCGTCGCGATGTCGGGACCGCTTGCGACCGCGAGCATATATCCTCGCCGGGAGACCGTGCGGACAAGCGTCTGCGCTTCATCGCCGAGCGCCTTTCTGAGTTCGCGGACACATTGGGTGAGCGAGTCTTCGGTGACGGTCACCTCCGGCCAGACCGCATCGAGGAGCTCCGACTTCGAGACGACGCGGCCGGTATTCTGGAGCAGGTGAGAAAGGAGGGCTTGGGCCTTAGGCCGCAGGAAGACGGTTTCACCGTGGCGGGACAACGCCCCGCTGCTGGGGTCGAAGCTGAACTTGCCCAGAGGAGGAGTTTGACCTGGCGCTTCGGTCGCCATCGAAAGCCGTGTGCCCAAATTGCCTGCGCTAATCGTTTATAGGCCAACGACATGCAATTCGAGTCAAGGGGAAGGTCGCCTTGGCTTCGACGGAAGCTCCGGGAAATCCTCGGTCTCAAGGGCCGCCAACGCCGCTTCGAGCCGCTCCACAATGAAGGCTTGTGATGGGCAGCACCAAAGGTTCGGCGTGCTGCTCGCGAGAAGCTCGAATATTTCGTATCGGATTTCGTTTCTGCGCTCGAACGAATAAGGCATCTCTCGTTCCTTTCACGCCCGTATGACTCGCAGCCGTTCGGCCACCAACGCCTGAAGCAGCCAGAGCTTCCTGTCCCGGATTCCCCTGAGTTCGAGTTCAGTGACGGTGTTGTAGAGATATTCGGCACCTGAACCCCAGTGTCCGGCTGCGGTCGACAGAACTTCCGCCACCTGTTCGAGCGGGAGCCGACCGGCATAGGCGGGCGCTTTGCGATCGACCACGAATGCGAGCGCTCTGATCGGACCTTGCGCGGTCTTGAGCCGTATCCAGCGCGGCATATTCGACGGTGGTTTTGCAGACATCTCACGCCGTAACAGCCTGCCCAACGCCGCGGCCAATCCGTCTTCCGGCAAACGATAGCTGATCCCTTTGCACGTACCACCCCGGTCGAGCGCCAGCATTAGCCCTGGACGTTCCGGCGAGCCGCGCCAGCGGGTCAATTTGAGCGCAAACGCGCGATGCCAGCCGTAGGCATGGGCGATCCTTTCCTCAACGGCCGCAAACTCGGGTTTCCAGAGCAGGGAGCCATAGGCAAATACCCAGAATTCATGGCTCTGCCCGCGTCCTGTAAGGATATCATCGACCCACGACGTGTAGTCCTCGTCTTCCAGATAGGCCGTTCCTGGACGCGGTCCTGGATCGATGATGTGGCGATGGGCCTTGGCCACCAGTTCAGGGGTGAGGGTCAGCGTCATGTTGATATAGCCTCAACGCTCTTCGTCTGAGCTGGAGTGCATTCTGCGTCCGCGAAAGGAGCCCGTACCGATATCGTTCTGAAGTTTTTCTGATTTATCGGTGAGCGGCCGAAGGCAGAATGTCCGCAGTCGGGCGCAATCCTGTCATGTCAGCGTTCAGCGGGGAGGGCAGCAATCCACCCAAAGCTGGCGCTCGCTGATGTCGGCGGCGATGTCCAGTGCTGCCCGTAAGCAGACGCTGGCGCTTAGAGCAATATGTTTTTCGAACCCGCGACAAGGTGGCCAGTGTCTTCCGGGCGCCTTCCCCGTTCCATTAATAGAAGCTAAAATTTCGTGCTTAGGTATGGAGAGCGGGATGACGAAGGGGCGCATCGAACGGCGAGTTGCTGTCATTATGGCAACGGACGTCGTTGGCTATTCGCGCCTGATGGAGGCCGACGAGGCGCGTACCCTTGACGCAATAAAGCGACTAAAGGTCTCCATATTCTCTCCAAACATCGACGCACGCGGCGGCCGGATCTTGAAGCTCATGGGAGATGGAGCGTTGGTCGTGTTCAACTCCGCAGTCGACGCTGTGGAGTGCGCGATATCTCTGCAAGAAAAATTGGCGCATGATCAGGAAGAGCTGCCGTCTGACGAACGAATTGTTCTCCGGATCGGCATCAATCTCGCCGATGTTGTCATCGAGGGAGACGATTTGCTGGGAGACGGCGTCAACGTCGCCGCGCGCTTGGAGGCATCGGCCGAGCCGGGAGGGATATGTATTGCCGACGTCGTGCATCGCCAGCTTGGCGGAAAGTGCCGGACCGATTTCCTGGACGGCGGCGAGATATCGCTCAAGAATATCGTCAGGCCCGCTCACGTCTGGCATTGGAGGAATGCGCCAATAGCAGCGCCGTCGGCATCTTTGACATCGGCGCGAACGTCGATCGCCGTGTTGCCGTTCGAGAATCTCTGCAGCTCACCGGACCAGACGTTTTTTAGCGATGGTATCACTGAAGATATCATCGGCGGCCTCGCACGGTTTCGCTCGCTTTCCGTCACCGCCGCCAGTTCATCCTTCAGTTTTCGCGGCAAGAATACGGGGCTGAAGGAGATCGGCAGGAAGCTGGGCGTGAACTATCTCGTCGAGGGCAGCGTTCGCCGCTCGGGCGAGCGTATACGCATCACGGCACAATTGATTCAAGCAGCCAGCGGAATGCACCTGTGGTCGGAGCATTACGATCGCGACGTGATTGATATTTTCGCGGTTCAAGACGAAGTGACGAGGATGATCGTCTCGACCCTGGTGGGGCAGATCGAGAGCGCCGATCTTCACCAGGCGATGCGCAAGCCGACGACCAGCCTTGCGGCTTACGAATTCTACCTGCGCGGACTCGTGCATATGCGCAGCTACGGCGCAGACGACAATCGGCAAGCCTTTCGCATGTTTGAGGCGGCGGTCGAGCGCGACCCGCAATTCGCTCTGGCGCACGCCCACCTGGCCCTGGCAAGCATCGCGCTCAATGGCTACGCCAACGCGCCGCCGGATATCCTCGACCAGGCGCTGGCCCTAGCGCGAAAGGCGGTCTCGCTCGACGGAGGGGAAAGCGGCTGCCAGCGCATGCTTGCGCTCATTCATGTCAACCGCCGGGAATTCGAGCTGGCGGAACGACACTATCGCCGTGCTTATCAGCTCAATCCGAACGATGCAAACACGTTGGTTCAGATGGGCGGCTTGCTCGCGCGGCGCGGCAAGCTCGAAGAAGCCATGGAATGGATCGATGAGGGTTTCCGGTTGAACCCGTTTCCGCCGCCGTGGTACAGCGCGGCGCTTGGCAATGCCCTCTATATCCTCGGCCGCTACGAAGAGGCCGCTGCGGCGCTCAAGGAACTGCCCAACCCAGGCCCGTTCACCTGCGCTCGCCTGGTCGCCTGCTACGCGCAGATCGGCGACACGAGGGCGACCGAAGCCGCGAGGGCGCAGCTACTGAAAGTGTGCCCCAATTTCTCGACGGAGGATTTCATCAGCCGAGGATTGCTGCTGGAGCGTCCGGAGCAATTGGAACTGTTCCGGCAAGGCCTCCTGAAGGCGGGATTGCCGAAGTGAAGGCTGGACTGGCGGCTGCTTACGGATGGCGTCCGTTCGCTTAGCCGAGTAGAGCTGTCGGCATGCCAGTCCGGTCTCTTCCTTGACTTCGCGGAGAGCAGCCTCCCAGGCTTTCTCGCCATTCTCGATGGCTCCTGCAATCTGGCACCACTCGCCGATCAGAGTGTGATTCCTGCGAAGAAGCAGGACCTCCGGCTGACCCTCAACGAGGCGCAGGAGCACGACAGACACTGCGGAACAACGTATGGGGATGTCAGCCATCTGTCGCCTCCTGATTTAAATGGGAAATGACGGCCAGACTGATGACCGACCGGCACTTCCAGAAGTCGTCCTGCCGCAGGTGAGTAATGGATCCAGGCCGAGCCGGAATACTCACATAGCCGGCGGCTTCCTCCTTATGCGAACACTCGAACAGATGGTTCGATGATCTCGTCACCCCGATCTTTGCGGTCGTTGTAGCACTCCGTTAGTTTGCAATGCTAGATTGCCGTGTGCGGCACCTGTGGAACGTCGGCCATGTTTGACTTTGATCCGCTATATTCGACCTCTCAGATTGAGGAAGGGCAGCAAGAGGGGGGAGCGAAGCCCTGGTCGGCATGCAGAGCGACTGCAATGCGGACTTTGAAGACGTTCGGATTGGCGCCTGCTTGGGACGAGTTCGACCCATACACGCCGTTCGTTGGTTCACCGGCTCGAAAATCGTCTATACTGAGTGGACGGCTCTATGAGTGGAAGACTGATGGCCGCCGGATTAACGGATGGATATGAGCTGCGGTTTGAACGTCTGCTGGACGCACCGCGCGCGAATGTGTGGCGCTGCTGGTCGGAGCCCGCGCTACTGGAGCAATGGTTCCATCCTCCGTCCTGGACCACCGAGGTGAGGGTCTCGGAGCAGCATCCCGGAGGCGCGTCGCACATCGTCATGTACGGCCCCAATGGTGAGGAATCAGACGGTGTTGGCGTGTTCCTGGAAGCGGTGCCGGAACGGCGGCTGGTATTCACGAACGCCTACAGGTCGGGCTGGATTCCGTCCGTCCCACCATCGGGAGTTCCCTTAAGGACCATGATCATCGAGATGTCCGATGAAGGCGGCAGGACCCGATATATTGTACGCGCTCTGCACTGGAACGAGGAGGCGCGGAAGCAGCATGAGGAGACAGGCTTCCACGGAGGCTGGAAACAGACGTCCCGCCAACTCGAGGCCCTCGCTCGAACGCTCTGAACCGGCACTCATCGACGATAATAGCCGCTTTCCCGAGGGTGGCTCTCGGAAGCGGACAAGCCGCAAACCACCCCACCCGTGCCGTTGACGGCAACACCTGGAAGGACCGGATTGGGCTCAATCGAGCCATTCATCGAGTCGTTGCCAAAGACCGCAAGGGAGAGCGGTGCCCGCGCCTTTGCGCATGAACCCCCGCTTGAGGAAGCAGCCCTAGCCTGCTGCAGCAGGATGGACGCCGCCGTTGAGCAGCGCAATGCCGCAGTCGGAGCAATCTGCGCGAGTTGATGTGACGGGATTCTCCCGGTATGCGCGTGGCGCAAAATCCGGAGAAGGAATGATCGTGTCGCGGTAGATAGGTCAACGTTACTGCCTAAAGGCAACATAGTGGCCAAAAAGGCAAAACAGCGTGGCAATCGACACTTGAAGGAAATGGCGCACCCGAAGAGATTCGAACTCCTGACCCCCAGATTCGTAGTCTGGTGCTCTATCCAGCTGAGCTACGGGTGCGTGCCGAAGCGGTGACCACCGCTTGCGTGGCGATCCTCTAAAGGGTCCTTTCGGCGAATGCAAGCGCCTTTCGGCGAAAAAATTCTTTTTTGCGACTCCCGGGAAGCAATCGGGGCCTCCGGTGCGGTACCGGGTCTCAGGACCGTCCCTTCGCTCGAAAGGCATCAAGCCGCACCGGGCGGTCCGGCAGCTCTATGCGGAACAGCGTGCCAGGGGTGGGCTTTTCGACAAGCGCGATCGTTCCTCCATGGGCGAGGACCAGTTCGCGGGCGATCGCGAGCCCCAAGCCCGTCCCCCCGGAGCGCGCCGAACCGCGGAAGGCGGCGAAGAGATTTTCACGTGCCTTGGCCGGCATTCCGGGGCCGGTATCATCGATGGAAATCGTGACCACGCTGCCGGTACGCACCGCCGAAACCGAGATTCGCCGCTCGGAGCCATCCTCCGGCCTGTAGTTCGCCAGCGCCTCGACGGCGTTGCGGCAGATATTGTGAACGACACGGAAGAGCTGCTCGCTGTCCGCATCGACCTCGATGTCGTCGCGGACCTGTATCTGGAAATCGATGCCGTCCTGGCGATCGACGGCGAGCAGTTCGGCCACGTCCTCGACCAGCGGGCGGAGCGCGACGAACCGGCGATGCGGTTCGGCCTCCGTCGTGCGCCCATAGGAAAGAACTTCCCGGGTATAACCGACGGCACGGTCGATGGTCCTCAGCAATGTCGGCGCGAAGCGCTTGACCACGGGATCGTCGACATCGGCCAGGCGATCCGAAATGAGCTGAGCGGAGGACAGGATGTTGCGCATGTCGTGATTGATCTTCGAAACGGCAAGTCCGAGCTCCGCGAGGCTCTTCTGCTGCTTCAGGGTTCTCTGCAATTCGCGCTGCATGCTTGCAAGGTGCTGGCCGGCGACCGCCAGCTCGTCCTTGCCTTCCGGCGGCACCAATACGCGCTCGGGGCTCGACGGCTCGTCCGAAAATTCCTGCATGCTCTTGGTCAACCGCCGGATCGGGAGGATCAGCATGCGGTTGATGGCGAGAAAGATCAGCGCTGCGGTGATCAGCGAGATGACGATCGACAGGAGGAAGACGTTGCGAGAATAGACCAGCATGGCCGTCCGCAGCTTCGCGTCCTTCATCACCAGCTCGATCGTCGCATCGCCCTCGCCCAGCGGGCCATAGACGCGCACCACTCGGTTGCCGCCGAAGATGAGCGTGCCGAAGGCGTCCCGGATCGCGCCGAGAGCCGTGAAGTTCGCTATGTCGTATTCGCCGTCGATCGCGGGAGGCATGTCGACGCTGGCGATCATCCGCGAGGCGTCCTTGCGGCGAATGACGATGGCCTTGGTACCGGTGGCCATCAGGGTCTCGCGCTGCACGGCGCGGGGCAGTTCGACGTTCTGGAGCCCGTCGACCACGACGGCCGCCGCCGCCACGGTGTTCAGGCGGTCCTGCAGCCAGCGAATGCGCATATTGGCGACGGAAGGCACGAAGATCAGCACCTCGGCCAGCATCACGAAGGCGACGGTCAGCAGCAGCAATTTGCCGGAAAGCCCGCCAAGAAAGCCGACCGCTGCTCGAGGTGCCGCACTCGCATTGGCCGGACGCGCGTCTTCTGCCATAACTCTACAACATTCCCTGGATCACGATGATTTCAGGTGGATCGACCTGAAATCATCGTGATCGATTCTGATAGGCCAGAGCGGGATGCGGGCCGAAACCCGCGCACTCTCTGCCTCCGACGTCAGCCGAAATTCCGCAGGAACCGGATCACGGTTCGCAGAAGGCGATTTCGCGCCATGGGGGAATAATAGGAGATCGCCGCCTGTTTTCCAATCTCGGAGAGAGTCGGATAGGGTGCGACATAAGTCTGGAAATGATTGAGCGTCAGGCGGTTCGCGACGGCGAAAGCCCAGAGATTGATCATCTCCCCCGCTCCAGGGCCCGCAATGCCGGCGCCGAGCACCCGACCTCGCCTGCCTACGACGATCTTGATCAGTCCGCGGCCGAGGCCATCGGTGCGGGAACGGTCGTTGTCGGAATAGTCCACGCGGACGGTTCTTGCTCCCGGGGCGATTTCCTGCGCCCGCTCCGCCGTCAGCCCCACCTGCGCCAGCTCAGGCGCGGTGAAGACCACGCGGGGAACGATTGCGGGCCTCTCACGCGCCGGCAGGCGGAAGATGATCTGCTGCAGCACCAGCCGCGCATGATAGCTCGCCTGGTGGGTGAACAGGCCGCCCGCCGCATCTCCCACCGCGTAAACGCGGCGGTTGCTCGTCCTCAGATCCGCCCCGACCTCTATGTGCTTTTGACCGTGGCGAATGCCGGCCGCATCGAGGTCGAGCGATCCGTGGCCGGGACCACGGCCGGCAGCCACCAGCAAGTCGCTCCCCTCGATCTCGAAGGCTCCGTCGTCGCTTTCGCAGAGGAGCCTGACGCCGGACTCTGCCGCCGCGACCGAGCGGATTCTCGTGTGCTCATGAAGGATCGTGCCCTCCGCACGGACATGCTCAAGGACCACCGCCGCCAGTTCCGGATCCTGGCCGGAAAGCGCCGCGGCGCTGTCCACGACCGTCACATCGGCGCCCAACCGGCGGTGAGCCCCGGCCATCTCGAGGCCGACCGCGCCTGCGCCGATGACAACGAGATGCCGCGGCAGGTGTTTCAGTGCGAAGAGCGTTTCGTTGGTGAGGAATGGCGTTTCCGCAAGACCGGGGATCGGGGGAATGGCAGGCGAGGAGCCCGTGGCGATCACGAAGCGGCGGGCGCGGATGAGGTGGTCGCCGGCAGCGATCGTGCGGTCATCGACGAAGCGGGCCGTTGCCTCGATCACCTCGACGCCAAGACCTGTGAAGCGTTCCACGGAATCATGCGGTGCGATGGCCTCTATCACGGACTGTATGCGTGCCGTCAGCCGCTCGTAATCAATGACCGGTCCTGACGCTGCGATGCCGAATTCCGCTGCCTTGCGGACGGCTTCCGCGTGCTTCGCGGCGGCGATCAGAGCTTTTGACGGCACGCAGCCGTAGTTCAGGCAATCGCCGCCCATCCGGCCGTGCTCGACCAGGACGACTGGTACGCCGAAGGCGGCGGCACCGGCGGCAACCGAAAGTCCGGCGGCACCGCCTCCGATGACGCAAATATCGGGTGTCAGTATCTTCGCCACGCCGCTGCCCCCTCCCGCCTTCGTCACGCGCCTTTCCGGCGCGACTGTATTAGCCTGAATGCCAGAGGCAACGCCGCAATGAGCGCAAGCGCAACGAGCGCCAGGGAAATATCCCTGGTGACGAAGTCAGAAAGGGCAAGCTCGCGGCCGCTTGCCGCCGCAAGGGCGATCACCTCGCCGAGGCCGCAGCCCAGCCACGTATAGGCGAGAGTGCCGGGCACGATGCCGATCAGCGTGGCGATCGCATAGGTGCGCAGCTTCACCTGGAAAAAGGCGGGCGCGATATTGATCACGAAGAAGGGGAAGACCGGTGCCAGCCGCAGGACCAGGAGATAGAGGAACGCGTTTTCCCGAAATCCTTCGGCAAGGCGGTCCAGGAATCCGCCGGCGCGGCGCCTCAGGACGTCGCTGAAGGCGCCGCGAGCGGCGACAAACAGCAGGCAAGCGCCCAGCGTGGCGGCGAGAACCGCAACGGTCGCGCCGCCAAGCCAGCCGAAAAGGAAGCCGGCGGAGATCGTCAGCACCGATGCAACCGGAACGGAGAAGACCACCACCGCGACATAGGTCGCGAAGAAGACGAATGCCGAGCGGAACGGATAGGCGGCGACATAGCCGGCAAGCGTCTCGCGGTGGTCGACGAGCGCAGACAACGAGAGATAGTCCTGCAGGCCATAGGCATAGCCCAGGGCACCGCCCGCAAGCAGAAGCGAAAACGGTACGAAACGCCAGGGGGAGCGACGCGCAACAGATTGCAGGTCTCGGCGGCTCGAGGAGGGTTCGAGAGCCGGGCCTTCTTCCGTCCCGTTGCTGGTACCATGGCTCATGCGATTTGCTTCCGGTGCGATTTTGCCCCCGAATTAGAAGGATTTCACCCCCGAAACCAATAACGAATGGTCGCGTCGACAAACGTCGGCGTGACCGGGCCGCGGCGACAGGTCACGCCGACGTGAACCGGCGGGTTTTCCCGGCGAAGGCTCCTCCGGAAATGCCGCTCGCGGCGACCGACAGATCGCCGCGAGCGAAGCTGGCATTCCGCGACTGGAGCTCGCGCCGACAGCCTGGCTCAGAACTCCTCCCAATCATCACGGGCGGCCGCGGCGGAGCCATTGCCGAATGCACGTGCGACAGTGCCCATCATGCGCCGGGCGGGCGAGGCTACCGGGCGGCTTGCGTCCCTTGCGGGCGCGACCGTACGCACCGCCTCACGCTCGACCTTGAAGTAGGCGATAAGGCTGGCGAGATTGTCGGCTTCGGCCGACAGCTTGTGCGTCGCGGCATTCGCCTCCTCCACCATGGCGGCGTTGCGCTGCGTGACCTGATCCATCTGGTTCACGGCGGTGCTGACTTCGCCCAGCCCCGTAGACTGCTCGCGTGCGGCCGTCGCTATCGAATGGATGTGATCGTTGATCTTGAGGACGCGCGTCTCGATCTGACCGAGCGCCGCTCCCGTCGCCTGGACGAGCTTGACACCGGTGGCCACCTCGTCGCCGGATTTGGAGATCAGCGACTTGATCTCCTTGGCGGCGCTGGCGGCACGCTGGGCGAGTTCGCGGACTTCCTGGGCAACGACGGCGAACCCCTTGCCGGCATCTCCGGCGCGCGCCGCCTCGACGCCTGCATTCAGTGCCAGCAGGTTCGTTTGGAAGGCGATCTCGTCGATGACGTTGGTGATCTGGCCGATCTCGCTTGAAGCCTGCTCGATCCGGCCCATGGCGTCGATGGCGTTGCGGACGACCGATGCCGACTCCGCCGCGCTGTCCTTCGCCTCCGCCACCATGACCGTCGCCTCCTGGGCCCGCTCGGTCGAATTGCGGACCGCAGCGGTTATCTCGTCGAGCGCTGCCGAGGTTTCCTCCAGAGCTGCGGCCTGCTGTTCCGTCCGCTTGGAAAGATCGTCGGCGGCACTGCGCAGCTCCGTAGAGTTCCCATTGATCGAGTCCGTCGTCATGCGGACCTCGCGCAAGGTCTTCTGCAGGGTCTGCAAGGTATCGTTGACATTCGTCTGCAGCTCGGCGAAGGCGCCCTGGAACTGGCCCTTCATGCTCTGCGTCAGGTCGCCCGTCGCCAAGCTCGCAATGACCCTCCGGGTCTCGGCGATACCCGTATCGACGCTGCTTACCAGCTCGTTGACGCTCGCCGCAAAGCGGTTGAGATCGTCGTTGTCGTAGTCCTTGCTGATGCGCCGGGTGAAATCGCCTGCCGCAGCAGCCGCGACGACCGTTGCGATGCTCGACTGCAGGTCCGCGCTCTTTTCGCGCAAGACCTCTTCCTGGGCATTGAGCTCGCGCACGGCGAGGCTGTTCTGTTTGAAGACTTCGACCGCTGCCGCCATGTCGCCGATCTCGTCTTTGCGCCCGGCGAAGGGTACATCCACCGACAGGTCGCCGCCCGCAAGCAGTTTCATCTTGCCCGTCAGATCCAGGATCGGACGGCTGAGGTGACTGGTCGCGATATAGAAGGCGGCGCCGATTCCGGCCAGCATGCCGAGGGCCGCGGTCGCAAGGACGATCAGCACGATCGAGCGCTTGTAGTCGGCAAGATCTGCCGTAATCGCGTCAAGCGAGGCGAGGTTCGCGTCGACGACCACGTCGATTTCAGACTGGAAGGCCTTGCGATTGGCCCGGTTCGCCTCGTTGTTGCCCTGGTCGTTGGCCGCTTGCGGCGCAACCTCGGTGCCGAGGCGAGCCGTCTCACTTCGGAACGCCTTGAATTCCTCCGCGCGTTTGACGAGGGTATCGAAAGCGGGCAGGACGTCGGCCGGCACCAGCGGCCGCCACTCTGCGAGCAGCGCATCGATCTTGTCGAGGTTCTTGAGAATCCCCTCGGCAAAAGGCTTTGCCTTCTCCACCGTCGGCGCCGCGTAGATGCCACGCGCCTCCATCACCACGGCCGTTACCAGACGATTGAGCCGCTCGCCCTTGAAGGCCCGGTCGGATGCGTTCTGGTATTCGCCGAGGCGCTGGTTGTACTCGCTCACGATCAGCAACGACATGCCGGTGATCGCTATCGCCAGCAGACTCATGATGCCGACGATCAGGTTTATCTTTCCCCGAATTTTCATTTCCTGTTCCTGTCCCCCAGCCGAGACTCGCCTCAAACGGGAAGCATCTCACGGCTTACACGCAACTGAGTAAATGCTAAAATGCCCGTGGTTAACAAAGCACCCATCCGGCACTCGATTTTTAGGGGTGTCCCGCGGCGGCCCGCGAGCATGTGCCGGCGCTCGGGAATTGACTTTACCGGCGTTTTATACCTATAAGCCGCGCACGTCCGGTCGAGCCGCCCGTTGGCGGAGCCATGCCCGGCGCGTAAACGCTCTTGCATCATGCAAACCCAAGAAGGGCCGCACACCGCGGTATTTAAATAAATGAAGCGTACCTACCAACCGTCCAAGCTTGTTCGCAAGCGCCGTCACGGCTTCCGTGCACGCATGTCCACCAAGGGTGGGCGCAAGGTCCTTGCAGCCCGCAGGGCTCGTGGCCGCAAGCGTCTTTCGGCGTAAGCCGAACCTGCCCGAAACCTTATGTCCGGGCAAATGACGACAGAAAAAGACAAGATGGCTGTCGGACGGCTGAAAAGCCGTCCGCAGTTTTTGGCGGTCCGGGCTGGAGAAAGCCGCAGGGGCCCGCTATTTCTCCTCGAAGTTCTTGACCGGAACGATCCGGAGGGAGAAGCCCGCGTCGGCTTCACCGTTACCAAGAAGCACGGCAATGCCGTCGAGCGAAACCGCATGCGCCGACGCCTCAAGGAAGCCGTGCGGCTTGCGGCCGGGTTTGCAATGAAACCCGGACACGACTATGTGATTGTCGCCCGGCGCGATCTCCTGAATGCCCCTTTTGACGCATTGACTCGGGCGCTTCGGGATCGCATCGAAAATAAGCCGAAACAGAAGCGGCCACCGGCCGGTTCCAGGAAATCATGATGGAAAACAACCGCAATTATTTCGTGGCGATCGCCCTTTCCGTGCTGATCCTCATCGCTTGGCAGTTCTTCTATGTCAGCCCGAAGATGGAGAAGGAGCGTATCGCTGCGGAACAGGCGCGGCAGACGCAACAGACCCAGCAACAGCCAGGCGCTCAGCCGGCTGCACCGGGACAGGCGCTGCCTGGCGGGGCGATCCCGGGCGCGGGCGAAAGCCGTGACCAGGCGATCGGCAAATCGGCCCGCGTGGCGATCGACACGCCGGCGCTTTCCGGCTCCATCAACCTGACCGGCGCACGCTTCGACGACCTGAAGCTCAAGGGCTACCACGAAACCGTCGACCCGAAGAGCCCCGTCATCACGCTCTTCAGCCCGGCGGAGACCGCCGACGGCTATTTCACGGAAATCGGCTATATCGGATCGGATGCGACCGGATCGGTTCCGGGTCCGCAGACCATATGGACGCTTTCGGGCGGCGACAAGCTCACCCCCTCGACGCCGGTGACGCTGAGCTACACGAACGACAAGGGCATCACCTTTACGCGGACCGTCTCGGTTGACGACCGCTACATGTTCCAGGTGGTCGACAGCATCAAGAACGAGACCGCCGCGCCGGTTTCCCTGTCCTCCTATGGCCGCGTCACGCGCTTCAACAAGCCGACGACGCCGAGCATCTACGTGCTCCACGAGGGCTTCGTCGGCGTCGCGGGAGAGCATGGCCTCCAGGAAGTCGGCTATTCCAAGGTGGAAGACGACGAGCCCGTCGAGCCGGGCAAATCCACGGGCGGATGGCTGGGCATCACCGACAAATACTGGGCCGCGACGATCGTGCCGCCGCAGGCGACGCCCTTCGACATCCGCTTCTCGCATTTCGCCGACGGGCGCCCGCGTTACCAGAGCGACTACAAGAGCGATGCGGTCACGGTCGCCCCGGGCCAGTCCGTGGAGCTAAAAAACCTCGTCTTCGCCGGCGCCAAGGAAGTCCCGGTCGTCGACAATTACGAAGTGGCCTATTCGATCCCCAATTTCGACAAGCTGATCGACTGGGGCTGGTTTTACTTCATCACCAAGCCGATGTTCAAAATGATGGATTTCTTCTTCCGTCTGTTTGGCAATTTCGGCATCGCGATCCTGATTACCACGATCGTCGTCAAGCTCATTTTCTTCCCGCTCGCCAACAAGCAATACGCATCGATGGCGAACATGAAGAAGGTTCAGCCGAAAATGGAGGAACTGAAGAAGAAGTTCGGCGATGACCGCATGGGTCTGCAACAGGCGATGATGCAGCTCTACAAGGAAGAGAAGATCAATCCGCTGGCGGGCTGCTGGCCGATCCTCATTCAGATCCCGGTGTTCTTCGCGCTCTACAAGGTGATCTACGTCACCATCGAGATGCGCCATGCGCCCTTCTTCGGCTGGATTCAGGATCTCTCCGCGCCCGATCCGACGACGATCGTCAACCTTTTCGGCCTCCTGCCGTTCGAGGGGCCCGCCTTCCTGCATCTGGGCATCTGGCCGATCATCATGGGCATCACCATGTTCCTGCAGATGCGCATGAACCCGACGCCGCCGGACCCGACCCAGGCGATGCTCTTCACCTGGATGCCGGTGGTCTTCACCTTCATGCTGGCGTCGTTCCCGGCCGGTCTCGTGATCTACTGGGCCTGGAACAACACGCTGTCGATCCTGCAGCAGGGCATCATCATGAAGCGCCAGGGCGTCAAGGTCGAGCTCTTCGACAATCTGAAGTCGCTCTTCTCGAAGAAACCCAAGCCGGCGGAATAGCGGCAGACAGGCTCGCATGAAAGCCTCGGAACCATGCGTTCCGGGGCTTTTTCTTTTAGATCCTCAGGATCCGTCACCGGTGCCGACAGGCGCTCCAAAGCTTGACAAGCCACCACAAAAGCCTGATGCCGGCGAGGCAAAGAGGAAACGCCAGAACATGTCCGGGACCAAAAAGCAGAATGCCGAAAGCGTCTTCGGCCGGCCGTGGATATTCATCCGCGGCGTGCCGTCGATGAAGTTCCTGCCGCCCGAAGGACCGACGGAGATCGCCTTTGCCGGCCGCTCCAATGTCGGCAAGTCGTCGCTTATCAACGCACTCGTGGGCCATAAGGGCCTTGCACGCACGTCGAACACGCCCGGTCGCACCCAGGAACTCAACTATTTCGTTCCGGACGGCTATTCCGGCGAGGCGGACGACTTGCCGCCGATGGCGCTCGTCGACATGCCGGGTTACGGCTATGCCCAGGCTCCCAAGGAACAGGTCGATACCTGGACGAAGCTGGTATTCGACTATCTGCGCGGCCGCTCGACGCTGAAGCGCGTCTACGTGCTGATCGACGCGCGCCACGGCATCAAGAAGAACGACGAGGACGTGCTGGCACTCCTCGACAAGGCTGCAGTGTCCTATCAGATCGTGCTGACGAAGACGGACAAGATCAAGGCGGCCGGCGTGCCGCGACTCGTTGCGGAGACGCTCGAAAAGATCAAGAAGCGGCCGGCGGCCTATCCGGAAGTCCTGTCCACGTCGTCGGATAAGGGCGAAGGCATCGACGAGTTGCGCGCGGCGATCGAGCTTGCCGTGGCGCGCTGACGCGCGCGACGACGCCGGAAAGGCGAGCCCCCCTCGTCTTTGACCTCCGTCACTACCCTGACATGAAAAGCGCTCTATCTCTGCCTCGCGGCGGCAGATTGTCTGCCGGTAGGATCAGGAGAGAGAAACATGTCCGATTTGATTGTCGTGGGTTTCGATTCGACCGATGAGGCCGACAAGGTCCTCTTGAAGCTCAACAGCCTCGGGAAGGAATATCTGATCGATCTGGAGGATGCGGTCGTCGTCGTGCGCGACGCCGACGGAAAGGTGCATCTCAAGCAGAGCATGAATCTCACCACCGTCGGCGCGACGTCCGGCCTTCTTTCCGGTTCCCTCTGGGGCGGGCTCGTGGGGCTGCTCTTCCTCAATCCGCTCGCGGGTTTCGCCATCGGCGGCGCTCTTGGCGCGGGCGCCGGTGCGCTTTCCGGATCGCTCGTCGATTACGGGATCGACGACGATTTCATCAAATCGCTCGGCAACACCATCCCGAACAATTCCTCGGCGCTCTTCGTCCTGGTGCGCAAGGTGCAGCCGGAAAAGGTCCTGGCCGAATTCTCCGGGCTGCGCGGCCGCGTGCTGAAGACGTCGCTCTCGCCGGAACAGGAGCAGAGGCTTCAGGCAGCCCTATCCGAGACGCGGACGTCGTCGCCGCAGGCGGGGGCATTCTGATCGATTTCCGGGCGCGGTCGCCGCTCGTCCCAGCCTCGGCCTTCTCGCCGGAGTCGGCGAGAAGGCCGCACAGCCATGCTCAAACCGCCTCCGGTACGAATACCAGTGCTAGCCCGTTGATGCAGTGCCGCTTGCCGGTCGGCGGCGGACCGTCGTCGAAGATATGGCCAAGATGACCGCCGCAGCGGCGACAGTGGCATTCGACCCTCGTCATGAACAGGGAATCGTCCTCGCGCGTGCCGATCGCGTTGGGAAGCGCCTGCCAGAAGCTCGGCCAGCCGGTACCGCTTTCGTATTTCGCCTCGGAGGAATAAACAGGCAGCTCGCATCCCGCACAGTGAAAGACGCCGCTCCGCTTTTCATCGTTGAGCGTGCTGCTGAAGGGCGGCTCCGTGCCCTCCTCGCGCAAAATGCGATAGCGCTCCTCACCCAGCAGCGCCCGCCACTGCGCATCGGTTCTGGTGATTTCGAAGGTTTCGCCGGCGACGGTGCGCATGGGCCATACGAGACCGCGCAGGGCGATCACGGCCGCCAGGGCCGCGCCCGCCATCAGCAAGTTGCGCCGGCTGATCATCGAAACCTCCATCGGGCGATGCAACTGGCATTGGCCGAACCCGGAGCGTGATGGGAAAGTGCTTCTTCGTCCCGCATCAGGGCGGTCCGACCTGATGTCGCTAATCTACCGCATCGGCCCGAAAATCGGAATCGATTTTCGGAAAGCACGAGGTGTCGGTTCAATAAGTTAGAGCGCCCTTTGTGCGTCCATTCGGACGTACGGCGCTCCAAGGAGCTGCGGCACTTCTGCCAAAACAAGGCTGATCGACCGCCGTGACTGCCTCGCCCTGGCAGAGCTAGATGCCGCGCGCCGTGCCTTGCGCGATGACCGCGCCGGTGGGCGAGCCGGTCGTCGAGCCGCCCAGCGGCTCGACACTGACGGAAAGCTTCGAACCCGTGGCAATCTGCCTTCGCAGTCCCGGCTCAAGGACGATTTCCCCTTCACCGGAAGGTGGCAGCACGCCGAGCGACACCGGAGGATCGTCATCATTGATCAGCCAGAGTTCGAGCGATTTCTCCTCCGTCTGTCCCGCGGCTACCGGCGAAAGCCTGAGGCGTCCCGTGCCTGGCTCGTAATGCGCGACGAGGTCGGCATTGCCATGCGATACCAGGCTGGCCACGAGCGGCGCACCGCCTCGGCGATCGCTGAAAAACCCCGCCATGGCACCTGCCATCACGACGACCGCCGAAAGCGACGCGAGGGCGATGCTGCGCCAGAGGGGAAGCGAACCCCAGGCACCGCGGGGGCCGTTTGCGTCCCGGCCGGCTTCGAAGGCCCCCCGCCCGGCGGAGCCGAACCTGCGTCGCGGCGCATCCGGTTCATAGGCTCCGCCGAAGGCCGCGAGATTGTTTTGCCAGCGAACCACCATGGCGGCGAAGTTCCGGTCCGTTGCCATGCGCGCCTCGGCCTTGCGGCGGTCTTCGGCAGACAGGACGCCGAGCACGTATTCTCCCGCAATCACCTCGTCGCGGCGGGAATCTCCGCTTTCGGGCTTCTGCGTCGTCATGGCTCCCTGTACTCTCTCAGCTCAAGAAGTCTCGGCACGGTTCCCTTCGACCTCTTCCGGGCGAGCTTCAAGCGCCTGCCCCCGGGGGTCGCGGTCCTTTCCGGATCAAAGCAGGATCAGTCAAATCGCCAGCTCCGTCAATCGGCTTGTCCGCCCTGCCGCGCACACTTCGAGCACTTCGGCAAGACCACACGGTTTGCCGTCACAATGGCTTTATGTTGCGCCCGGATCATTCCATCCGCCGGAGAGTTGCGCTAAAGAGCAGCCGGTATTTTTCGAGGATCCGCCATGTCCGCATCAGAAAGCGAAATTCAGGCCCGTCTGCTCACCCAGGCCCTGCCCTACATGCAGCGCTACGAGAACAAGACGATTGTCGTCAAATATGGCGGTCACGCCATGGGCAATGCCGAACTCGGGCGCGCCTTTGCCAGCGACATCGCGCTTCTGAAGCAGTCCGGCGTCAACCCGATCGTCGTGCATGGCGGCGGCCCTCAGATCGGGGCCATGCTCAACAAGATGGGCATCGAATCCAAATTCGAGGGCGGACTTCGCGTCACCGATGAGAAGACGGTCGAGATCGTCGAAATGGTGCTTGCCGGATCGATCAACAAGGAGATCGTCGCGCTCATCAACCAGACGGGCGAGTGGGCGATCGGGCTTTGCGGCAAGGACGGCAACATGGTCTTTGCTGAAAAGGCGAAGAAGACCATCCGCGACCCGGATTCCAACATCGAGCGCGTGCTCGACCTCGGATTCGTCGGCGATGTGGTCGAGGTCGACCGCACGCTTCTCGATCTGCTCGCCCGCTCCGAGATGATCCCGGTGATCGCGCCTGTGGCGCCGGGCCGGGACGGTCACACCTACAACATCAACGCCGACACCTTTGCCGGCGCCATCGCCGGCGCGCTCAACGCGACGCGCCTTCTCTTCCTGACCGACGTTCCCGGCGTCCTCAACAAGAAGGGCGAGCTCATCAAGCAGCTTTCGGTCGCCGAAGCACGGGCACTGATCGCCGACGGCACGATCTCGGGCGGCATGATCCCGAAGGTGGAAACCTGCATCGAGGCGATCAAGGCCGGCGTCCAGGGTGTCGTCATTCTCAACGGCAAGACGGCGCATTCGGTTCTGCTCGAAATCTTCACCGAGCACGGCGCGGGCACGCTGATCGTGCCGTAACTCAAAAACAGGGGACCAAGCCCCTCTCCTCGGGTTTAACCCGAGGACTAGCCCTCTCCCCGCACGCGGGGAGAGGGGACCTGCCTCAGATAGTCGTACTCTCTTGCAGCAGCGCCCAATTGAGGCAAGGCGGCCTTCGCTTGTCCCTTCTCCCCGCCTGCGGGGAGAAGGTGCCGGCAGGCGGATGAGGGGCAATTTACCTTGAAGAGCATATCCTCAAACCGCCGCTCCGCCGCAGCTACTTCCCCCCGCTCCCATAAACCTTCTCCGCCTCGCCGCGCAGCCAGGCGATCATCGCCCGGTATGGGAACGGTCCATAGCTCACCCGCCCGACGCCGGCGGCCGCAAGCGCGGCAATGTCCGGCGCCCCCGGCTTCATCATCACGTTCACCGGCAGAGCCGACGCCGCACAGAGCCTGGCGATGAGGTCTCCGTCGGCGAGCCCCGGTGCGAAGAAGCCGCTTGCGCCCGCCTCGGCATAGGCCTTGGCGCGGGCGATGGCATCCTCCATCAGGGCCGCGTGGCGCGTCGAATCGCTCTCCTGCAGGAAGAGGTCGGTGCGGGCGTTGATGAACAGCGGGACACCCTGGCGCTCCGCCATGTCGCGGATGGCGCGGATGCGGATCGCCTGTTTGTCGACCGGGTGAATGCCGCCCTTGCCCACGACCTGATCTTCGAAATTGATGCCGATGGCACCCGCATCGATCACTTGCGCGACGTTGGCCGCGGCCTGGGCCGGGTCCTCCGAATAGGCGCCTTCGAAGTCCGCCGATAGCGGCAGGTCCGTTGCGGCGACGATCTCGCGCACGGTCTCGAGCAGCAGAGGCAGTGGCAGCCTCTGTCCGTCGGCATATCCATGTGCCGCCGCAACCGACCAGCTCCCGGTGGCGAGCGCCTTGGCACCGGCGTCGGCCACGCACCGGGCGCTGCCTGCATCCCAGATGTTGTACAGAACGACCGGGTTGCCTTTTCGATGCAGTGCCGCGAAGGCGCGCGCTCTTTCTTCCTGGCTCATCGTCTTTTCTCCCAATCCATCACGTTGATGATTCATTACACCGTCGGAACGGCGGCCTGCACAGGCTTCCCCCCGTCTCCATCTCCGAAAAGCCCGACAGGGCGCATCCTGCCCTCGTGGCGAAGCAGCCATTGTTTGCGCCGGAGCCCGCCGCCATAGCCCGTCAGCGATCCGTCCGCCCCGATGCATCGGTGGCAAGGCACGACGATTGCGAGGCAATTGGTGCCGTTGGCCCTCGCCACGGCACGCACCGCCTGCGGGGTTGCGACCTTTCGCGCGATCTCGCTGTAGGAGCGGGTCTCGCCGACGGGTATCGCGCCGAGCTCCGTCCATACCTGGCGTTCGAAGGCACTGCCGCCAAAAGCGAGCGGTGTGCGAAAATCGGCGGAGCGACCGGCAAAATAATCGTCGAGCTCACGCTCCACCTGGTCGATGGGCGGCGTTCTGCCGGGCACCACCGCTGAGAGCGTCTTGCGCTTGAGTTTTTCCATTTCGGCCGGGAGAGCCTTGCGGTCATGGAATTCGATGAGGTGAAGATGCATCTGGTCGGCCACCGCCACCATGGGACCGAGCGGCGTATCGATCCAGTCGGCAAAGAGCAGCACGCGGCCCTGCGATTTTGCAGGGGCCTTCCCGATCAACCGGCCGAAGGCGGCGCGAAAACCGCTCGGAGATTCATAGCCCGCGTCGAGCTGCGCCTCGATGACGCTGGCGCCGCCGGAGAGCTGGCGGGCCGCCTCGCCCATTCGCCGCTGACGGGCGAGATCGAGAAAGGTGATGCCGAGGGATCGCTTGAAGGCGCGCCGCACGGTCGACGGATCGAAGCCGCGACGCACGAGATCGCCCTCCGTCCAGCGATGGTCCGGCCGGCGGTCGAGCAAGCCGATGAGTTCCTTGACGAGCGGATCTTTCCCGGACGCCTCTTCAAGCGGGCGGCAGCGCTGGCACGGCCGGAAGCCGGAATTGATACAGGCGGCAATGCTGTCGAAAAACAGAGTGTTCTCCCGCTTCGGCTTGCGCGCGGGACATGAGAGCCGGCAGAAGATGCCGGTGCTCTTGACGCAGACGAAGGCCTGGCCCTCGTAATCGGAACTGCGGGCCAGCAGCGCATCGTAAAGGATATCGTCATCAGGCAGATCGAAAAGCATATCGCTTTGTAGCATCCGCCACACGCGCCGTCCGCCGAAATTCGGGCATCTATTTTGGCTGCTCGCCGATCCCTCACATGACAAGCAGCATGACAACGCCGAGCACGATCAGCAGGCAGCCGACCAGTTCGAGCCGGTTGATCCACTCCCGGAAGATGAAGAAGGAAGAGGCGAAGGTGAACAGCATCTCCACCTGAGCGACCACCTTGACGATCGCCGCCTGCTGCAGCGTCATAGCCGCGAACCAGCCGAAAGAGGCCGAGGCGCCCACGAAACCCACGACGAAAGCGGGCTTCCAGGCGGCGCCTATGCGTATCAGTTCGTCGCGTTCACGCGCGACGATCCACAGGAGCATGACGATCGTCTGAAGCAGGATGACGAAGCCGAGCGTGAAGCTCGCCTGGATCACATAGTCCGGCTGAGGCAGACTCGGCGCCAGCGCCAGCGACGCCGAGCGGTAGGACACGGCGGAAAGACCGAAGAAGGTGCCGGAGAGCAGTCCGATCCCCGCCGTGCGGCTGAAGACCGATGTAAGCAGCGACCGCGCGCTGAGCGCCGTTCGGGCAACGGAGATCAGCATGACGCCAACCACCGAAATGGCGATCGCAACCAGCGCCCCCTGGCTCGCCTTTTCACCGAGGAAGATCAATCCGAAGAGTGCCGCCTGGGCGGGTTCGGTGCGGGAATAGGCCGTACCGACCGCGAAGTTGCGGAAAGAGAAGAGATGCACGAGCAAAAAAGTCGCGGCGATCTGCGCCAAGCCGCCGACCAGGGCCCAGAGATAGAAAGTGCCGTTCGGCACCGGCAACTGATGCCCGCCGACGCGCCAGAGCAGGACGAGGTAGAGAAGAGCGAAAGGCAGCCCGAAACCGAAACGGACGAAAGTCGCGCCGGTGGTGCCCATGACCCCTTTCAGATGCTTCTGCATGGCGGAGCGGACATTCTGAAGGAAGGCCGCGGCGACGGTGATGAGAACCCAGGTTTCCATATTTTCCTGCTGGAGCACTTCCAGGAAAAGCGTACAGCGTCTTTCCGCTGAAATGCTTAAGATTCAATTGGTTAGACTGTTTCAGCGTTTCCACGAAACGATGGGACGCTCTAACATGCGGGCAGAAAACAATCCATGATCAATCGAAGCCCGTTCAACAAACCGTTTTGCTTCGCAAGGCTGCCCGTGTCATAAACCCGCCCATGAAGAAGATCGACCGCCCGCCGACCCATGCCGAATTCGCCCACGTCACCGACTGGGTCTTCGACCTCGACAACACACTCTATCCGCATCACGTCAATCTGTTCTCACAGATCGACCGCAACATGACGGCCTATGTTGCCGAACTCCTGTCGCTGGAGCCTGCGGAGGCGAAGAAGCTGCAGAAGGAATACTACCGCGACCACGGCACCACGCTCCAGGGCCTGATGCTTCATCACGGCATCGACCCCAATGAATTTCTCGAAAGAGCCCATGCCATCGACTACAGCGTGGTGCCGGCCGACCCGGCACTCGGCGAGGCAATCAAGGCGCTGCCCGGACGCAAGTTCATCTTCACCAACGGCAGCGTCGCCCATGCGGAGATGACCGCGCGGGCACTCGGCATCCTCGAGCATTTCAACGACATATTCGACATCGTCGCCGCCGGCTTCATACCGAAGCCGGCCGGCGATACCTACGACAAGTTCATGGGCCTTCACCGCATCGACACGCGCAACGCGGTCATGTTCGAGGATCTGCCGCGCAACCTGGTCGTGCCCAAGGCGCTCGGCATGAAGACGGTGCTGCTTGTCCCGCGCAATCTCGAATACGAGTTCGCCGAGGCCTGGGAGACTTCGAGCGATGCGGACGATCAGATCGACTACGTCACGGAAGACCTGGCCGGATTCCTGCGCCGCGTCGTTTCGGTCGCGTAACTACCGTCGCCCGGAGGCCATCGGGACCGACTTCGGGTCGACCGTCTCGTAAAAACGGGCGATGATGTCCCATGCCTCCTCGGCCGTCTCCACGAAATGCAACAGATCGATGTCGTCGGGCGCGATGGTTCCGAATTCGGCCAGCGCCTCGAAATTGATGATGCTGCGCCAGAACTTCTCGCCGAACAGGACGAGCGGCACCAGGGCAAGCCGGCCGGTCTGCATCAGCGTCATCGTTTCGAACAGTTCGTCGAGCGTGCCGAAGCCGCCCGGGAAGACCGTGACCGCTTTGGCACGCAGCAGGAAGTGCATCTTGCGGATGGCGAAATAGTGGAAATTGAAGGACAGGTCCGGCGTGACGAACTGGTTCGGCGCCTGCTCGTGCTGAAGCACGATGTTCAGGCCGATCGAAGGTGCGCCGACGTCGGCCGCGCCGCGATTGCCCGCTTCCATGACACCCGGGCCGCCACCCGTGACGACCACATATTCCTTGTAGCCGAGCTTTGCCGACTGCTCCGAGCACAGCCGCGCGAACTTGCGCGCCTCGTCATAATAGACCGAAGCGGCCTCGAGATTCTTGCGCTGGACGTCGTTCTTGGCGGCCCACGCCTCGCCGCCGGGCTCCGGAATGCGCGCACCGCCGAACATCACCACGGTGGAATTGATCCCGCGCTCCTCGAGCATCATCTCCGTCTTCAGGAGCTCGAGCTGCAGGCGGACGGGCCTCAGTTCCTCACGGCAGAGGAAATCGTCGTCGATATAGGCCAGACGATAGGTAGGCGAAGCCGATTGCGGCGTCAAAGGCACGCTCGACGCGCGCTGTCTGCTCTGGGAGCTGTCCGCCAGCGGATCCCAGACCCCGTCCTTGCGGCGTAGAGTGCGCTTCTTCATGCGTGCCATATTCCGTTTCCCGTCGCGTTTCGAACACCGGAGACCTCGTCCGGACGCGTCCTTTCGTGTCATTCTCGGCGATAGAGGCGTCCCTACTGCCGGAAACGTCGAGACTTGCCAAGCCCCGTTGAAGAGTGTGAGCCGAAAAGGCCTTCAACTTTTCAGGAATACCTTCCGGAAACGGCAGGTTTCGGCGAAGCGGCACGACGTCTCGAATCGCGGCATAATCCGGTGAAGCCGGTTCCGATTCCGGGAATTATGCAGTAGAGCTTGCAGCACAAACCGCCGAACGTAAGGAATTCCGATGACGAACCACGATCTTGCCTCCCTGTCGCAGACGATCGAGACTGCCTTCGAAGAACGCGACGCCGTCAATACCGGCACTCGCGGTGCGGTTCGCGATGCCGTGGAAACGGCGCTGAACCTGCTCGACAGCGGCAAGGTACGCGTCGCCGACCGCGGTGCGGACGGCACCTGGACCGTCAACCAGTGGCTCAAGAAGGCCGTGCTCCTCTCTTTCCGCCTCAATCCGATGGAACTCGTCAAGGGCGGCCCGGGCGAGGCCGCCTGGTGGGACAAGGTGCCCTCCAAGTTCGACGGCTGGAGCGTCAACGAATTCGAGAAGGCCGGCTTCCGCGCCGTTCCGAATTGCGTGGTCCGCCGCTCCGCCTATATCGCGCCGAATGCGGTCCTGATGCCCTCCTTCGTCAATCTCGGCGCCTATGTCGGCGAGGGGACGATGGTCGACACCTGGGCGACCGTCGGCTCCTGCGCCCAGATCGGCAAGAACGTGCATCTTTCCGGCGGCGTCGGCATCGGCGGCGTCTTGGAGCCGATGCAGGCCGGACCCACCATCATCGAGGACAATTGCTTCATCGGCGCGCGCTCCGAGGTGGTCGAAGGCTGCATCGTCCGCGAGGGTTCGGTGCTCGGCATGGGCGTCTTCATCGGCAAGTCGACGAAGATCGTCGATCGCGCGACGGGCGAGGTTATGTATGGAGAGGTTCCGCCCTACTCGGTCGTCGTCGCCGGCTCCATGCCGTCAGGCTCGACCATGGCCAACGGCCAGCCGGCGCCGAACCTCTATTGCGCCGTGATCGTCAAGCGAGTCGACGAGAAGACCCGCTCGAAGACCGGCATCAACGAATTGCTCCGGGACTGACGATGGCCAGGGAGGGGCGGCAGCCGAACATGATGTGGCTGTTCTTCAGCCCCTCCGGCCGTATCGGCCGCCTGCCCTTTCTCCTCGCCTGGCTCTTCTGGTTCGCCGTCGGCTCCATTTTTCTGGTGCAGATGATGAAGAACGAGGTGGACGACGCGGCGCTCGCGCTCTGGACGCTGGCGCTGATCGTCTCGGGCGTGCTTTCGACCGTCTCCATCGCCATGCTGGCGATCAAGCGCCTGCACGATATCGGCTATCCCGGGCCGCTGGCGCTCTGCCTCTTCATCCCGGTCCTGAGCCCGATCGTTTTCATCGGTCTCTGCCTCTGGCCGGGTGCGAACCGGCCAAATGAATATGGCAGCCGCCGCAATGCGCCGGCCGGAGATTGATTCCGCCCTGTACATTTCAATGCCCACCAAGTATGTAGCGCGGCAACTGAACAGGGCCGCGACCACGTGGGCCGCGGCAATCGACGCCTGATGACGACCTGCACCGGGGTCCGCTCTTCCGCCGACGACAACCGAAATCCGAAAGAAGAGACATGACAGAATTCGCAGGGATCGCGCCGGCGATCGCCGAGGCGTTGGCAAAACGCGGTTACGAGACGCTGACCCCGGTTCAGCAGGCCATGCTGGACCCGGCGCTCGGCACCGCCGATGCGCTCGTGTCCGCCCAGACCGGCTCCGGCAAGACCGTGGCGTTCGGCCTGGCGCTGGCGCCGACGCTGATCGGTTCGGCAACGAAATTCGCACCTGCCGGGGCACCGCTTGCGCTCGTCATCGCGCCGACGCGCGAATTGGCGCTGCAGGTCATGCGCGAGCTCGACTGGCTCTATGAGATCGCGGGGGCCACCATCGCCTCCTGCGTCGGCGGCATGGACATGCGCAGCGAACGGCGCACGCTCGAACGCGGCGCCCATATCGTCGTCGGCACGCCGGGACGGCTTTGCGACCATATCCGCCGGGGATCGCTCGATATATCGGAACTGAGAGCCGTCGTGCTCGACGAGGCCGATGAGATGTTGGACCTCGGCTTCCGTGAAGACCTGGAGTACATTCTCGAGGCGTCACCGGAGGAGCGCCGCACGTTGATGTTCTCGGCGACCGTGCCGCGTTCGATCGCGACGCTCGCCAGGAATTACCAGCGCGATGCCGTCCGCATCGGCATCACCTCGGAGCAAAAGCAGCACGGCGACATCGAGTATCGCGCGCTGCTGGTCGCGCCGAGCGACCGGGAGAATGCCATCATCAACGTGCTGCGCTTTTACGAAGCGAGGAACGCGATCGTCTTCTGCTCGACGCGCGCCGCGGTCAACCATCTGACCGCCCGCTTCAACAATCGCGGCTTTTCCGTCGTGGCGCTCTCCGGCGAGCTCAGCCAGAACGAACGCACCCATGCGCTGCAGGCCATGCGCGATGGCCGCGCCCGCGTTTGCATCGCGACCGACGTTGCTGCGCGCGGGATCGATCTTCCGGGCCTGGAGCTCGTGATTCATGCCGACCTGCCGACCAACTCCGACACGCTGCTGCATCGCAGCGGCCGAACCGGCCGCGCCGGACAGAAGGGCGTTAGCGCACTGATCGTGCCCGTGAATGCCCGCCGCAAGGCCGAGCGGCTGCTCGAAAACGCCAGGATTACGGCCGCCTGGGCCAAGCCCCCGTCGGCCGACGAGGTGACGCGCCGCGACGACGAGCGCATAGCCGCCGATCCGGCCCTTGCCGATGCTCCGCACGAGGATGAACAGGCAATCGTGGAGACGCTGATCAGCCGCTACGGGGCGGAAAAGATCGCTGCAGCCTTCGTGCGGCAGTTCCGCTCGAACCGTTCCGCTCCGGAGGAGCTTGCCGATGTCGCCGTCTATGATGACCGCAGGAAGCCGCGTCGCGACGGCACGGCCTTCACGGGCGACGGCGACCCTCCTCCGCGAGCCGACTTCGCGGGCGGCCAGTGGTTTTCCCTCTCCGTCGGGCGCAAGCAGAATGCCGAGCCCCGCTGGCTGATCCCGATGCTCTGCCGGCACGGCAAACTGAGCAAGCGCGACATCGGAGCAATCCGCATGCAGCCCGAGGAAACCTATGTCGAGATGACGGCCGACGGCGCCGAACGCCTTCTCTCCGCGATCGGACCGAACCGGTTGCTGGAAAAGGGCATTCGCGTCAAAACGCTTCCAGGAGCCCCGGACAGTCCCAGGTCGCGGCAGGACAAGCCGGACTTCGAGAAAAAACGGCCGCCGGGCCCCACATCGGAGCGCGAGCGCAAGGAATTCAAGCCGAAACGCAAGTTCGACGGGCAGCCTTCCGTCGCGCGGGACGCGCATCCGGACACCCGTGGCGAGAAGCCCTGGGGCAAGAAGAAGGGCAAACCCGAACCGCAGAAAGCCGGCGACGTCAAGCCCGGTGCGAAGCGCAACAACGCCAAGAAGCGCCAGCCCTGACGTTGCATCGTCCCGCCGGGCGATCAGCACCCCGCGGGACACCTGCACTTGAATTCCTACGGATCAAGCCTCCAGAAAGCGCAAGCCTGCGACGGCGACGATGATCATGGCAATGCAGGCAAGCCTGAGCCAGGATACCGGATCACCGAAGAGAACCATGCCGAGGACGGTGATGCCGACCGCGCCTATGCCTGTCCATGCGGCATAGGCCGTGCCGGCAGGGAGGTCGCGCATCGCAATCGTAAGCAGATAGACGCTGCCCAATGCCGCGCCCACGCCGATGATGCTGGGTACCGGCCGTGTCCAGCCTTGCGCATATTTGAGCGAAAGCCCCATGACTATCTCGACGGCGCTCGCCGCCATAAGCATGATCCACGCCATTCCTGTTCTCCAACGATTTGAACTCTGGCGTCAATCTTGTAGCCTGGGCACCGAAGTGCAATTACGCACCTTTTGGTAACTATCAAAAATGTCCGGAAACCCGAATTGCCCGCCTCCGATCAAGTCGACGCCCAGCGTTTTCGATCCGACATGCTCCTCGCGCCACGCATTGGAACTCGTCGCCAGCAAATGGGCGATGCTGATCATCTCCGCGCTGGAGGCCGGCCCGATGCGCAATGCCGCGCTCATGCGCAGGCTTGGCGACGTCTCGCAGAAAATGCTGACGCAGACGCTGAAGGAACTGGAGCGAAACGGCCTGGTGATCCGCGAGGACAAGGGGACCGTGCCGCCGCATGTCGAATATCGCCTGAGCGAGGTGGGCCGCTCGCTGAGCGAAGCGCTGATCGTTCTCGACCGCTGGGCGGAGACCCATTTCGGCGAACTCGACGCCGCGCGCGAGCGCTACGTTGAGGAGAAGAACAGATGAGCGGACGGTCACTCGCCGTTCTGCGACTGCGCCATCACCCTGACCACCCAATCTGCAAACACGCGTAGCCGGCTGCTCAAATGGCGGTTCGGCGGATAGACGAGATAGATCGGCACCGGTTCGACCTCCCAGTCGGGCAGAACCGGAAGCATCGCTCCGTTGCGGAGGTCCTCGCGCACCATGAAGAGCGGCGCCTGGATGACGCCGAGTCCCGCCCGGGCGGCGGCAAGATAGGTGGTCGATTCGTTCGCGGCCACGGTATAGCGGCCACTGACCTCGATCTCCTCGTTTCCGCGCCGGAAGTGGAACGGCATCTGCTGACCGGTCTTCGGCAGGAAATAGCCGACGACGTAGCAATTCTTCTCAAGGTCGGAAGGATGCTGCGGCACCGGGTGCCGCTCGAGAAAATCGCGCGAGGCGCAGGCGACGAACTTCATATCGGTGATGCGCCGGGCGATCAGAGACTGATCCGTCAGGGTACCGGCGCGAATGGCGCAATCGACGTTCTCCGCGAGATAGTCGATCGTGCGATCGGAAACCCCGAGATCGATCTGGATGTCGGGGTACTTCTTATGGAATTCGGGCAAAGCGGGAATAATGACGAGATTGGCGAAGGCGCTCGCAGTCTCGACCCTCAGGCGGCCCTTCGGGAGACTCTGGGCGGTCGAGAGGCTGCCGTCCAGTTCATCCAGGTCGGAAAGCAGCCGTGCCGCGCGTTCGTAGTAGAGCGCGCCATCCGGCGTGACGAGGACGCGTCTCGTCGTGCGATTGAGCAGTTTCGTCCGCAAATGCGCCTCCAGCCCCTGGATGAGATTGGTGACGGTCGCCTTCGGCATGTTGAGGGAGGCGGAGGCACGCGTAAAATTGCCGGTTTCCACCACCCGAAGAAAGGCGCGCATGGCCGTGAGTTGGTCCATTTTCAATAACCGAATTGTTCGAAATACCGAATAGTGTAATCAGAGCTCGCGGACTATTCCAGACGAAAGACAATGTTATGCTGCAAACATCGCGAGTTGTCCCTCATCTAGGGATTCACCCGTGGCGGAGACAAGAGAGATGAACGCACAATTTACGGAAGAGACGATGCAGACGAGCAAAGGCTCGTGCCGCGCGCGCGTCTACCGTGGCGCGTCGCTACTCGTGCCTCCGCCGATCGTGCTGCATCTCCATGGCGGCGGATTCGTCGGCGATTCGGTGGCGACCGGCGAAAAAGTGGCCAATGCTTTGGCGGCCGCGGGCGCGGTCGTCATTTCGCCGGAATATCCTTCCGCGTGCATGAACCCGTTTCCGGCGGCGCTCGACTGTGCCTATGCGATGCTTTCGTCCATGCGCAGCCGCTGTCCGCAGTTCGCGCACAAGAAATCGATGCTGTTCGTCGCCGGCGAAGAGGCGGGCGGCAATCTTGCGGCCGGCTTGGCGCTGATGGCGCGCGATCAGTTCCTGACCGACCTCAAGGGACAGATCCTGCTGTCGCCGTTGCTCGACCCGTGCCTGGCAACGGCTTCGTTTCGCAAGTTCTGTCCGCAGAGTTCGGTGCAATCGATCGCCGAAGGCTGGCAACAATATCTCGGCGAGCGCAGCGGGCTCACGCATCCCTATGCGGCTCCGGGCCATTGCAGCCGGCTCGGCGGGCTCGTCCCCGCCCTCGTCGTCACCAGCGAGGAATGTCCCATGCGCGACGAGGCCGAAGCCTATGCCGAGCGTCTCCGCAGGGCCGGCGTTCCGGTGGAAATGCATGTGTTGCCCGGGCGCGCCTCATGGCTGCCTGTCGGCGGCGCCGCTCAGGAAAACTGGCCGTCGCACGAAGAAATCATATCCGGCATCTTCTCCCGCTTCTTCAAGCAGGCGGGGGCGAAGCCGGCCAAACAGTAGCAAATAAACAGTAAGCCCATAAAACACTGAGCATAGAGCCGGACTCCCAACCGGCGAGGAGAAAATATGACATCGACAGTAACCCGCCGGGTCCTCTGGGGCGCCGGCTTGAGCATCCTTTTATCCATCGGCGGCGGTGCAGCCGTCTTCTTCGGGCTGCCTCAGCGTTTCCAGGCGGATGCCGCGACCGAAGCACCCGCTGCGGCGCCGGCGGCCGTGCCCGTCTCCGTTGCCAAGGCCGTATCGCGGAAGATCACGACGTGGGAGAGCTTCTCCGGTCGTCTCGAAGCGATCGAGCGCGTCGAAATCCGTCCTCGTGTCGGCGGCGCGATCCTGAGTGCCCATTTCCGCGAAGGGGCGCTGGTCGAAAAGGGCGACCTGCTCGTCACAATCGACCCTGAGCCTTTCGCCGCAGCCGTCGAGCAGGCCGAGGCGCAGGTTGCTGCAGCCGAAGCACGCGTCGCGCTCGCGAAAACCGAGCTCGAACGCGCCCGCAAGCTGGTGACCACCAGCGCCATCCCGCAGAGCGGCGTCGACCAAAGGCTCAGCGTCTACGACGAGGCGCGGGCGAACCTCCGTTCGGCGAAGGCGGCGCTGCACACAGCCAAGCTCGACCTGGAATATACCGAGGTGCGCGCACCGATCAGCGGCCGCGTCGGCAGGCTCAACGTAACGGCGGGCAATCTCGTTACCGCCGGCACGGCCTCGCCGGTCCTGACGACGCTCGTGTCGGTGGATCCGATCTATGCGAGCTTCAACGTCAGCGAGGAGGTCGTCGCGGCCGCGCTCGTCAAGCTCTCGGTCTCGGCCGGCAGCATCGATGCGATCGAGCGCATCCCCGTCGAAATCGGCACGTCCGCCGACGAGGGAACGCCGATCACCGGCCATATCCAGCTCATCAACAACGAGGTGGACGCCGCAACCGGCACCATTCGCGTTCGGGCGGAACTCACCAATGCCGACGGGCGCCTGATCCCGGGTCAGTTCGTGCGCATTCGGATCGGCGATCCGCAGCCTGAGGAAAAGCTGGTGATCAGCGACCGTGCGGTCAGTTCGGATCAGGACAAGAAATTCGTCCTGGTCGTCGGAGCGGACAACAAGGTGGAGTATCGCCAGGTGACGCTCGGGCCCGTCGCCGACGGTCTGCGGATCGTGGAGAACGGGCTGAAGCCAGGCGAGAGCATCGTCGTCAACGGCCTGCAGCGCGTGCGCCCCGGCGCCGTGGTCGCTCCGCAGCCGGTCGAGCAGGCAACCGCCTCGATCGCCAAGCCATAGCTAAGTTGCGCCCTGGTCACAGCAGGGCGCTGAAAAGACATTCAACGGCATGCATCGGTGCTCGCGGCGACAAGTCTTCGCCGCAGATGCCCTCCGCTTGCCTGAAGTTCCCAAGGGGGATGCCATGAGTTTCTCACGCTTCTTCGTCGACCGCCCGGTCTTTGCGGGCGTTCTTTCCGTGATCATCTTCGTCGCCGGCCTCATCGGCATGACCGGCCTGCCGATTTCCGAATATCCGGAAGTCGTGCCGCCGCAGATCGTGGTCAGGGCGCAATATCCGGGCGCCAATCCGGCCGTCATCGCCGAAACCGTCGCCACACCGCTCGAAGAGCAGATCAACGGCGTCGAGGGCATGCTCTACATGCAGAGCCAGGCGACTGCCGACGGCCTGATGACGCTGACCGTCACTTTCGAGCTCGGAACCGATCCGGATCAGGCCCAGCAGCTGGTGCAGAACCGCGTCTCGCAGGCCGAGCCGCGGCTGCCGGAAGAGGTCCGCCGGCTCGGCGTCACGACGGTCAAAAGCTCGCCCGACCTGACGCTTGTCGTGCACCTGATTTCGCCCAACGGGCAATACGACATCAACTATCTGCGCAACTACGGCGTCCTGAACGTCAAGGACCGGCTGGCGCGCGTGGATGGTGTCGGCCAGGTGCAGATCTTCGGCGGCGGCGACTATTCCATGCGCGTCTGGATCGACCCCGAAAAGGCCGCAGAGCGCGGGCTTGCCGCGAGCGACATCGCCAACGCCGTCCGCGGGCAGAACGTCCAGGCAGCCGCCGGCGTCATCGGCGCTTCGCCGTCGGTTCCCGGCCTCGACCTGCAACTCTCCGTCAACGCTCAGGGCCGCCTCAAGACACCCGAGGATTTTGCCGACATCGTCGTCAAATCGGGCGAGAGCGGGGAGATCACGCGCCTCGGAGACGTCGCCCGCGTCGAAATGGGAGCCGCGGACTACTCGCTGCGCTCGCTCCTCGACAACAAGGCCGCCGTCGGCATGGGCGTGTTCCAGGCGCCCGGATCGAACGCCATCCAGATCTCCGAAAACGTCCACAAGGTGATGGCCGAGCTGAAGCAGACCATGCCGGAAGGCGTCGACTACGAGATCGTCTACGACACGACGCAGTTCGTCCGGGCCTCCATCGAGTCGGTTATCCACACGCTTCTCGAAGCAATCGCGCTCGTCGTCATCGTCGTCATCGTCTTCCTGCAGACCTGGCGTGCCTCGATTATCCCGCTCGTCGCCGTGCCGGTCTCGATCGTCGGAACTTTCGCGGTGATGTATGTCTTCGGATTTTCGATCAATGCGCTCAGCCTTTTCGGCCTGGTGCTGGCGATCGGCATCGTCGTCGACGACGCGATCGTCGTCGTTGAAAACGTCGAACGCAACATCGAGCAGGGCCTGTCTCCGATCCAGGCGACCTACCGCGCCATGTCGGAAGTCTCCGGACCGATCATCGCGATCGCGCTGGTGCTCGTCGCGGTATTCGTGCCGCTCGCCTTCATCACCGGCCTTACCGGTCAGTTCTACCGCCAGTTCGCGCTCACCATCGCGATCTCGACGGTGATTTCGGCCCTCAACTCGCTGACGCTCTCGCCCGCGCTCGCCGCCCTTCTCCTGAAGGATCACCACGCCCCGAAGGACTGGCTGACGCGCGTCATGGACGGGTTGTTCGGCTGGTTCTTCCGCGGCTTCAACCGCTTCTTCGGAGCGAGTTCGCAGGCCTATGGCCGCGGCGTCGGCGGCATTCTCACCCGCAAATCGCTGGTCATGGGCGTCTATGCCGTCCTCCTCGGCGTCACCTTCGTGCTCTTTCGCGCGGTGCCTGGCGGCTTCGTGCCGGCGCAGGACAAGCAATACCTCATCGGCTTCGCGCAGCTGCCGGACGCGGCCACGCTCGACCGCTCGGAAGACGTCATCCGGCGCATGAGCGAAATCGCCCTCAAGCATCCGGGCGTCGAACACGCCATCGCCTTCCCGGGCCTGTCGATCAACGGATTCACCAACTCGTCCAACTCCGGCATCGTCTTCGTGTCGCTGAAGCCGTTCGAGGAGCGTACGACACCCGAACTTTCGGGTGGCGCCATCGCCATGCAACTGAACCAGGAGTTCGGCGCAATCCAGGACGCCTTCATCGCCATGTTCCCGCCGCCGCCCGTCCAGGGCCTCGGCACGACCGGCGGCTTCAAGCTGCAGATCGAGGACAGAAACGGCCTCGGCTACCGGACGCTGGACGATGCGACCAAGGCCGTTCTCGCCAAGGCGATGGCGGCACCGGAACTCGCAGGACTTTATTCGAGCTACCAGATCAACGTGCCGCAGCTCTATGCCGACCTCGACCGCACCAAGGCGCGCCAGCTCGGCGTGGCGGTCACGGACGTTTTCGAGACGCTGCAGATCTATCTGGGTTCGCTCTACGTCAACGACTTCAACGCGTTCGGCCGCACTTACAGCGTGCGCATCCAGGCCGATGCGAGCTATCGCAGCCACGCCGACGACATCGGCAAGCTGAAGGTGCGTTCGCAGACGGGCGAGATGATCCCGCTGTCGGCCCTGCTCAACGTCGAGCAGACGGTCGGCGCCGAGCGGGCGATCCGCTACAACGGCTTCCTCGCCGCAGATATCAATGGCGGGCCGGCACCCGGCTTCTCCTCCGGCCAGGCGCAGGCGGCCATCGAGCGGATCGCGTCCGAGACGCTGCCGCCCGGCATTTCATTCGAGTGGACGGACCTGACGTATCAGCAGATCCTTGCCGGCAATTCGGGCATCCTCGTCTTCCCGCTGGCGCTGCTGCTGGTCTACCTCGTGCTTGCGGCTCAGTATGAGAGCCTGATGCTGCCGATCGCGATCATACTGATCGTGCCGATGGGCATCATGGCGGCGCTGACGGGCGTCTGGCTGACCGGCGGCGACAACAACGTCTTCACCCAGATCGGCCTCATCGTTCTGGTGGGTCTGTCGGCAAAGAACGCGATCCTGATCGTCGAATTCGCCCGCGAACTGGAACTGTCCGGCAGCAATGCCGTCAGTGCTGCGATCGAGGCGAGCCGGCTCAGGCTCAGGCCGATCCTGATGACCTCGATGGCCTTCATCATGGGCGTCGTGCCGCTCGTCACCTCCACCGGCGCCGGCGCGGAAATGCGCTCCGCCATGGGAGTGGCGGTGTTTGCCGGCATGATCGGCGTCACGGCATTCGGCATCTTCATGACGCCCGTCTTCTACGTGCTGATCCGCAAGCTTTCCGGCGAAAGGCCGCTGAAGCACACCGGAGCGCATATCGAAGCACCGCATCTCGCGCCCGGCGAGTAGCCTCCCCTGCCCCCGAAGTGCAATGGCAGGCCGGACGATTGTCCGGCCTGCTTTCATTTCGAGCCGCGATCAAGGCCGGCCGACGCTCATCGGAGGTGACAGCGGATGACCGATCGGATAAACCGGCAGTCTCTGTTCCCTGGCTCCGTTTCTGGCCAACCGGCTCTGCAGGCATACCCTCCATGTTCCCGACCGATCCCGTTTCCAATCTCGCTGCCCTGATTCGCTGCCCCTCCGTGACGCCCGCCGAGGGGGGCGCGCTTGCGGCTCTTCAATCCATGCTTGCGCCGGTCGGCTTCAAGATCGACCGCGTCGTGGCGAAGGAAGCCGGAACGCCCGACATCGAAAACCTTTACGCCCGGATCGGGAGCGACGGCCCGCATCTGATGTTCGCCGGCCACACCGATGTGGTGCCGGTCGGCGACGAGGCCGCCTGGAGCCAACCGCCCTTCTCCGCCGCTATCGCCGGGGGCGAAATGTATGGACGCGGCGCCGTGGACATGAAAGGCGGCATCGCCTGTTTCGTGGCGGCGGTTGCCCGCCATATAGAAAAGCATGGCGCACCGAAGGGCTCGATTTCCTTTCTGATCACCGGCGACGAGGAAGGCCCGGCGATCAACGGCACGGTGAAACTCCTCGAGTGGGCGGCGGCAAGGGGCGAGCGATGGGACGCCTGTCTCGTCGGCGAGCCGACCAATCCGGGCAGCATCGGCGATATGATCAAGATCGGCCGGCGCGGGTCGCTCTCCGGCCGGATCACCGTTCACGGCGTCCAGGGCCACGCGGCCTATCCGCATCTTGCGGACAATCCCGTTCGCAGTATCCTGCATCTCGCGCAGGCCCTGATGGACCCGCCCTTTGATGACGGCACTGAAGATTTCCAACCTTCGAACCTCGAGGTTACCACCATCGATGTCGGCAATACCGCGGTGAACGTCATTCCCGCGAAGGCGAGCGCCGCCTTCAACATCCGGTTCAACGACCGCTGGACGGCCGAAAGCCTGATGGCCGAGATCGTCGCGCGCCTCGACCGCGCCGCTGCAGGCGATAGCCCGCTCAGGCCCGGCCGTGCTCCGGCCAGATACGAGATCGCCTGGAACGAGCGCCCGAGCCACGTCTTCCTGACGCGCGACAACGCGCTCATCGAATCGCTCTCAGGCGCCGTCGGGGCCGTCACCGGCCGGCAGCCGCAATTGTCGACCACCGGCGGCACCTCGGACGCACGCTTCATCAAGGACTATTGCCCGGTCGTCGAATTCGGCCTTGTGGGCAAGACCATGCACATGGTCGACGAACGCGTTGCCCTTGCCGATCTCGAAATCCTGACCGGGATCTACGAAACCTTCATCGCCCGCTGGTTCGGTCATGCCGCTGCTTGAGGAGGTCCTTGTCTACATAAAGGGGCTGTGGCTGCTGATCCAGGGCAACCAGGAAGGCTATCGCTGGCTGGACATCAGCGAGAGCGGTTTGTGGCGCTCCTTCACGGCGATCCTCTGGACGCTGCCGGCGCTTGCCGTGGGGTGGGCCTCGTGGCGGCTCTATTACCTCTCGGCGATGCCAACCGGCACGACGGTCGGCATCGGCTTCTTCGGGAAGATTCTCGTCGTCGACCTCGTGAGCTGGCTGCTGCCGATCGTGCTGATCGCCGTCCTTTCGCGCCCGCTCGGCTTCTCGGTCCTGGTAGTGCCGGTGATCGTCACGACCAATTGGCTCCAGGTCCCGCTGACCTATGCGATGGCGGTGCCGGCCGCGCTGCTGCTGGTCATACCCGGCAGCGGCGGCATGGCAGCCCTGCTGTGGCTTCTGCTGCTCGTCGTCAGCTCCGCACTGCTCTTCCGCCTTTTGCGGACCGTTACCGCCAACCAGAATCTGCTCGCCGCCGCCCTTGCCGCGATCTTTCTGCTGTCACCGCTGATGATCATGCAATTCCTGCAGCGCCTGCTCGGCCTGATGCCAGGCTGAGCAGGCGGATGAGGGCTGCCGTTTCCAGCTCAGTAATCCACCCGCATGAAATAGAGTCCATCCGGCGGAGCGACCGGGCCGCACGCCTTGCGGTCCCGTGCTTCGAGTGCCGCCTGCAGGTCGTCCGGCGTCCATTTACCCTCGCCGACGAGCTTCAGCGAGCCTGCGAAGGAACGGATCTGGTTGTGTAGAAAGCTTTGTGCCGTGGCGCGGATTTCGATGAGCTCACCCGCACGCGTCACGTCCAGCCGGTCGAGCGTGCGCAGCGGGCTCGTCGCCTGGCAGTGGGCCGAGCGGAACGTCGTGAAGTCGTGGTGACCGACGAGACGCTGTGCCGCCTCGTGCATTGCCGCGTGATCGAGCGCCTTCGGCACCCACCAGGCGCGGCGGGCCTCCAGCGCCAGCGGCGACCGGCGGGAAATGATCCGATAGAGATAATGCCGGCGGATCGCGGAGAAACGCGCGTCGAAATCGGCGGAGGCCTCCGCGGCTTCGAGGATCGAGACCCGCTCGCCCGCAAGCGTCAGATGCGCGTTGAGCGCGTTCCGCAATGTGTGCGGCTTCCACTCGCGCGTAAGATCTAGATGCGCCACTTGACCCATGGCGTGAACACCGGAATCGGTGCGCCCGGCACCGCGGATAGAGACTGCTTCGCCGGCGAGCGAAAAGGCCGCCTTCTCGATCGCGCCCTGGACGGAGGGGCCATTGTCCTGCCGCTGCCAGCCGACATAGTCGGAACCGTCATATTCGACGACCAGGCGATAGCGGGGCATCAGGAGATCCTCGCGCCCGCAGCGACGGGCGTGCCGCGCAGGAAATCGGCGGCAGCCAGCGCCTTGCCGCCCGCACGCTGCAATCTCGTCAGCCGCACCGCGCCCTCGCCGCAGGCGATCCTCAGAGTACCATCGAGCACTTCTCCGTGAGCACCTTTCCCTTCCGACGTCTCGGAGCCCAGCACCTTGATACGTTCGCGGCGGCCGGCAATATCGAGCTCGAACCAGGCACCGGGAAAGGGCGAAAGGCCGCGGATATGGTTGTGAACCTGCGCAGCCGGCCTGGAGAAATCGATCCGGGTCTCTTCCTTCGATATCTTGGCGGCATAGACGACACCCTCCTCCGGCTGCGGCACGAGCGGAAGGTCACCGGCCTCGAGCTTGGCCATGGCCTCCGTCATCAGTACCGCTCCGACCTGCATCAGCCGGTCGTGCAGCTCGCCCGCCGTCATCGCCTCGCCGATCGGCACCGACCGGGTGAGAGCCACGGGGCCGGTATCGAGCCCCTTGTCCATTTTCATCACCATCATGCCGGTCTCGCGGTCGCCGGCCATGATTGCCCGCTGGATCGGCGCCGCCCCTCGCCAGCGCGGCAGGAGCGACGCATGGCCGTTATAGCAGCCGTAGCGGGTGCCCGAGAGTATCTCCTCAGGCAGAAGCAGGCCGTAGGCGACGACGACCGCCACGTCCGCATTGAAATCCCGGAAGAGCCGGCGGTCCGCGGCCTGCTTGAAGTTGATGGGCGTCGACACCGGAACGCCGAGACGTTCTGCAGCCTGGTGCACGGGGGACTTCTGAAGGTCGAGGCCACGCCGGCCGCCCGGCCGCGGCGGCTGCGTATAGACGGCGGCGATCTCGTGCCCCGCCTCGGCGAGTGCGAGGAGCGTCGGCACTGAAAATTCCGGTGTGCCCATGAAGATGATGCGAAGCGGCAAGTGACGGCCTCCGTCTCTTTCGATTGCCCGTGAGCAGGCGGCGACCCAACCGGTATCGGCCGCAAGGCGGGGGATCAGATCGCCTTGGCGCCGCGCGTCTTTGCCGCCTTGGTGAACTTGCGGATCACCATGTCGCGCTTGAGCTTGGAGATATGGTCGATGAACAGGACGCCGTTCAGATGGTCGATCTCGTGCTGCAGGCAGGTGGCGAGCAGGCCATCCGCCTCGATCGTCTGTTCCTTGCCCTCGCGATCGACATACTCGACCGTGATCGCGGCCGGCCGTTCGACCTCGGCGTAATAGTCGGGGATAGAAAGGCAGCCTTCCTCATAGACCGAACGCTCCCCGGAAGAGCGAACGACCTTCGGATTGATGAAGACGAGCGGCTGCTTCTCCTCTCCCTCCTTCGTCACGTCGAGGACCAGGAGGCGTTTCGGCACCCCGATCTGTATCGCGGCTAGACCTATGCCCGGCGCGTCGTACATGGTTTCCAGCATATCGTCGGCAAGCCGGCGAATATCGGCGTCAATGGTCTCCACCGGTGTCGACACCTGGCGCAGAACCGGATCGGGAAGAATGATGAGCGGCTTGATCGTCATGCCGATCCCCATAGCCGATCTTTCCGTGGACGCGCAAGAAAATTGCCGCTTCCCCCGTGCTCGGTCCGATCATCGACACGATGGGGTTTGTTCTCGTTTTGATCTGGTCTTCGGATGCGAATCCGTTTAAGTTGCGGCCATGGAGCCCATCGCCTTTTCCTTCGACCAGCCGCTATTCGTCATCGGAACCCTGCCCGTTACGGTCGGCTGGCTCGTCACCGCCGCCGCCCTGTTGGCGGCGTCGCTCTCGGTTATTTTCACTCGCCGCGCGGGCTCGCGAAGAGCAGTCGAACACGACGAGCGGATGTCTGCGCTTATCGCGGCGCAGACGGAAATGCAGGGACGCATCGCGGCCATGGCCGAGGTGTTCGGCACCAGACAAGCGGAATTGAATCAGACACTCAGCCAGCGCATCGATGGAATGACGCACCGGATCGGCGCCTCGATCAGCGAACAGACGAAGGCGACGCACGAAAATCTGCGGCGGCTCCAGGAGCGGCTCGCGGTGATCGACAACGCGCAGAACAACATCCAGTCGCTCGCCAAGGACATGGCCGGGCTGCAGAGCATCCTCGCCAACAAGCAGACACGCGGCGCCTTCGGGCAGTCGCGCATGGAGGCGATCGTCGCGGACGGCCTGCCGATGGGCGCCTTCGCCTTCCAGGCGACGCTTTCCAACGGCGCGCGGCCGGATTGCACTATCCGCATGCCGAACGGCCAGCCGCCGCTGGTCATCGACGCGAAGTTTCCGCTCGAGGCCTGGAATTCCATGAGGGACGCGGAGAGTGCCGAACGTCGGCAGCAGGCCGCACAGGCCTTCCGGCGCGACATGGAGGTCCATATCCGCGATATTGCCGGCAAGTATCTGCTGCCGGGGGAGACGCAGGACACGGCATTCCTCTTCGTTCCCTCCGAATCGATTTTCGCCGAAATCCACGAGCATTTCGAAGCTGTCGTGCAGAAGGCGCACCGCCAGCGCATCGTCATCGTTTCTCCGTCGCTCCTGCTCCTGTCGGTCCAGGTGATTCAGGCGATCCTGAAGGACGCCCGCATGCGCGAACAGGCGCATCTCATTCAGGGCGAGGTCGCGCGGCTGATGGAAGACCTCTCGCGTCTCGACGAGCGCGTACGCAAGCTCCAAGGCCATTTCGCCATGACCCAGAAGGATGTCGAGGACATCCTGATCTCCGCGGACAAGTTGACCCGTCGCGGCGCCAAGATCGAGGCGCTCGAGCTGCAGGCGGAAGCCGATCCAAATCAGAACGGGAAGCCGGGCGACGGGAACGGACGCCCGCTGGACGGCCGCATGGGGCAATTGAAGCTGAGAGTGGTTGACGAGGACTGACGGCGTCGGGCAATCTCCGACAGTACGTGCCGCCCAGAACCGTGCAGCGGTTTTGGGGGACATCAGGCACAAACGCAGAAGCAAGCCGACGGGACACCTCCACATGATCACTGTTTTTGGGTCCATCAACATGGACCTGATCGCCACGGCCGCGCGCCTTCCGAAGCCCGGCGAGACGGTTGCAGGAACAGGCTTTTCCACTGCGGCGGGCGGCAAGGGTGCAAACCAGGCGCTTGCAGCGCGCCGTGCCGGCGCCTCGGTGCGCATGGCAGGTGCGGTCGGATCCGACGCCTTCGCCGAGGGCGCGCTGGCGCTGCTCAAGGATGCCGGCACCGATCTCGGTCTGACGAAGATCGTCGACGAGCCGACCGGCACGGCACATATCATCGTCGGCGGCGACGGCGAAAACGTCATCGTCGTCGTCGCCAGCGCCAATGCCCTCGTGAGCGAGCTCGACGCAGTGAACGCCGTTGCGAAAATGGCGGCCGGCGACACGCTGATGCTGCAGCTCGAAATTCCCGCCGCCTCGGTGGAAAAGGCCCTCGCCGAAGCAAAGCGGCGAGGCGTGCGCTCGATCATCAACATCGCGCCGCTGACGCCGGACGCGGCGCGCCTTGGCCGCATGGCCGATATCGTTATCGCCAACGAGACCGAGTTCGAGCTGCTCGCGGGCAAAGCAGGCATCGCCGGTGCCGAACGGGAACAGGCGATGAAGCGGCTGCACGGCGAGACCGGCCAGACCGTGATCGTAACGCTCGGCGCCGAGGGCGTCGTGGCGGTTCACGAGGGCGAGCTCCATCGTGCGAAGGGGCTCACGATCGAGCCCGTCGATACGGTCGGTGCTGGAGATACGTTCTGCGGCTATCTCGCAGCCGGATTCGACGCCGGCCTCGCATTCTCCGAGGCGCTCCACCGCGCCGCGGTTGCGGGATCGCTCGCCTGCCTCAAGCCGGGTGCCCAGCCGGCGATACCGCTTGCCTCCGAGGTCGCAGCCCGACTCGGAGGGTAATGGCCCTCCGCGCTTCCATCCGCAGGGAGGGAATCGCAGAATCGCTGCGGGTGTTGTCCGTATTTTAATCTTTGATCGTCTAATCAGAGCGGCGAGTAGGCCAATTTTCGGCCGCTCCTCCATGCCGGTCGGCATCTGGCGCTCCATGAGGGAGCTTCACCCACAGTTCCGAATATGTCGCGCCGCGGGCTCAATACCCGCGGACCTCTCAGTGCGCGAGGATTTCATGTTCAAGTTCCAAGCCAGATCGCTGGCGACAAAGTTGATCGCAGTGACGGGAGGCACGATCGCCCTCGTGCTGCTCGCGTCGAATTACGTGCTTATCTCTCAGACGCAGGACCGTGTGGAGACGCTCGTCTTCGACGGCGCGAAGACGGAGGCGCGGGCGATCGCGTCCGACATAGCGGGAAGCGTGGGCGAACTTGCCGCCGCCGCGCGGACCATGTCGGGCATTCTGGGGCGCGGCCATGCCGGGCAGTCCACCGACCGCGCAGGCGCCATCAATCTCCTGAAGGCCAACCTGGAGCAACATGGCTTTGCCTTCGGCAGCTGGTTCGCCGAAGAGCCCAGGGCCTATGACGGGAAGGACGTCATCGACAACACGGAACTTGGCGGTAATGCCGACGGTGCGTTCACGCCCTATTGGTCCAAGGACCGCAACGGAAATATCCAGCTCTCGACCTTCAAGGCCGATTATGCGGCCGAGTGGTACGGCCTCGCGGCGAAGAGCGGCAAGGGCGCCATCACCCAGCCATATCTCGCCGAGGGCACCGACGTCCCGACCACGATGACGTCGATCGCCTATCCGGTCATTTCGGACGGCAGGATGATCGGCGTCTCGGGTGTCGATATTTCGCTCGCCGCACTCGCCGACCGTCTCTCGGCGGTCAAGCCTTTCGGCTCGGGCCGGGTCTATTTGCTGTCGCAGAGCAGCAAATGGCTCGCCGCACCTATCCCCGAACTGCTGATGAAGGAATATGACGGCGAAGGCGCCGAGTCCGTGAAGGATGCCCTTTCGACCGGGACGCCCCGCATGATCGAGAACCTGACTTACGACGGCAACGAGCCTTTCGACCGCGTCGTCTATCCTTTCAGCCTGCCCGACGTGAACGCGCAGTGGCTGGTTCTGGTCGATGTTCCGCGCTCGGCCATCAATGCGCCGGTGCGCGATCAGACCTATATGATGATCGTCGGTGGCCTGGTGGTCCTCGGCGCGGTGCTCGCCGGCCTCTATTTCGCTGTTCGCCGCTTCGTCCAGAAGCCGCTTGCCGGTCTCGTGCGCGACGTCGAGACGCTCAGCAACGGAGAATATACCCGGCCGATTTCCGGTCAGGAACGCTCCGACGAGACAGGAGCCGTCGCCAGATCTCTCGAGGGCTTCCGCCACCAGCTCGCCGACAACAGGCGCCTTGAAAGCGAAGCCCGCCACGAGAGAGAACAGGCGGAACTGGAACGCGGACGTTCGGAAAACGAACGCAGCGAGGCCAGTGCGCTGCAGCGCGACATCGTCGCACGCCTCGGCAAGGCCCTGTCGCATCTCTCCGCCGGCGACCTCGCCTTCCGCCTTACCGGCGACTTCCCCGGCGAATACGCGCAGCTGAAGCGCGATTTCAACGCAACGATGGAGAGCCTCGAAGAGACGATCCGCACCGTCAACCACTCCGTCGTCAATATCGGCAGCGGCACCAGCGAGATTTCAGGCGCCGCCAACGACCTGTCGCATCGGACGGAACAGCAGGCAGCAAGCCTCGAGGAAACTGCAGCCGCCCTTGACGAACTGACCTCGCAGGTGAACGCCAGCGCCGAAAACGCAAAGGTCGCCGCGAAGTCCGTCGAAGTCGCAAGCAGCGACGCCGAACAGTCCGGCGAGGTGGTGCAGAAGGCGATCGCCGCCATGCAGGGCATCGAGCAGTCGTCGCATGAAGTCAGCCGCATCATCGGCGTGATCGATGAAATCGCCTTTCAGACCAATCTTCTGGCGCTCAATGCCGGGGTCGAGGCCGCCCGCGCCGGCGACGCCGGCAAGGGCTTCGCGGTCGTCGCACAGGAAGTCCGCGAGCTCGCGCAGCGCTCTGCGAATGCTGCAAAGGAAATCAAGACGCTGATCAATACATCGGCGGGCCAGGTTCGCGAGGGCGTCGACCTCGTCGGCAAGGCGGGCGGCGCGCTCGAGAAGATCGCCGAGCAGGTGGTGCAGATCAATGGGCTCATCCGCCAGATCTCCAGCTCCGCCTCGGAACAGGCGGTGGGCCTCAAGGAGATCAATTCTGCCGTCAATCAGATGGACCAGGTGACACAGCAGAACGCTGCCATGGTGGAAGAGACGACTGCCGCCAGCATGGCACTGAACGACGAGGCCCGCGCCCTCAGCGCGCTGGTCGCCCGTTTCCAGATCGCCCCGCAGCCTGCCAAGGCCCAGGCCTCGGCCGAATTACTGCGCGGTACGGCCGAGCGCATGCGGGCGGCTGCCCCCGCGGAAAATCGTCCGGCACAGGCGCCGCGCAGTGCCGCCTACTCCAATTCGACTCAAAGGGTGCTTGCCAGGACATCCGGCGCCAATGCGCTCGCGCAGGACAATTGGGAAGAATTCTGATCGCAAACCGGACCGGCTGCAAAACGGCGTCCGAACCTCATCGGGCGCCGTTTTCTTTTCCAGGCAAGGCGTACATGGGGCTATCAGATACGGGCCAACCGCTCGGTCAGGAGCTCGAAAAAGCCCTCGTCGTCGATGTGCCGCATGACCTTGGCGTTGTGCGCGCGGCCGGTGACCTGCCACCAGTCGACCACGGTCATGCCCGCGGTGAGCGGAGACGTGGTTTCGATCTCGACGTTGCAGTCACGGCCCGTGAAGAGTTCCGGCCTCAGCAGATAGGCGATAACCGTCGGATCGTGCAGCGGTCCGCCATCGGTGCCGTATTTCTCGATGTCGAAACGCTCGAAGAACTCGAGCATCTCCGCAAGGGCTACGGCCGCCGGGCTGCCGACGGCGCGGATTTTCTCGACACGGGCCTTGCGCGTCAGAACGCGATGGGTAACGTCGAGAGGCATCATGACGATCGGAATGCCGGAGCGGAAAACGATCTCGGCGGCCTCCGGATCGACATAGATGTTGAATTCTGCCGCGGGCGTTATGTTGCCGCCTTCGAAGAAGCCGCCGCCCATCATCACGAGCTCGCGTACCGCCGGTGCGATTTCCGGCGCCTTCGTCAAGGCCAGCGCGATATTCGTCAGGGGCCCGAGCGTACAAAGCGTCACGGCACCCGGCGCCTCCGCACGCAGCGTTTCAACGATGAAATCGGCGGCGTGCTGCTCTTGAAGCGGCATCGTCGGCTCGTCGAGCACAGGGCCGTCGAGCCCCGTCTTGCCGTGCACGTGCTCGGCCGTGACAAGCGGGCGGGCGACGGGCCGCTCGGCACCGGCAAAGACCTTGACGTCGGTCCTGTTGCAGAGCTCGCAGACGATGCGGGCGTTTCGGGCCGTCAGCGTCAGCGGAACATTGCCGGCGACCGTGGTGATGCCAAGTACGTCGATTTCTTCCGGGCTGCCGAAAGCGAGCATGATTGCCGCCGCATCGTCCTGACCCGGATCCGTGTCGATGATGATTTTTCTCGCGTTTGACACTTCCATCTCCCTGCCGGACCACCGCCTTCGAATCAGAGACTATGATTTGCGTGGGCTGCGGAGGCAAGCCGCTTGCACTCATTGCACACAGCCACCATATTGCTTCGAGGATGCTGCTTGGCAGGTCCGACAATGGTCGCTTGAGCTGCAAGGGCTTGGAGAATGAGCAGAATAACGCCTTTTGCGAGCCCGCTTCTGGTGGGTTTCGACAGTATGGAAAAGACCCTTGAGCGCATCGCCAAGGGCAATGACGGCTACCCACCCTACAATATCGAGCGCATTCGCGGCGATTCTGCCGCCGGTGCACCGGAACGTTTGCGGATAACGCTCGCCGTCGCGGGTTTCTCCGAGGAAGACCTCGACGTGACGACCGAGGAGAACCAGCTGGTCATCCGCGGCCGCCAGATCGAAACCGGCGAAAAGGAATACCTGCATCGGGGCATTGCCGCGCGGCAGTTCCAGCGGACCTTCGTGCTGGCCGACGGGATGCAGGTCCTGGGCGCGGAATTGCGCAACGGCCTCCTTGCGGTGGATCTGGTGCGTCCCGAGCCGGTCCGCATGGTAAAGAAAATTAATATTTCGGTCCCAGAATAGGATAACCGGCGGGATTTTATTCCTGCGGCCGGCGACCACGGAGCATGACCATGGGACTGAAAGCCATCAACACATCGCTGTCGAAGAACGACCTTGCGCATCTTGGTGCAGGCGAGGTCGGCTACATCCGCAAGATGCGTTCTGAAGAGGTCTCCCGTTGCTTTCCGGAAGCGCCCGAGATGGGGCCTGGAATCGATCTGTGGGCCCTGTTCGGCGCCGATGGAACGCCCATCCTGCTGACGGACAACCGCTCCAGCACCTTCTTCAAGGCGGCCGAAGACGACCTTCGCACGGTCAGTTTGCACTGAGCGGTTGACGCCAGGCCACGATGTTTCAGGTCGGGTCGACCTGAAACATGAACGTGATCGATTCCAGAAGTTGAGACGTAGGATGCGGGCGGAAAACCGCACACTCTTTGCTCACGGCGGACCGTTCAAGCCCCCACCCACCTGCGGAGACGGGGGTTAGTCTTCGGCTAAATCCGACGAGAGGAGCGGCTCCGAGACTTTCTAAACCCTTCGAAAGGTCAGATAGGCCGAACTGCGCCCTTCCCGGCGGGCCTTCGCTTCGTAGCGCGTGCTTGGCCATCCGGCAAAAGGCGTCAGCCAGTCGGCCGCTCCTTCCGCCGTCCATTCGAAAGCCGTGTGATCGCGGCAATGGATCAGCGTCCAATTGACATAGCTATCGATGTCCGAGGCGAAGCAGAAGACGCCTCCGGGTTTCAGGATGCGTGCGAAGCGGTCGAGATTGACCTGAGAGACGAAACGCCGCTTCCAGTGCTTTCGCTTCGGCCAGGGATCGGGATAGAGCAGGTCGATCTGGTCGACGGATGCCGTCGGCAGCCAATCCAACACCTGCGTGGCATCGTCGTCGTAGAGGCGGATGTTTCTGATCGCTTTCGCCTCGATCTGCCCGAGCAGCTTTGCCATCGAATTGACGAAGGGTTCAACCCCGATGAAGCCGGTGGCGGAATCTTCCGCGGCACGGTGGATAAGGTGCTCGCCGCCGCCGAAGCCGATCTCCAGGCGAATTCGTTTGACGGGTTCGGGGAAAAGCGCCGTCAGATCGACCGGTGCCGGTTCTTCGAGATCGAGCTTCAACAGCGGCAGCAGGTTTTCAAGATGCGCCGCCTGGCGTTCCCGCAGGGGCTTGCCCTTGCGGCGGCCGAAGAAAGCCTCCGTTGCTCTGGCACCGCGCGTTTCGGTCATGTCGTTTTTCCCATAGATGAAGCAGGATGCGGGCGGAAGGCGCACCAGCTCTCCTCATCCAGCTCCGTATCGATGATTTCGGATCGAGCCGAGCCCGAAATCACAATGAACGAGGCGGACGCTCCTCTCCGGAGCGCCCGCCCTGATTATTGCCATGCCTGATAACAGGCCGTTGCGATATCTTCAATGCGCGGCCTCTTCCGAAGCTGCATCACCGGCAAGCTTAGGCAGCGCGGCTCGCCGCTCTCCCGTTGACGGCCGAAGAGCTGTCGATCGCTTCTTTGAGCGGCTTGACCAGGTCGAGCTTCTCCCAGGAGAAGGAACCGTCGCGGCCGGCCTTGCGGCCGAAGTGGCCATAGGCAGAGGTCTTGGCGTAGATCGGCCGGTTGAGATCCAGATGACGGCGGATACCGGTCGGCGACAGGTCCATCGTCTTGCGGATGGCGCTCTCCACCTGGTCTTCCGAAACTTTGCCCGTCCCGTGCAGGTCGACATAGATCGACAGCGGCTGGGCGACGCCGATGGCATAGGAAAGCTGGATCGTGCAGCGCTCGGCAAGACCCGCCGCGACAACGTTCTTGGCCAGATAGCGCGCCGCATAGGCAGCCGAACGGTCGACCTTGGTCGTGTCCTTGCCCGAGAAGGCGCCGCCGCCATGCGGGGCCGCACCACCATAGGTGTCGACGATGATCTTGCGGCCGGTAAGGCCGGCATCACCGTCCGGTCCGCCGATGACGAACTTGCCGGTCGGGTTGATGTACCAGGTGCAGTCGTCGGCGATCTTCAGGTCCGCCAGCGCCTCACGGATATAGGGTTCGACCACGGAGCGAACCTTGCCGGAGTCCCAGCTGTCGTCGAGATGCTGAGTGGAGAGGACGATCGAGCTGACCTCGGCCGGCTTGCCGTCGATGTAGCGGACCGTCACCTGGCTCTTGGCATCGGGGCCGAGCTTTGCGACCTCGCCTTCGCCCTTCTTGCGGGCAGCGGCAAGCAAATTCAGGATCCGGTGGGAATAGTAGATCGGCGCCGGCATGAGTTCGGCGGTTTCGCGGCAGGCATAGCCGAACATGATGCCCTGATCGCCCGCGCCTTCTTCGCCCTGCTTGTCGGCGGCGCTGTCCACGCCCTGCGCAATGTGCGCCGACTGGAAGTGCAGAAGCACATCGATCTTCGCCGTCTTCCAATGGAAGCCGTCCTGCTCGTAGCCGATGTCGCGAATCGCCTTGCGCGCGGCCGACTTGAACTTCGAGGGGTTGATGACCTCGTTGCCGTTCTTATCCTTCTTCAGGAGGCTCGGCGGCAGGCGGACCTCGCCGGCGATGACGACACGATTGGTCGTCGCCAGCGTTTCACAGGCGATGCGCACAGTCCACGGATCGACGCCGGTCTTTGCCGCTTCACGGTAGACCAGATCGACGATTTCGTCTGAGATACGGTCACACACTTTGTCCGGATGACCTTCGGCTACGGATTCACTTGTGAACAGGTAGTTTGCGCGCATGCGGGAAGTCCCCTCAATGAAAGAAGCGGTCCAAACGTTTAGTGGTTTTGCGGGCGAAAAACAAGCACACAACGACATAAATATATCTTTATATCGACATCGGAGCGACGTTCCGCTTTCCGGAAAACGCCCGTTTGGCGGAAAAATCTTCGCTCAGAGCACTACCAGGAAGAGTGTGTGACGATTGCGAAAATCAATTCCGATCTTCGGGCCGGCGCTGGAGAGGAAATCACCACAGGCGCGGACGCGCAGCCGGGGCACCCGGGATCGCGTGAGCACAGCCTTCCGCAGACGAAAAAAGCGGCTCTGCGCCGCTTCTTTCATGACGGAGACTATTGCCGATTATTCGCTCTCTGCCTCGGCGGCGAGAGCCTTCACGAGGTCCACCAACTTGCGACGGACCTTCGGATCGGAAATTTTGACGAAGGCACGGTTAAGCTGCAACCCTTCCGAGGAAGACAGGAAATCGACCACGTAGTTGGAGCTTGACGCCTCGGCCATCCCCGGCCCGGTGCCGCCGCCATCGCCTGGAGCATCCTCGAAGAAGAACGACACCGGCACGTTGAGTATCTGCGATATGTTCTGCAGCCGGCTTGCGCCGACGCGGTTCGTGCCTTTTTCGTACTTCTGGATCTGCTGGAAGGTAATCCCCAGACTCTCGCCGAGCTTCTCCTGGCTCATGCCAAGCATCGTCCGACGAAGGCGAATCCTGCTACCGACGTGAATGTCGATCGGGTTCGGTTTCTTCTTGTTTTCAATCATATTCGCCTTCCTAAACACCCTGTTTACGTTACCAGCAACCCCGCATTGCAAAATTTGCCCTGCGGCAACCCTGTCGCGCTGCGGCGGCAGGCGAAGGTTGATGGCGAAAAACACTATGCAATTTTAGGGGTTTTACGTCAATTCTTCCTAATATTAAAACCTATGCGCGATATTGTTGCAACCAAAAGTAGAATCCCCGCCGTCAGCCAAAAGATCTGGCTGCGCGTTACGATGTTTGTCAGCGTAGGTAGTTTTCCCGGCAGAATTGTGTCTATAACCCCCCTGTAATTGTAGCCCAATACTACCACTAAAACACCACGTGCATCAACAACTGCTGAAATACCAGTATTCGCGGCACGGATCATTGGGGTTCCGGTTTCGACCGCGCGAAGCTGTGCCTGGTGGAAATGCTGGCGTGGGCCGGGGGTATCGCCGAACCAGGCGTCATTGGTAATATTGAGGAGCGCGTCGGCGAGACGGGCGTTGCCGTCCACCTCGTCGGCGAAAATCGCCTCGTAACAGATCATCGGATAGATCTTTCTGCCGCCCGGCAAGGTCAGCACCGGGCGGGTTTTGGCTGCCGAGAAACCGCCCGGCATCGAAGCTGCGACGGAACTCAGGCCCCAGGAGGTCAGCAGGTCCTCGAACGGGAGGTATTCGCCGAAAGGCACCAGATGCACCTTGTCCGCCGCGCCGACGATCTGCCCCCGATCGTCGATGACATAGATCGAGTTGTAATAGCGCGGCGGCAGTCCCGCCCCGGCATCCTCGACCCTGACGGCGCCGGCGACCAGAACTTGCCCGTCCTGGAGAACATCGGCGATCCGCGCCAGGGCGTCGGGATTGTCGGTGAGAATGAAGGGGATCGAGGTTTCCGGCCAGACGACGATGTCCGGCCGCTTGCCGTCATGCGGAACCGGCGCGGCCGTCAGCGAAAGGTGGTCCTCGAAGATCGAGGCGCGTTCGCGGTCGTCGAGCTTCTTAGCCTGGTCGATCACCGGCTGGACGATGCGTACGGCCATCTCCGGTGCAGGCGCCGCGGGGGCGGGTTGCGCGAGCCGATAGAACCCGAAAACGACATGCGCTGCGAAAAGCGCTGCGGCGATGGCGAGACCGGTGCGCGCACCCTTGCCCGTCCAGATCAGAGCCGGCGCGGCGAAGACGAAAACGGCCAGCATATTGATCGTCGAAAGATTGACGACGCTCGCCGACTGCATCATCAACGGCATCGGCATGGCCGCGTAGCCGATGGCATTCCAGGGAAAACCTGTAAAGAGAAAGCTGCGGAGCCATTCAACGATCCCGAAGCCGAGCGCAAGGGCGGCGATACGGCCCCAACCGTCGGACCAGAGGCTGCGGGCGATGACGACTGCCAGGGCGTAGAATAGTCCAAGAACCGCCGGAAGGCCCACGACGGTAAGCGGCAGCGCCCAGGCAAACGCGTCCGCCTCGACCAGAAGCGCATTGCCCAGCCACCAGAGACCGCCCAGGAAATAGCCGAAACCGAAGAACCAGCCGATCGCGGCGGGCTGCAGCAGCCGCCGGAACAACCCGTCGCCCGGATCGGGCGCCACTCCGTCGATCAGCCAGACGAGAACGGGAAAGGAGACGAAGGCCGCCGCGAAAATGCCGAAAGGCGGTTGGGCAAGCACCGCCAGAAGGCCGGCGAGACAGCCGACGAATGTCCGGGACACTCCTGAAAGGAGTATGATTCTGCCTGCCAGTCTTTCCATCGAACCTCCAGTCGGCGCCGGCCGCGGGCAAGACCTTACGCGGGACGTACTGCATGTCTCCTTAATCGCAGCCGAATTCAGGACAAAGACATGCGGCGATAAGTGTTACAGCGACCCTTGCGCCTGAAACAGACGCTCAGCGCTGTACCGAATCAATCGGCGGCAGTCTTCCAAAAAAGTGGCTCCTTGTCCCTCGCTCCGGACAACGGGTGCGGCAGAATCGTTCTTCTTCGTCCCGTGCATGTCATGGGGATCGGGCGGCGCCGCGTCTGCGGCGGCGCCGGAGAGGTTTTTCGGCCCGCCACTTCGGGTGACCGGATTTCTCGTGACAGGCATAGGAAGAGGATCGAAGAGAAACCGCGCGGCCGCTATTCGAATGAGGACGGGGGCTGGACACCCGTCCCTGCGCCGCCGGTCGCGGCAAACGCATCGGGCAACGGCTCCTTCTCGACCTTCGGCAGGCGACGGCGTGACGGCGGGCGCTTGCGCATGATCCTGACGCGCTTGACGCGACGTGGATCGGCATCGAGAATCTGGAACTCGAAACCGGGAATCGCCTGCACCACTTCGCCGCGGACAGGGATCCGGCCGAGCGATGCGAATACGAGTCCGCCCAACGTGTCGACATCCTCGAGCTGCTCGCGAACATCGAAATCGGGGCCGACCGCCTCGGCGATCTCCTCGAGCTCTACACGAGCGTCGGCGACGAACACGTCGTCCGAGCTGCGCGCGAACATTACTTCCTCGTCGTCATGCTCGTCCTCAATGTCGCCGACCACCATTTCGACGATGTCCTCGAGTGACACGAGACCGTCCGTTCCGCCATATTCGTCGATGACGAGAGCCATCTGGATGCGCGCGGCCTGCATGCGCTGCATGAGATCCGATGCGAGCATCGATGGCGGCACGAACAGAAGCTGACGGATGATTCCCGCCTCCTCCACCGTCCTGTCGAGATCGACGCGGGAGAGATCGAAGCCGGCCTTCTGCTGGCGGGCCCTTTCGGGCTTCTCGCCATTGCTGGTCGTCGCCGTCCCCTGGGTTTTGCCGTTGCGGCGCCGGTTTCGCGCCTGTTTGGTCACATAGGCAAGAAGATCGCGGATGTGCACCATCCCGCGGGGGTCGTCGAGTCCTTCGCTGTAAACCGGCATACGCGAGCGCCCCGACTCCTCGAAGAGCACCATGAGCTCGCCGATGGTGATGTTCTGGTCCACCGCCTCGATATCGGCTCGCGGAACCATCACGTCTTCGACGCGAACCTCGCGGAAGCGGAGGATGTTGTTGAGCATCGCCCGCTCTTCGGGCGAGAATGCTGCATTGCCGTCGGCGTCCGTCATAAGCGCGTCGGCAAGATCCTCGCGCAGGCTCGACGGGCTCGCACCGCGTAACAGACGCGCGGCACGGCTCCAAAAGGATGATGTGGATTTGCTGCCCTCGAACCGGGCGGCGGTACTACTACCGGCCTCGGTGTCGCCGGAGGCTTCCGCCTCCTCGGTCGCGACGGCGGCAGGCTGTGTCTTGAAGTCGCTCATTGTTCCAAACTGTCAACCCGGGGGTTGGTCCCCGTAGGGATCAGATAGGCCAAGACGCGCCAAAATGCGAGTCTCCAACCGCTCCATTCTCTCCGCATCGTCGTCTTCGATATGATCATACCCGAAAAGGTGCAGGAATCCATGGACGAGAAGATGCGTCAAATGCGCGTCGAAAGGCTTTTCGAGCTCCGCCGCCTCCCGCCTCAGGGTCTCATGGGCGACGACGATATCGCCGAGCATCGGTCCCGGCATCTTGCCCGGCTCCATCGGAAATGCGGGAAACGACAGAACATTCGTCGCCTTGTCCTGGCCTCGCCACTCCGCGTTGATCGCCCTCATCGATTGGTCGTCGGTGAAGACCAGCGACAATTCCGCCGCTTCCGCCGACAGCGGCTGACTCTCCTCACGCACGAGAAAATCGGCCGCAGCCTCGAGAACGCGCTCGCAAAAAGAAAGAAGCTCGCCTTCAGGCGGCCAGTCTCCCGCCTCGACGCTGATCTGAATGTCCAATGCCGTCATGATCGACCGTCCGCGGTCCGAAAAGCGAAATTCCTTTCCGGACGGATCACGCAATAAACAAGATTAACGATCGCTCTGCTCGCTCTCGTCATGAACCGCCGTCTGGCTGTCATAGGCCCTGACGATCCGCGCCACCAGCGGATGACGAACGACATCGGCGTCCTTGAAGCGGATCACCGAGACGCCCTCTACGCCCTTGAGTATCTGCAGCGCCTCGACGAGGCCGGACTTCACGCCCCGCGGCAGGTCGACCTGGCTGGGATCGCCCGTGACGATCATCCGGCCGTTTTCGCCGAGACGGGTCAGGAACATCTTCATCTGCATCGACGTGGTGTTCTGTGCTTCGTCGAGAATCACGGCGGCATTGGCAAGTGTGCGCCCGCGCATGAAGGCGAGCGGCGCGATCTCGATGACGCCCGCGGTGATTGCCCGCTCGACCTTGTCTCCCGGCATCATGTCGTACAACGCGTCATAAAGCGGCCGCAGATAGGGATCGACCTTCTCCTTCATGTCGCCGGGGAGGAAGCCGAGACGTTCACCCGCTTCGACCGCCGGCCGTGAAAGAATGATGCGGTCGACCGCGCCACGCTCCAGAAGCTGGGCGGCATGGGCAACGGCGAGATAGGTCTTGCCGGTACCGGCAGGACCGACGCCGAAGACGAGCTCCTCCCGCTCCATCGCACGGATATAGGAGTCCTGCATCGGCGTGCGCGCAGCGATTGTTTTCTTGCGCGTCGAAATCTGCGCCATCGTCAATTTGGCTTTGCGCTCCATCGTCGGCAACTGTAGCTGATCGTCGGCGGCGACCGCCATGCGGATCGCACCTTCGACATCGGATGTATCGATCGAAGCGCCACTCTGCAGCCTTCCGTAGAGATAGTCGAGAGCACGGCGCGCCTGATTGGTCGCTACGACGTCGCCGGAGATGGCGACGGAGTTTCCCCGCGGCCTGGCATCGATGCGCAACCGCTCCTCCAGCAGTTTCAGGTTCTGGTCGAACTGACCGAAGAGTTCGCTGGCGAAGCGATTGTTCTCGAAGGTGAGCACGAAGTGATTGGCATCCGTTGCGGATGTCTTCGACTGGCGAGATGAGGAAGAAATCAGTTCGTGTCCGTTCAAGCGGTCAGCTCCTCGCGTCCGATTCCCCGATCATCTCGGCAAACAGGCTGTTCGGCCCGGCCTTGGTGATTCGCACTCTGATAATGTCACCGATTTGCGATGCTTTTGCATCAACATTCACGGGCTGCAGCCACGGCGACCGACCGACGAGCTGCCCCTGCATGCGGCCAGGCTTCTCAAGGAGCAGGTCGATCTCCCGCCCGACGCAGGCCTCGGCGAAGCCGCGCTGCTGCTTTACGAGCAAAGCCTGCAATATTTCCAGACGCTTGGCTTTCACGTCCTCGGGAACCTGTTCCTTGAGTTCGGCGCCCGGCGTACCGGGACGCGTCGAATACTTAAACGAGAAAGCCTGTGCATAGTTCACTTCTTCCACCAGGCGAAGCGTGTCCTCGAAGTCCTTCTCGGTCTCTCCGGGGAAGCCCACGATGAAATCGCCCGAAAGCGCAAGGTCGGGCTGCGCCGCACGAATGCGCCCGACGAGCGCCAGATATTCGGCAGCCGTATGGCGCCGGTTCATCGCCTTCAGGATACGGTCCGAGCCAGACTGGACCGGCAGGTGCAGATAGGGCATCAGCTTCGCCATGGATCGGTGCGCCTCGATGAGACTGTCGTCCATGTCGCGCGGATGGCTCGTGGTATAGCGCAGGCGCGCAAGGCCGTCGATCTCGCCGAGGCGCCGCAACAGGTCGCCGAGGCTCCATTCGCGCCCGTGCGGACCCGCACCGTGCCAGGCGTTGACATTCTGACCGAGCAGCGTGATCTCGCGCACGCCGCCCTCGACGAGCTTCTCCGCCTCCGCGACGATCTGCGCCACCGGGCGCGAGACTTCCGAACCGCGCGTATAGGGCACCACGCAGAAGGTGCAGAACTTGTCGCAGCCTTCCTGAACGGTCAGGAAGGCCGTGACGCCCCGCGCACGGGTCTTCGCCTTGTCGGGCGCCGGCAGATGGGCGAACTTGTCCTCGATGGCGTATTCCGTTTCCACGATGCGCTGGCCGGTGCGAGCCCGCTTAAGCGCCTCGGGAAGGCGGTGATAGGTTTGCGGGCCGATGACGAGATCGACCGCCGGCGCGCGGCGGAGTATCTCGTCGCCCTCCGCCTGGGCCACGCAGCCGGCAACGCCGATCAGCAACTCGCGGCCCTCGCGCGCCTTCGCCTTCTTGAGCTCGCGCAGACGGCCGAGCTCCGAATAGACCTTCTCCGCCGCCTTTTCGCGGATGTGGCAGGTGTTGAGCAGGACGAAATCGGCATCTTCCAGAACATCGGTCGCAACATAGCCGTCGCGCGAAAGCGCATCCGACATGCGGTCGGAGTCATAGACATTCATCTGACAGCCGTAGGTCTTGACGAAGACCTTGCGCGCCGGAACGTTCAGGTCGCCCGCCTCGGGCGACGTCGACAGAAAAGCGGTTTCCTGGGTCATGCGGGTTCTTTAGTGCATAGCGGCCCAAAGTTGAAGTATTTTCGGGGCGGCGCGGCGCGGGCCGGTACCGGCCATCGTGTCAAGGTGCTCCCCGAATAAGGCAATTGAGAGTGCGGCAGCAACCCTTGCGCGTCTTACGAGGCGCCCGGCGCTGCGGAGAGCGCCGGAGCCGTCTCGCCCTTCCCGCTGGGCCGAGAACGCCCTCGCAGCCGATCCGACAGCATTTTGCGGATCCGCTGCTCGATCCGGCGGCTCACTTCCTTGCGATTGGCGAGCCGGTCATAGTCCACCACCTCGCCGAAATCGACATCGACATCGAGGGCGCCTTCTCTCAGCACGCCGAGAAGATGGGGCAGCAGTCCGATGTCGCCCGGCCAGGCGGCGATCGGCCGATGATAACGCCCCATCGGCATCCCATGGATGCCGGTGTAGGATATTGCAAGGGGCTGGACGTGGACCACGCCCGTCGGCGACTGCGGGACGGCCGACGCGGCCGCGCCGAACAGCGAGGTCTTCACGCCGAGCAGCCGGTTGCCGTCCGAGGTCGTTCCTTCCGGGAAGAGCACGACGATCTCCCCATCGGCGAGCCGCCGCCCGATTTCATTGACCTGGTGACCGGTGGTACGCTTCTGCTCCCGTTCCACGAAAACGGACGCCTGCAGGCGGGCGAGCACCCCGAATATCGGCCAGGACTTGACGTCGGACTTCGCGACGAAGACGACGTCCGCCACCGACGAAAGCACCAGGATATCCTTCCAGGAGACGTGGTTGGCGCTCAGGAGCAAGGGACGCCGGCGGTCGAGCTCGCCATGGACGCGGACCCGCAGGCCGAGCAGCAGGCAGGCGACGCGATGCCAGTAGCGAGGCAACCAGCGCCGCGGCTTCAGGTCGAGCCACAGACAAAGGACCTGAACCGGCATCAGCACCAGCGAGATCACCACGAGCAGCATGCCGCAAATCGCGACCCGCACCCAATTGATCATCCGCAGGCACCTTCCAAACTGCGCTTCACCGTCTGCGTGAAACAGTGAAGCGATCTAACGAAGTTCAAGCCGCATGACAAGCGCCGTGCTGCGCTCGCCAGGCCGCGCCTGATAATAGGCCTTGCGCTCGCCGACCTTGTGAAAGCCGAGTTTTCCATACAAGCTGATCGCGGCCTGGTTCGTCTCGTCCACTTCCAGGAAGAGAGCCTCGGCCCCCTTGACGGCGGCCTCCCGCATCGCCGCCTGCATCAGGCGCCAGCCAAGCCCGGAGCGCGCATATCGGGAGTCGACCCCGATCGTCAGTATCTCGGCCTCGCCGGCGGCCGCCCGCGACAGGACGAAGCCGCCGAAAGCCGGCCGGAACATGCCATTGCCATTGGTCTGGCGTGCGACGAATCCGAACACCGTGTCCTGGGTCAGGAGACCGTGAAGTTCGCCGTCGCTCCAGGCGGCGGCAAAGCGCTGGCGATGCAGCGCCGCCGCGGCGCCGAGATCGGCCTCTTCAAGCGGGAAAATGTCGAACTCGGTGCGGCGGGTGAAGTAGTCGGTGAGGCTCATCGGGACGCTTCTTGGACATTCTGGAGAATATATGGGGCGAATGGCGCTTGGCGTCTCCGGTCAGGCGCGGGTCACGGCGAATCCGGCCTGGGGTTTGGCGTCGGGTCCGCGCAGATAGAGCGGCTTCGGACGCGCCGAAGCCGGATCGGCCGCGGCGCCCAGCCGGGCGAGGGTCGCCATGTCGATCGTGTCCGTCCTGTCGCCATCCGCGCCGGTAACCGCACGGGCACCGGAGCCGCAAACGATGCCGGCGAAACCGGAAAAGCGTGCGTGCGCTTCCTCGGCGGACAGGATTTCAGCCTCGCCTTGTGCGCTTCCGGAAGCATCGAAGGCCTGGAGGTAAAACTCGTCCCGCTTCGCGTCGATGACGACGAGCACCGGCTGGCCAGCCTGTTTCAGCCTGGTGCCTTCGGCGACGACCCGGAGCGTGCTGACGCCGACTGCGGGCTTTCCGAGCGCCAGCGCCAGGCCGCGCGCGGCGGCGACGCCGACACGGATCCCGGTGAACGATCCTGGACCTGTCGTCACGGCAATCCGATCGATTTCGACAAGTTCCCGGGCCGAGGCGGTCAACGCCTCATCGACGAATTCCATGAGGCGCTCGGCATGGCCGCGCCCGATATCCGCGCCCGCGCATGACAGAAGCTCTCCGGACCTATCGTCGTAGACGGCCGCGAAACAACCGGACCCGGACGTGTCTATGGCAAGAACTAGCATTTCAGCCGCGGCCTCCTCCCCTGCGCCTACAAGCGGTGCGCCTGCCGGGGTGCACAGCCGCATTTACCGCGTGCCCAAGTCTGCGGCACGTCGGAATCATACCTGTGACTCTATCCCAAAAACCACACCGGTATAAGGAATATGGAAACTGATATAAGGAAATAACGCAGAACTGAAAGCGAGGACGCGCGGACTTGCCATGCGCGTCCGCGCAGCTCGGCCAGCTCCGGATCAGACGGATTCGACGGCCTCGACTTCCGGAACGAAGTGACGCAACAGGTTCTGAACGCCGTGCCGCAAGGTCGCGGTCGAAGAGGGGCAGCCGGAGCACGCGCCTTTCATGTTCAGAAACACCGTTCCGTCCTTGAAGCCGCGGAAGGTGATGTCGCCGCCGTCCTGAGCAACGGCGGGCCGAACCCGCGTCTCGAGCAGCTCCTTGATCGTGGCGACGATCGCCTCGTCTCCCTCGTCGAAGAATTCCTCTTCCTCGTCCAGCTGCTCGGCACGGCCGGCGCCCGACATGATCGGCTGCCCCGACATGAAATGTTCCATGATCGAGCCGAGGATCGCGGGCTTCAGATGCTGCCACTCCTGCGCTTCCTTGCTCACGGTGATGAAATCATAGCCGAAATAGACGCCGGTGACGCCGGGGATCGAAAAAAGCCGAGCCGCAAGCGGTGATCCTGCAAGGGCCTCTTCTTCGCTCCGGAATTCGGCGGTGCCATTTTCCATCACGACCTTGCCCGGGAGGAATTTCAAGGTGGCAGGGTTCGGCGTGGCTTCGGTCTGGATGAACATCTCTCACTCCATTCTGCCGGGAGCGCTCCTCGACCGGCTTTTTTAGAATTGTTCCAAAATATAGGAGCCTCGGGTGGAGGCCGCAAGGCGTAATAGCGCCTCCAGCATGTTTCCTTGAACCGGCGCAGGTTTAAGGACACGAACATCGGTGACGCATGCCGCTGCTTGCGCTTCTGCTTGAAGCGCGCGGTGCCGTAGAGGTCAGGTCAGCGCGTCGATTTCCTCATCCGTCAGCAGGTCCGGAATGACCGTGACGGGAATCGGGAACGCCGCTGCCTTCCCGGCGATCGACGAAACGAGCGGGCCTGGGCCTTCCTTCGCCGATCCCGCCGCAAGCACCAGGATCGCGATGTCCCTGTCTTCCTCGATGACGGCGTGAATCTGCTCCGTGGCGATGCCCTCGCGAATGACGATTTCCGGCTCGATGCCGATCCGTTCACGCACCGTCTGCGCGATTTTTGCCAGCGTCGCCTCGGCCTCGTCGCGCGCTTCGGCGCGCATGATCTCCTCGACGCCCAGCCACTGCTGAAAGTCGCCGTCGGCGATCACGTACAGCAGCACGAGACCGCCATTGGAGTTTTTCGCGCGCATTCCGGCATAATGCACGGCGCGGCCGCATTCGGGCGTGTCGTCGATCACCGCCATGAACTTGCGGCGATGCCCTTCCAGCCGTGAGAGTCGGGTTGAAACCATACGGTGAACATTACAACGCCGCGCGGCGCCCGCAAGCTCTCATTTTCATCAACTACTGCAAAAAGCCGATGATTTCGCGGACCTCACGCATGGTCTTCTCGGCGCGGGCCCGCGCGCGCTCCCCGCCTTTGCGCAGGATGGCGTCGATATGCGCGGTATCGCCCATCAACCGGCGCATTTCGCCCGTAACCGGCGAAAGCACGCTGACGGCGAGGTCGGCCAGGGCCGGCTTGAAGGTCGAGAATTGCTGGCCGCCGAATTCGGCAAGCACTTCTTCTTTCGACCTGTCGGAGAGCGCAGCGTAAATGCCGACGAGGTTATCGGCTTCCGGGCGGCCCTTGAGACCGTCCGTTTCGCTCGGAAGCGCATCCGGATCGGTCTTGGCCTTGCGGATCTTCTTCAGGATCGTGTCGGCGTCGTCCATCAGGTTGATTCGCGACAGGTCCGAAGGGTCCGATTTCGACATCTTCTTGGTGCCGTCGCGCAGCGACATGACGCGCGGCGCCGGTCCCCCGATCAAAGGCTCGACCGGCGGGAAATAGGCATGGATCGGCTCTTCTCCGACGACGATATCGACACCGTAGCCACCGCGGCGGATATGCTCCATGAAATCGATGTTGAACTTCTGGGCGATGTCGCGGGTGAGCTCCAGGTGCTGCTTCTGATCGTCGCCGACCGGCACATGGGTGGCGCGATAGACGAGGATGTCGGCCGCCATCAGGCTCGGATAGGCGAGCAGGCCGAGCGAAGCGTTTTCCCGGTCCTTTCCGGCCTTGTCCTTGAACTGGGTCATCCGGTTCATCCAGCCGATGCGGGCGACGCAGTTGAAGATCCAGGCGAGCTCGGCATGCTGCGGCGCGGCCGACTGGTTGAAGACGATGTGCCTTTCAGGGTCGATGCCCGAGGCGATGAAGGCGGCTGCGATCGAACGGATCTGGCCCGGCAGGTCCTCATGCACGAGCTGCGCCGTGATCGAGTGCAGGTCGACGACGCAATAGATGCAGTCGTTTTCTTCCTGAAGAGCGACGAATTTGCGGATCGCGCCGAGATAGTTGCCGAGATGCAGGTTGCCGGTCGGTTGAACGCCGGAAAATACGAGCGGCTTGAATTCGTTCATGTCGTTCCCAATCGGGCTTGTGGAGGGCCCGGCTCCAGTTGATATCCGCCGCGCTTATGCACGGCGGGCCGGGCGCAATCAAGAGGCATGGTCACGCGGCCTGGAGGAGATCCCAGCTGTTGCCGAACGGATCGACGAAGACGGCAACGGTTCCGTAGACCTCGTCGCGAGGCGCCTCGAGGAACTTGACGCCGGCGGAAAGCATGGCGGCGTGATCGCGGCTGAAGTCGTCGGTGAAGAGGAAGAAGCCGACCCGGCCGCCGGTCTGATTGCCGATCGCGGCGCGTTGCCTTTCGCCCTCGGCCCTGGCGAGCAGGAGAGCGGTCTCGGCCGCGCCCTTCGGCCGAACGACGACCCAGCGCTTGCCGCCGCCAAGGTCGCTATCCTCGAGGAGGTCGAAGCCGAGCTTGCCGCAGTAAAAGGCGATAGCCTCGTCATAGTCGGGCACGACGACGGCGACGCGGGCGATCGTCTGTTTCATCGCCCACCCGCTCCGTCGCTTGCCGAGGGTTCGACGGAAGGGGCCGATGCCCCCCGCCTGACGCTGCGGCGGATCATCGCGAGGCTCGCCCCGCCGATCCCGAACGCGACCGCGAAATAGATCACCATCGCGGCGGCGATCAGGCCGCAGAGGGTGATCGCGCGGGTCGCAAGCGGTGCGGCGGAAGAAAGCGGAGATGCGAGCCAATCCACGGCGAAGTACAATACGGCCGCCATGACCGCAGCCGCGATCACCAGGCGGGGGATTCTTGTCAGCAAGGGAATATCGCGCCCCCAGTGCCCGCGCCAAACAAGCGTCGCGAAGAGCAGCAAGGCGTTCACCCAGCCCGCAACGACTTCGGCCGTTGCGATGCCGCTTGCGGCAAGCGACGGAAAAAGCGTCAGCGCCAGCGAGACATTAACTGCCACGGAAATTCCGGCGAAGATCATGGGTGTGCGAGTGTCCTCGCGGGCAAAGAAACCCGGAATAAAGGCCTTGATCAGAACAAAGGCCGGCAGGCCGAGACCGTAGATCGCCAGAATATGCCCGACGACGACGGTCGATTCCGGCGAGAACTGGCCGCGCTCGAAGAGGAGTCTCACGATCGGCTCCGAGATGACGAGCAGTGCCGCGGCGGCGGGAAGCGTCAGGAACAGCGTGAACTCGACGGAACGGTTCTGCAGGTTCGTCGCCTCGTTGAGGTTGCCACCGCGCAGAGCCCGCGCAAGCTCGGGCAGAAGCACCGTCGCAACGGCAATGCCGACGACCCCGAGCGGCAGCTGATAGATGCGGTCGGCATAGACGAGCGACGAGACGGCCCCTTCCTTTGCCGAAGCGATATTGGTGTTGATCAGGAGGTTGATCTGGGTGATGCCGCCGGTGATCGCCGCCGGAAGCGCCAGCACGAGCAGGCGCTTGACGTTTGCCGTCAGGCGGGGCCGGCGAAAGCCTATCCGGATGCCCGCATTGCGCACCGCCACCCAGACGATCGCCAGCTGGACCATTCCCGCGGCCAGCACCCCCCAGGAGAGGGCGTAGCCGACCGCAATCGCATCCTGGCCGCTATACCAGGCGTAGGCGAGCACGCCGATCAGTATGAAGTTCAGGAAGACCGGAGCGATGGCTGCCGCGAAATAGCGGTGCAGCGAATTGAGCATGCCGGCCATCATCGCCGCCAGCGACATGCAGGCGAGATAGGGAAACATGATCGTCGCGAAGGTGACGGTGCTTGCGAATTTCGCGGGGTCGTCGGCAAACCCGGGGGCGATCAACTTCCCGACGATGAAAGGCATCGCCAGTTCCATGGCGATCGTCAGCAGAAGAAGAACTGTGAAGAGGACGCCGAAGACCTCCTCGGAAAAGCGACGGGCGCCGTCCATGCCATGCGCCTCGATTTCCTTGGCAAAGAGCGGGACGAAAGCAGAATTGAACGCCCCTTCGGCAAAAAGCCGGCGGAAGGTGTTCGGCAGCCGGAAAGCGGTGTTGAAGGCGTCGGCGACCGGGCCCGTGCCGAGCGCGGCCGCCATGAAGGTTTCCCGGATGAAGCCGAAGAGCCGGCTTCCGAGCGTCGCGCCGCCGACGGTTGCGAATTTCTTGACCAGACTCATGTTTCGGCTTTTGTCGCTTTGGAACCGTGGGGTACACGCGGCACGGAGGTCGGCGCGATGATGCCGGAGGGCATGCGCTCGCGCGCCTCGTCCACCTCCCCCGCCAGCACCGCCTTGAGGCGCGCTGCGATGTTCATCTGCCGGTTCTCGCTGGTGATCTTCGAACCGACCAGATCGGTGACGTAAAAGGTGTCGATCACCTTTTCGCCGAAGGTGGTGATATGGGCCGATGCGATGTCGAGCGAAAGATCGGACAGCACCGCCGTGATCTCCGAAAGCAGGCCCGTGCGGTCCAATCCCTCGACCTCTATGACCGTGAACTTGTTCGACAGCGTATTGCTGATGGTCACCTCCGGCGTCACGGTGAAGGCCCGGCTGCGCTTCTTCACACGCGTCCGGCTGGCGATCACCTCGGGCAACCTCTTGCGGCCGGAGAGCACGTCTTCGATCAGCTTGCCGATGCTCGCCGCCCGGCGCGTCTCGTCCTCTGCGACCGAGAACTCGCGGTTGACGAGAATGGTGTCCAGCGCCCGGCCGTCGGAGGTCGTGTGAATCTGCGCCCCGACGATGTTGGCGCCCGCCGCGGCGCAAGCGCCGGCTATGACCGTCAGCAGGCGCGGGTGGTCCGGCGACAATACGGTGATTTCGGTGATGGCGTGGAAATCATGAGTGCGCACCATGGTCGCAAGCGTCCTGCCCGCACGGTCCGCCTCGCGGATGAAGCCGGCATGGCGCACCTGCTCTTCGAGCGCCACGGTCAGGAGATAGGGCTGATAATGTAGCCGCACATAGGCATGGCGCTCCTTCTTGGGCCAGTCGGCGAGGGCCTCCTCCAGCATATTTGCGGCATGCCTGGCCCTTTCCTTGCGCGACAGTTCCGAGAACCCGCCGGAGAGCAGCAATTCCGTTTCGTAATAGAGCGTGCGCAGCAACTGACCCTTCCAGCCGTTCCAGACGCCGGGACCGACGGCGCGGATGTCGCAGACGGTGAGGATGAGCAGCATCTTCAGCCGTTCGAGCGATTGAACGCGTTCGGCGAAATCGACGATGGTCTTTCGATCATTCAGGTCGCGGGTCTGCGCGACCATCGACATGGTCAGATGTTCCTCGACCAGCCAGACCACCGTCTCGGTCTGTTTCGGCGAGAGCCGCAGCCGCGGGCAAAGCTTGCGGGCGACCTTGGCGCCCGCGACCGAGTGATCCTCCGGGCGTCCCTTGGCGATGTCGTGGAGCAGCACGGCCACGTAGAGGGCTTCGCGATCCTCGATTCCCGGCATCAGCATCGCGGTCAGGGGATGCGCCTCTTCCTCCAGACCCCTCTCGATGCGCGAGAGCACGTCGACGGAGCGCAGGAGATGCTCGTCCACCGTGTAGTGATGATACATGTTGAACTGCATCATCGAGACGATCTTGCCGAATTCCGGGATGAAACGGCCGAGCACTCCCGCTTCGTTCATCCGGCGAAGGATCAGTTCCGGATTGCGCCGCGAGGTGAGTATGGACAGGAAAAGCCGGTTGGCCTCTTCGTTTTCGCGCAGGTGCGGCGTGATCAGGCTCAGAGAGCGGGTCACCTGCTTCAACGCCGCCGGATGGAACTCGAGCCCGTTGATATCGGCGATGTGGAACAGGCGCATGAGGTTCACCGGGTCGCGCTTGAACACGTCGGTACTCGCAAGTGCAATACGCCCGCCGTCATCGACGAAATCGAGCGTGCCCGCGATCTTGCGGACGCGATTGCGGAAGCGGCTTATGACGCCTGTAATCCCGGGTGTGTCCTTGGCCTGCTGATCCTCCAGAGCCGAGCAGAAGATGCGTGTCAGGTCGCCGACATCCTTGGCGACGAGAAAGTAATGCTTCATGAAGCGCTCGACCGCCGAAAGGCCGGGATGATCGTGATAGCCGAGCGCCTCTGCGATCTCGCGCTGGATGTCGAAGGAGAGGCGTTCCTCCGCCTTGCCGGTCAGGAAGTGCATGTGGCAGCGCACCGCCCAGAGAAAATCCTCAGCCTTCTGAAAGAGCTTGTATTCTTGCTTCGAAAGCACGCCGAGCTTGACGAGATCGGCCGAGTCCTTGACCCGGTAGAAATATTTCGAAATCCAGAAGAGCGTATGCAGGTCGCGCAAGCCGCCCTTGCCTTCCTTGACATTCGGTTCGACGAGGTAGCGCGTGTCGCCCGCCTTGCGATGGCGCTCGTCGCGCTCGGCGAGCTTGGCGGCAATGAATTCCGGGCCGGTATTGCGGACGATCTCACGGTCGAAGCGCGTTTCGAGTTCGTTGGCCAGGATCAGGGACCCGCAGACATAGCGGCACTCGAGGATCGCGGTGCGGATGGTCATGTCCGCACGCGAAAGGCGGATGCATTCTTCGATCGTTCGCGTGGCGTGGCCGACCTTGAAGCCGAGGTCCCATAGGATATACAGCATGAACTCGATCGCCGGCTCCGCCCAGACGGCCTTCTTGGCGGGCAGGAGGAAGAGGAGGTCGATATCCGAGCCCGGCGCGAGCGTTCCGCGCCCGTAGCCACCGACGGCGGTGACCGCGATGCGCGAAGCCTCAGGGGCCTTCGCGGCGTCGAATACCTGATTCAGCACGAAGTCGTGCAACAGGGTAATCAGCTGGTCCTGGAGCCAGGAAATGCGCTCCGCGCACTTGATTCCCGCGCCGTCTGCGGCGAGCAATTCATGCGCCTTGGCGCGACCCGCAAGATTTGCCTCCTTGAAGGCCGCAAGCAAGGCCCGGCGCATCGGCTCGCGCTGTTCGGCATGGGCGGAGGCGATGAAGTCGCACCTGGCCCGAAGCGCCGCCACGTCCAGGATTTCGGGGAAGGAGGTTTCGTGTCTGGCCATAAAGTGCCGAGGGGCGTCCTGTCCGACTTAGATCATTCTTTGCAAGCGCCGCTGTATAGCCCTTTTGCCGGCCGAATGACAGGGGAAATAGCCGGGCGAAATCAGCGGTTGGAAAGCTCCCTCTTGAGCGCGTAAAGCGCGTCGAGCGCCTCGCGCGGCGTCATGTCGTCCGGGCTGAGCGCCTTCAGAGCCTCCTCCACCTTGGAAGGCCCTGCAGACCTCGCCGTCCCCTCTCGCCGGACGGCCACCTGGAACAGCGGCAGGTCGTCGATCAGCTGGCTCGCCGGGTTCTTGCGATCGGCATCCTCGAGCTTGGCGAGCACGTCCCTCGCGCGGGCGACGACCGACGCCGGCAGGCCGGCGAGGCGGGCGACCTGGATGCCGTAGGAACGGTCCGCGGCGCCCGGGCCCACCTCGTGCAGGAAAATCACGTCGCCGTCCCACTCCTTGACGCGCATCGTCGCGTTCGAGAGCCGGCCGAGCTTTTCGGAGAGCACCGTCAGCTCGTGGAAATGGGTCGCGAAGAGCCCGCGGCAGCGATTGACCTCGTGCAGATGCTCGACCGCCGCCCAGGCGATCGACAGGCCGTCGAAGGTCGCGGTACCACGGCCGATCTCGTCGAGGATCACCAGCGAGCGGTCCGTCGCCTGATTGAGGATCGCCGCCGTCTCGACCATCTCGACCATGAAGGTCGAGCGGCCGCGGGCGAGATCATCCGAAGCGCCGACGCGCGAGAAGAGCCTGTCGACGACGCCGATATGCGCCGCGGCAGCGGGTACGAAGGACCCCATCTGGGCCATGATCGCGATCAGCGCGTTCTGGCGGAGGAACGTCGACTTGCCGCCCATGTTGGGGCCTGTGAGGAGCCAGATCGCGCCGCCTTCTTCGCCGCCGGGGGGAGACAGATCGCAGCCGTTGGCGACGAAGGGATTGGCGGCCTGACGTCGCAACGCCTGCTCCACCACCGGGTGGCGGCCTGCGTCGATCGCGAACATTCGCGAGCGGTCGACCGTGGGGCGGGCATAGTTCTGCTCCTCCGCAAGCATGGCCAGCCCGGCCGAGACGTCGATCGTCGCGAGCGCCAGCGCCGCCGCCTTGATCGCCTCGGCCTCGGCGACCACCTCGCGCGTCACGGCCTCGAAGGTCTCCAGTTCGATCGCCAGCGCCCGGTCGGCGGCATTGGCGATCTTCGTTTCGAGCTCGGCAAGCTCGGTCGTGGTGAACCGCATGGCATTCGCCATGGTCTGGCGATGGATGAACCGGGCGCGGCCGGCATCCGTATCGGTCATCGCCCCGGCATTGCCCGCGGTCACCTCTATGTAGTAGCCGAGTACGTTGTTGTGTTTGATCTTCAAAGATTTGATGCCGGTCTCTTCGCAATATTGGAGCTGCAGTCCGGCTATCACGCGGCGCGACTGGTCGCGCAATGCCCGCATCTCGTCGAGCTCGGCGCTCGCGCCTTCGCGGACGAAGCCGCCATCGCGCTTCAGAAGCGGCAGTTCCTCGGCAAGGGTGGCATCGAGGCGCGCAAGCAGCTCCCCCGGCAGGGCCGCGATCGCGTTGCGCGCTTCGGTCAATTCCGCCGAGAGCTCGGCGCCGGAGAGGAGCGCCGATATCGCGGCTGCGGCCCGCATGCCCGCCTGGATGGCACCGAGATCGCGAGGGCCGCCGCGGCCGAGCGCGAGTCGCGACAAGGCCCGCGGCATGTCGGGTGCCCTGCGAAGCGCGTCGCGGACATCCGTCGTAAAGCGCGGCTGATCCGCCAGCGTCTCTATGGAATCGAGCCGCTCGTTGATGCGCTCGGGGTCGGTCAGGGGCGACATCAGGCGTTCGGCGAGCAGCCGGGCGCCGCCGCTCGTCATCGTCCGGTCGAGCGACTTGAGCAGGCTGCCGTCGCGGGAGCCGGAAAGCGTCTTGGCAAGTTCCAGATTGCCGCGTGTCGCCGGATCGATGAAAAGGGTCGAGGCGACGCTTTCTCTTTCCGGAATGCCGAGCGCCGGGCGCTCCTGGATCTGGGTCTTCTCGACATAGGAGACCGCCGCCGAGGCGGCCGCCAGCTCCGCGCGCGAGAAGGTTCCGAAGCCGTCGAGCGTCCCGACGCCGTAGTAGCGTGAAATGCGGCCTTCCGCCGTCGCGCTGTCGAAGAGGACGGCCGGTTGCGGCACCGCGACGCGCCCGAGCACGTCGAAAACGGCCCTGAGGTCCGGATCGTGGAAGACGGTATCCGGCAGGATCAGCTCACGCGGGTCGATGCGCAATATATCGGCAAGAAGCCGGCTCTCCGCGGTCTCGGCGAGGCGGAAGATGCCTGTCGAAATATCGATCCAGGCAAGCCCATAGGCCGGCTCCGAGCCGCTCCTGATACGCGCGAGCGCCATGAGATAATTCGATTCTGAAGGCGAGAGCAGCTTGTCCTCGGTGATCGTCCCCGGCGTCACCAGCCGCACGACGTCGCGGCGCACGACCGATTTGCTGCCGCGCTTTTTCGCCTCGGCAGGGTCCTCCACCTGTTCACAGACCGCGACACGATAGCCCTTCGCGATCAGCTTCTGCAGGTAATCGTCGGCCGCATGCACCGGCACGCCGCACATCGGGATTTCCTGTCCCATATGCTGGCCGCGTTTCGTCAGCGTGATGCCGAGCGCGCGCGAAGCCTCCACGGCGTCCTGAAAGAACAGCTCGTAGAAATCGCCCATCCGGTAGAACAGGAGCGAATCCGGATTTTTCGCCTTGATCTCGATGAACTGCTCCATCATCGGCGTCGCCGTGGAGCGGCTCTCTTCGCTTGCAAGATCGGACACGGAAAGGACGTCGCCCGAACGGTTCGATGCATCCATCAGGAAATTCATGATTGTTCCAAAAAAAGAGATGTCACACTATCCGCAAGCATTTATAGACGACAACAATAAAGAGGCTGACCAGGAGGGTCGCCCACAGGAGGTTGAGGAAACATGCCGGGTATCGACAAGACCGACCGCGCAATGACCAGCGTCACAGCGCAGGAAGCGCTCGATTTTCACTCTCAAGGTCGCCCCGGAAAACTGGAAATCTCACCGACCAAGCCGATGGCGACGCAACGCGACCTGTCGCTCGCCTATTCGCCCGGCGTCGCCGTTCCGGTGAAGGCGATCGCCGACGACCCGGCGACGGCCTACGACTACACGGCGCGCGGCAACATGGTTGCGGTGATTTCCAACGGCACGGCCATCCTCGGCCTCGGCAATCTCGGCGCACTCGCCTCGAAGCCCGTCATGGAGGGTAAATCCGTCCTTTTCAAGCGCTTCGCCGACGTCGACTCGATTGATCTCGAGGTGGATACCGAGAATGTCGACGAATTCGTCAACTGCGTCCGCTTTCTCGGCCCTTCCTTCGGCGGCATCAACCTCGAGGACATCAAAGCGCCGGACTGCTTTATCATCGAACAGCGGCTGCGCGAAGTCATGGACATTCCCGTCTTCCATGACGATCAGCACGGCACCGCGATCATCGCCGCGGCAGGCCTCGTCAATGCGCTGACCCTGACCGGCCGCGACTTCAAGACCACCAAGCTGGTCTGCAACGGCGCGGGCGCGGCGGCGATCGCCTGCATCGAGCTCGTCAAGGCGATGGGCTTCAGCCCGGAAAACATCATCCTCTGCGACACGAAAGGAGTCATCTACAAGGGCCGTACCGACGGCATGAACCAGTGGAAGTCCGCCCATGCGGTCGAGACCGACCGCAGGACGCTCGCCGAGGCTCTTGACGGCGCCGACGTATTCTTCGGCCTCTCGGCCAAGGGCGCGCTTTCCGCGGACATGGTCCGCTCCATGGGTCCACGGCCGATCATCTTCGCCATGGCAAATCCCGATCCGGAAATCACGCCCGAAGAAGTGGCCCAGATCCGCGACGACGCGATCGTAGCGACCGGCCGTTCGGACTATCCGAACCAGGTCAACAACGTTCTCGGCTTCCCCTATATCTTCCGCGGCGCGCTCGACGTGCGCGCTTCGACGATCAACGACGCGATGAAGATCGCTGCGGCGGAAGCGCTTGCCAGTCTCGCCAAGGAGGACGTTCCGGACGACGTTGCCGCCGCCTATCAGGGAAACCGGCCGCGCTTCGGTCCGCAATACATCATTCCCGTCCCCTTCGATCCGCGCCTCATCTCGGCGATCCCGATCGCCGTGGCAAAGGCGGCCATGGAGACGGGCGTTGCCCGCAAGCCGATCGAGGACCTCAAGGCCTACGGACAGCAGCTTTCGGCGCGGCGCGACCCGATCGCCTCGACGCTGCAGCGCATCGTCGAACGCGTTCGTCGCCAGCCGAAGCGCATCGTCTTTGCGGAGGGCGAGGAAGTGCAGATGATGCGCTCGGCGATCGCCTATGCGAACCAGCAGCTCGGCACGGCGCTCCTGCTCGGGCGCGAGGAAGTGATGCGTGAGACCGCCGAGCGCGAAGGCATCGATCTCGACCGCGCCGGCATTCAGATCGTCAATGCACGCCTGTCCAAGCGCGTCGGCGCCTATACCGATTTCCTCTATTCGCGCCTGCAGCGAAAGGGCTATCTTTTCCGCGACGTGCAGCGGCTGATCAATACCGACCGCAACCATTTCGCCGCCTCAATGGTGGCGCTCGGCGACGCGGACGGCATGGTGACCGGCCTTACGCGCAACTATTCGACCGCGCTCGAAGACGTACGCCGCTGCATCGACCCAAAGCCCGGCCACCGCGTGATCGGCGTTTCCATTGCGCTCTGCCGCGGCCGCACGGTCCTCGTCGCCGACACCGCGGTGCACGATATGCCGACGTCCGAGGAGCTGGCGGATATTGCCGAGGAGGCGGCCGGCCTCGCCAAGCGGCTGGGTTACGTGCCGCGGGTGGCGATGCTCGCCTATTCGACCTTCGGCCACCCCTCCGGCGAACGCTCGGAGCGGGTACGGGAGGCGGTAAAGATCCTCGACAGGCGCCGTGTGGATTTCGAATATGACGGCGAAATGGCTGCCGACGTGGCACTCAACGCACGGGTGATGGAGCAATACCCGTTCTGCCGGCTTTCCGGCACCGCGAACGTGCTCGTCATGCCGGCCTTCCACTCGGCGTCGATCTCGACGAAAATGCTTCAGGAACTGGGCGGTTCGACCGTGATCGGCCCGCTTCTGGTCGGCCTCGACAAGTCGGTCCAGATCGCCTCCATGTCGGCAAAGGACTCCGACCTCGTCAACCTGGCTGCGATCGCGGCCTATAACGCCGGCACGTGACACGGGTCGGCGGAAAGTCGGAAAACCGCTGGCCCTTCGTCTGTTGCCGCGTCGCCAGGCTGTCGTCTCGCCGTCGTTCCTGTGCTTGTCACAGGAGTCCAGCCAGCCCAAGTCGTTGGGCTGAATAGATTCTTCCGCGCCGCGGACGCGGCGCTGCCGGATCCCGGTGACGAGGATGAGGGAGGAAATGGCTGGAGCAGGCCCTCAAGATCGCGCGAGCCCCCAAAACAAGAGCCCGCTTCCCGGGAACGGAGGCGGGCTCAAATATATCATGGCTGGCCAATTTCGTTCGTGATGAAAATTCGAGATTTGCTCGCGGAGCCCGCCTCGCAGGCGGAGCGGCGAATGTTCTCCTTTGTGGTTCAATATGCTTCCGTCATGAAAATTCGAAGCGCAGCGCCAAAGATCAGGACACCGACGAGGAGAAGCGCCCCGCATCGGCGCCGTAATAGTTCAGATAACGGCCGGAAATATTGCTGATCGGCAGGACGATCAAAACGTCGGTAGTGCGGAACGCTTGATCGACAACCGCCCCCTCGCCGACCATTGCGCCGAGCCGCATATAGCCCTTGATCAGCGGCGGCAGCGCCGCTAGCGCCTTCTTCGGATTGATCGCCTCCGCAGGCATGAGGTCCATCGTCCGGCAAAGCTCCGGCCGGGCGGAAACCACCCACTCGTCCCGGACCCGGACGTTATGATGCAGGAAGGAGAGCGCGAGCGCGTGCTCTTCGGGAATCACGCCCGGAAACGAACCGCAGCCGAACATCGCGTCGATGCCATGCTTCAGGGCGTAGGCCCAATTGCCCTGCCACAGCAGTTCGACGGTGCGCTTGGTGCGATATTCCGGCAGCACGCAGGAACGTCCGAGCTCCATGAAGCGCTTGCCGGGATGACGTGCGAGAAGTTCCCCGATCGCGAACTCGGAGTCCGAGTAGAAGCCACCGGCCCGCTCGGCAACCTCCTGCCGCAACAGGCGGTAGGTGCCGACGATCTGTTCCTCCACATCGCCCTCGATCGACGTATCGAGCACCAGGAGATGGTCGCAGATCGCATCCCAGCTGTCGATGTCGCGCTTGCACCGTTCGGCTTCGGGCGCCACCTGAGCCTTCATCTCTTCGACGAACACCCTGTAGCGTACCGCCTGGGCCGCGTCGATCTCGGCGGCCGAACGGGCAAGGCGCGTCTCGAGACTGCCGATCCGTCCGAGGACATCGGTCGCCGGAGCCGCAATCGCCTTGCGGACGTAAGCATTGGAGGTGTCAACCACGCCCGTCGAATCCAGAAGTTCGATCGTCATACCGTGTCATCCCGAATGGTCAATTCCTCCGGGCTTAGACCACGTTTCTGCAACAACATAGTGACACCGAGGCAGTATACAACCCCGGCCCGGTACCGCGTTCCGAAGCATGGATTCTAGCTTGCCGGGGGATCGATAAGGCGGGTGACTTCCGCAAGGAGCCGCTGCGGCTCGGCGGGCTTGGCCAGCACGGCGTCGGCTCCTGCGGCTCGAAGGCGCTCATGGAGATCGCCGCGCATTTCCGCGGTCAGGACGAGAACCGGCACGCGTCGCCTGTTGCCGGCAGCCTCCGCTTCGCGCAGGCGTCGGAGCATGCCGAGGCCATCTCCGCCCGGCATGTTGAGGTCGGTGACGATCAGAGACGGCGGAGCGGAGCCGGGCGTGCGGAGTGCCGCCTCGAGCGCCGTAAAGTCGCCGACGTGATCGACGGCATGGCCCGCCCGGCTGAGCACCGTGCGCAAGACGAGCGCATTCACGGGGTCGTCCTCGGCGAGCAGGATGCCGCGAGCAGCGGTTGTGAAGGCGGCAGTCGCCGCCGGTTCCTCCCGCAGCACCGGTCTGTTGTCGTTGATCGCGTCGCGTTTCTCCATTCCTCTGAGCCGCCCGAGCAGCACCTCGACCAGGGATTTCTCCCGAAGGGGGCGGATCAGCCAGGCCTCATAGCCGCCGAGCCGGCTTACGGGGTGGCTTGCGCGCTCCTCGGGGCTGATGAGATAGGTCCTGCGCAAACGCAGACCGGCCATCGCCGGCTCGAGAGCAAGAAGCTCGCGAAACTGTGCCGCATGGCGGTGGTCGACGATGACATCCGTCAGCGGCCGATTGCCGTGGGCCGCGGCGACGATCTGCCTCGCGACGGCAAGCGTCGCAGCTCTATGGCAAGCGCCGCCGAGCGTCTCGATCGTGGCGGCAAGCGCGGCCGAGGAGGGTCCCTCGGGCGCCATGACGAGCACATGCGCATCCGCAAGCACTCCGCGGCGAGCCGGAACGGACGAGAGACCGGCGCCAGCCATCGGGAAGCGAATCTCGAACCGGCTTCCCTTCCCGGCAATGCTCGTAGCGGTCAGGCTGCCGCCGAAGGCTTCCATGATCCGCCGGGAGATCGCGAGACCGAGCCCCGTGCCTTTGGCACGCTGTGCGCCGTCACCTGCCTGCTCGAACTCCTCGAAGACGCGCGCGAGCTCGTCGGCGGACATGCCGGGACCACTGTCGTCGATCCTGATGCGCACGGAGCCTTCGTCGATGTCGACGGAGACGAGGACGCCGCCCTTCCCGGTGAATTTTACTGCGTTGCCGACGACGTTGAACAGCACCTGGCGGAGGCGCGCCGCATCGAACAGCATCCGCTCGGGCACCTCGATGGCGACCGTGGCGCCTATCTCAATGTCCTTCTCGTGCGCGCGCGGCGACAGCATCTCGACCACGTTCTCGACGGTCTGACGCAGGTCCTGCTGCGACGGGCGCAGTTGGAACCGCCCGACGGCAAGCGACGAGAAATCGATCAGGTCCTCGACCAGTTGGACCAGGGTGTGGCCGGACTGCTGCATGCCGGCGAGATAATTTTTCTGCTCTTCCGACAGCCTCGTCTCGGCCAGGAGACGGCTCATGCCGAGGATGCCGGAGAGCGGGGTACGGATTTCGTGGCTGACGGTGGCGAGCAGACGGGACTTCGCCCGGCTCGCCTCCTCGGCGCGCCGCCGCTCCTCCTCCCTTTGACTTGCCGCCAGCATTTCCTCGGTAACATCGCGAGCGATGCTGTGGCGCATCAGCCGGCCGCGCTCCGGGTCGCGGACAAGCACATCGTGCCAGTCGTAAAGGCGCGTGCCCGCAGGCGTATAAATATGCACAAAGTAGCGGTCAGACCCCGTTTTCGGCTCGAAGCGCAAACCCAGTTCCGCGCAAGTCAGCCCCCTCGCGTCCGCGCAGCCGCAAAGCTGATGGAAGGCCCCATTGGCCTGCATGATCTTCCCGTCGAGGTCGCGGACGATGGCGAGATCGCCCATCGCTTCATGGATGGTTGCAAGGAGCGCCGCGGTTTCGGCGCCTTGCCATACCGCGTCCCGCGCAGTTTCGCCGGCGCGGGCCTCCCGCGTCCCGGACGCCTCGTCACGACCGGCCAGGAGCAGGAATGCGCCGGCGATGCCCCCGGCCGCGATGATCGCCGGCAGCAGGCGCAGGCCCGCACTCGCACCGACGGCAAGGAGCAGCACTGCCGCAACGATGCCCGCAAAAGCACAGGCGACACGCGCCAACGGCACCCCTGCCAAAGTCTCGGCCAATGGCCGCCACTGCCAGATGAACGCAGCGCCGCGATTTATGGTGGGCGCCGCCGGCGCCGTCCTGCCGACTCCTTGGGCAGTTTCCGCGCCCGCTTTCATCCGCTCTCGAAACATCCGTTCGCTCATGCCGGCGGACTAGCACGGCAAGACTTCCGAATGCCTTCAGACGACGCTTAAAGTTTTAGCGACCGTTCCTTTTTCGCCTGCAGCAGCTCATCGAGAATGATCGCGCCGGCGCCGATAGTGATGAAACTGTCCGCAAGATTGAAGACGGCAAAGGACCAGGTGGCCGTGTAGAAAAGGATATAATCGACGACATAGCCGAAGAGCAGCCGGTCGACCAGATTGCCGAGCGCACCGGCAATGATCATGGCATAACCGAGATGGGCGAAGAAGCGGTCCTTCGGCGTGCGGCGCCAGAGCCAGAGCACGAAGGTGACGACCGCCAGCCGGATGCCGACGATGAACCAGCCCTCCATCCCCGACAGCATCGAGAAGGCCACGCCGTAATTGTAGGTCCGGTAGAGGGCGAGCATCGGCATGACCGGCACGCCCTGTTGGAACGGCAGATAAGCCTCCACCAGGTATTTGATGAACTGGTCGGCGGCGAGCGCGACCAGAATGAAGAGCGCGATCGGGAGCGGTCGCGAGAAGAGTGTCTGTTCCCGTCTCATCGGCCGCCATCCAGAGACAGGAGGTGGCGCCGCGCCTCGAACAGCATGATGCCGGTCGCGATGGCGAGATTGAGCGAATCGGCACGCCCCGCCTGCGGGATGCGGGCGAGTGCGCCGGCCTCGCGCGCGAGTTCCACCGGCAGACCCGCCTGTTCGTTGCCCATCAGAAGCACGACCGGCTTGGACTTGTAGTCGATCGTCCGATAGTCGACCGAGCCTGCCAGATGGGTCGCCACGACCTGAACGCCGGCCGATCTCTGCCAACGGATAAAATCCTCGGCGCCCGCCCGCGCGATCGGCATGGCGAAGACGGAGCCCATGGTTGCCCGCACGGTCTCGAGCGAAAAAGGGTCGGTGGTCTCGCCGACAAGGATGATCCCCGAAGCGCCGGCCGCGTCGGCGGTGCGGATGATGGTGCCGAGATTGCCCGGGTCGCGCACGCGGTCGAGCGCCACATAGGTCTCGCCCTGCTTCGGCTGGATATCCTTCAGCGGATGATAGCGCTGCTCGAAGATCCCGACGACCATCTGCGGATTGTCGCGCCGGGTGATGGTGGAGATCACTTTTTCGCTGACTTCGAGGACGAGCCCGCCTCTGGCCACCGTTTTCGCGGCCACCTGCTCGACCTGGGGCTTGCCTTTCGCTGCCTTGGCATAGACGAGTGTCTTGATCTTCCAGCCGAGATCGAGCGCGTCGATAACGAGTTTCAGCCCCTCGGCCATGAAAGAGCGCGTCTCGTCGCGGTGCTTCTTCTGCACCAGAGCCCGGATATCCTTGATGATCGGGTTGGTGAGGCTGGTGACCTCCTTCACCTGCCCTACGCGTGCCGTGCCGTGATCGTTCCTGTCGTTGCTCATTTCGGCACCCAGCGGCTGAAGAGGGAGGTGGAGAGCGCGCGGCCCTGTGCAGTGCCGTCGAGCCCGCCCTCGCGAATAATGAGCTCGCCCGATTCCACCCGGCCGCCACGCCCGCGCATCGTCTCGCGCATGAGCTCGTGGATGGAATAGAAGCTAGCCCGGATCGAATAGGCCGTCAGCACGAGGCCCCGGGCGTCCGGCGACAGGATCTCGCGGCATATGTCCAGCATCGCTGCCAGGTGATCGAACAATTGCCACACCTCGCCGTTCGGGCCGCGGCCGAACTTTGGCGGGTCGGTCAGGATGATGTCGTAGCGGCTGCCGCGCCGCTCCTCGCGCTGGATGAACTTCATGGCATCGTCGCAGATCCAGCGGATCGGCAGTTTCTGGGCGCGCGCCAGCGCCTGGTTGTCGCGCGCCCAGCCGATCGCCTTTTTGGAGGCATCGACATGGGTGACCTCCGCGCCCGCCTTGGCGGCGATCAGCGAGGCGACGCCGGTATAGCCGAAGAGGTTGAGAACCTTGAGGGGGCGGCCGGCAACGGCCACCTGCTCCCGCATCCACGACCAGTGGGCGAGCTGTTCCGGAAAGACGCCGACATGGCGAAAGGAGGTGAAACGGCCGAGGAAATCCGTATCGAGAAGCTGCATCGGCCAAGTCTCGCCAAGCACCTCGTGCGGGAAACGCCAGCGCCCCATACCGTCCTCGTCGGTGTCGCCGGTGAAGACGGCATCCGCCTTCTCCCAGGCAGATTCCGGCAGGGCCTTCGGCCAAAGCGCCTGCGCCTCCGGACGCACGATGCGATAGGGACCATATTGTTCGAGCTTCTCCCCATCGCCGCTGTCGATGAGGCGATAGCCGGCGGTGGCGGCGGTCTCGAGGATCAGCGGCACCGTCTCGGCCGGTTTCTCCCCGGTCCTGAGTTCGAGACGGCGCACCGGGGCGTTGTCCTGGGCAGAGGGCCGCTCGCTTTTGCGTGGTGCCGGTTTCGGCGGCGGGCCCCCTGCCCCCGCCTTGACCCCGCCCCCCGCCTTGGATCCGGCCTTCGTCCTCAATCCGGCGCCTTTTGCAGACGGCAGCCTTTGTTCCTGGCGGCCGCCGCGCGCCTCGGCGCCCCGGCTCTTCGCCGCCGTCACGGAGGCGTTCTTCGATCGCCGATCTCTTTCCTTCACGCGCTGATCCTCGGACGTTGCTCAACCATTCGGCGCAGCCGTTACCGACCCGTGCCCCTCGTCCGGACCGGACGCGAGCATGCTCCGCCTGCAAATAGCATCGCCGGTGCTCTTGGCAAAGCCGTTTCCGATTGCGAAGATCGACAAGAGCGCTTTTCGTCCCGATGGAATCGGAACGGCGCTCTAGTTCTTTGTTTTATCGCATTTTCTTTACGCGACACCGGTATCCGATGCGCTTGAAGATGCTCTGGGGAACGGACGGGAGGGCCGGCATGGAGATGAACGGAGAGGAACGTATCGCGGCCGACCGCAACGCGGTTTGGCGGAGCTTGAATGATCCGGACATTCTGAGGCGATGCATTCCGGGCTGCCAATCGCTGGAAATGAGGTCGCCGACGGAGCTTGCGGCTGTGGTCAAGATAAAGATCGGCCCCGTTTCCGCATCCTTCAACGGCACGGTCGTTCTGTCGAACCTCAATCCGCCCGCGAGCTACACGATATCCGGCGAGGGCAAGGGCGGAATAGCCGGTTTCGCAAAGGGTGGCGCCGACGTAACGCTTCTGGACGAGGGTGCGGAAACCGTACTGCGTTACGATGTCCAGGCGGAGATCGGCGGCAAGCTCGCGCAACTCGGCTCGCGCCTCGTCGATTCAACGGCGCGCAAGCTCGCACAGCAATTCTTCGCCGATTTCAACCTGGCCGTCAGCGGCGGGGCCGAGGCGGCGAGCTGAGGCTCTCACCCCAGCGCTTTCCTCATTCCTGCGCTCGTCACGGGAATGAGGTCGGTGCAGGTGATTTCCCAAGGATATAAGACGGCGATTTCAGCTTTGCGGCGCGGGCAGGCTCGCTTGCGTCGCGAGCTTCTCGGCGTGGCTGCGCTGTTTCTCGGCCTCGCGATGCCATTTCAGCGCCTCGCTGGCCTCGTTGCGCGCGCGACGGCGATACTTTCCCTGGTTGAACCAGGTCGCCGCGGCTCCGAGCACGAGCCCGAGAATGACCGCAAGAAAGAGAAATACGAAGAAGGGTGCCGAGACCGAAAGGACGCTGTCGGCCGGATCGAACGGATTCAACGCAAGCGTTACCGTCTGACGGTTGGCTACGCTCAAGACGATCAGCAGCACTCCGAGCGGCACGAAGACGACGATGTTGATGAGTTTCTTGAGCATGCACCGGCTCCGACCGTGAGTGTTAATGCATGTCGCCCGGATACGGGGGACGGCTTAGCGACAACGACATGCATTCAAATAAAGACATAAAACGGGCCGTCTGGATTCGACCGAATGCCACGGGCCTGGTCACGCGGAGAGCCGCCTCTCGCGCAGATTACAGCGCCCGCACGAAAGCGCCGTTTCCCACGCTGGCTCGTCAGGCGTCTCCGCCGTTATTGTTGTCGTTCATGCCCGGGTTGAGCCGCTCACGCAATTCCTTGCCGGTTTTGAAGAAGGGTACCCACTTTTCTTCGACGAAAACGGAATCGCCGGTGCGCGGATTGCGGCCGGATCGAGACGGCCGGTTCTTGACCGAAAACGCGCCGAATCCACGCAATTCGACCCGGTTTCCGGAAGCGAGCGCGTCGGTGATCTCATCGAGTACCGCATTGACGATGTTCTCAACGTCGCGGTGGTAGAGATGCGGATTGCGCGCCGCCACAATCTGCACCAGTTCTGACTTGATCACTGTCGCCCCCTTGGTTTTTTTGCTTATTCTGTTCTGTATTTGTGAATTCGGGAAAGCTCGCCTGCAGCTACGGCCTCGTGACGGGTAGCACGCGCGCCTCCCTCATTGCCCTTCAACCTGCCAAACCGAAACAAGACCGTCAAGAAACAACTTGTCGAGGCCGGTCTTTTCGAGGCTCTTCATTGCCGGAAAAGCCTCATGTCCCAACGCCTTGGCCCATTCGGTCAGCAGCGAACCGAGACCGAAAGACAGCGTGCCGCTCGGCGCTTCCCAGTCGAGGACCGGAAGCCCCTTCGACACCTTTCGTTCCGCCAGGAATGCCCTGATCTCATCGTCGCCGCCGAGCTCGTCGACGAGCCTGCCTTCCAGCGCCTGCCGCCCGGTAAAGATCCTGCCGTCCGCAAGGGCGAGCGCTTCCGGCCGCGGCAGCTTGCGCCGCTCGGCCACCAGATCGACGAACCATCCGTAGCTGTCGTCGATCATTGCCTGGATCATGGCACGCGCCTCGTCGCTCGGAGGATGAAACGGCGACGGCTCGGCCTTGAGAGGTCGCGATTTTATCGACTCGAGCGATACGCCGAGCTTGTCCATGAGCGTCTTGACCTGCGGGTACTGGAAAATGACGCCGATCGAGCCGGTGATCGAGGTTTCCCCGGCAACGATGCGGTCGCCGGCAAGCGCGATCAGGTAGCCGGCCGACGCGGCAAGCGTGCGCACGTCTGAGACGACCGGCTTCTTCGCGGCAACCTTGCGGATCGCCTTATAGATGACTTCGCCGCCATAGGTGGTACCGCCCGGCGACGAGATCGTCACGATCAACGCCTTGACGGAGTCGTTGTCGGCAATCCGCTCCAGCCGCTCGACCAGTTCGCGGTCATCCTGAATAAGGCCCGAAACGGTGACGCGCGCGATGTGATCGCGAGCACGTTCCCCTACGCCGCCCCAGCCGGAAAAGGCAAACAGCGCGACGCCCGCGGCAAAAAGTACGGCCACCGCCGCCCAACGCCAGAAGCTCAGCTTTCTGCGCAGGCTGCGGCGGTCGGCAATGGCGAGTTCGTCCATGGATGTCTCCGATTTCTGATAGGGGTTCTGTCAGTTTCCCGCGGAACATGCTATCTGCCTCAGCCGCGGCAATCTAGGCCACTCTGCAGCGCCGTGCACCAGGAATACGCGCAGCGCCGATGCAGACCTTAAATTGCCGCATAAACCCCTTGGGGTTTGGCGCGGCATGGAGTAGATCGTGCCCGGCGGATTCCGGCCCGACTGTTTTGCAACGCAAAGTTTTCTCCGCTCCATTGCCGGGCGGCAGCAAAATAACCATATTCGCCGTGGCTTACGCCGATGTATGTATATGTGTCCCTCGGATTGACCGGGGCCAGAAGAAACTGACAGGCTGTTGATGCTGAACGAAGCGCGATCCCCCGCAATCTTTGCCGATGTGGGTCCGAGCTCTGCCGACGCTTATGCTTCGGCCGCGCGGCATTCGGCGCGCGTAAGGCGCCTGAAAGTCCTGCTGCCGCTCGTCGCCGGTGCGATCGCGTTGATCTTCGTGGCGATTTCCTTCGTGCGCGCCTTTCTGCCGGAAGAGCTGCAGCTCGAGACCGCGACGATCGAGAACGGCAAGATCGTCATGCAGAAACCGGCGATCTCCGGCCGCAACAAGCAGGACATCAGCTATTCGATGAGGGCTGAGCGGGCGCTTCAGGATATCGCCAATCCTAACCTGATCACGCTTGAGACCATTCACGCCGAGATGCCGGTCAACGATACCCTGATCGCGACGGTCAACGCGACAAGCGGCATCTACGATCGCGGCGCCAATACGCTCGACATGAACGCGCCGTTCACGATTTCCATGAATAATGGCGTGAATGCCGATTTTCAGTCCGCATTTCTGGACATCAACGCCGGCGAAATGGAGACGAAGCATCCGATCGCCATCAGCATGAAGGGTGGATCGATCATTGCGCAGAAGCTGCGAATGACAGATAAGGGACGTATTGTAACTTTCGAAGGCATGGTAAGGGTCAATATCGAACCCAGCGCCATCCGCAAAAACGCAAAATAACAGGAACCCGGTGCAACCATGTCGGTCAAACCTGCCGTTTTCTTTAGGATTTCAGCCGCTCTGGCCGTGGCCGGGATCGGCGCTTCGCTGATTGCTTCCGCTGCGTACGCGCAGGCAACTTCCAGTCGCATGCAGGGCCTCCAGCTTTCGAACGACCAGCCGATCCAGATCGAGAGCGACAAGCTCGAGATCAAGGATCCCGAAAGCAAGGCGATCTTCACCGGCAACGTGAAGGTCGTTCAGGGCACGACGACGCTGCAGGCCGGCAACATGACCGTCTTTTACAAGGCGGGCGGCGGCTCGGTCACCAGCGGCAATGCCGATATCGATCGGATCGAGGTCAGCAACAAGGTGTTCCTCAGCTCCGGCGCGCAGCAGGCGACCGGCGAAAGCGGCATCGTCAACCTGACCAACCAGACGATCGTGCTCAAAGGCGAGAAGGTCGTGCTGTCGGAAGGCAAGAACGTATTCGTCGGATGCCAGTTGAACGTCCAGATGGACACCGGGGAAGCGCAGCTCGACGCCTGCGGCGGCCGCGTACAGATCCAGCTCGATCCGCAGTCCCGCAAGACGAACTGACATAGACCCGCTCGTGCAGATTCCTTTCCTCCACAAACGCAAACGGGGCAAAAAGCCGTTGGCGGCAGCGGCAGCTGCCCGCGCGGTTGACAAGGCGCGCTACGACGGCACGCTGATCGCCCGGGGCCTCACGAAGTCCTACCGCTCGCGCCGTGTCGTCAACGGTGTCTCGCTCGTCGTGAGACGTGGCGAGGCTGTCGGCCTGCTTGGCCCGAACGGCGCAGGCAAGACGACCTGCTTCTACATGATCACCGGCCTCGTGCCGGTGGACGAGGGCTCGATCGAAATCAATGGCAACGACGTCACGACGATGCCCATGTACCGCCGGGCGCGCCTCGGAGTCGGTTATCTGCCGCAGGAGGCCTCGATCTTTCGGGGGCTTACGGTCGAAGAGAATATCCGCGCCGTGCTCGAGGTTCACGACGAAAACGTCGACCGCCGCGAAAGCAAGCTCGACGATCTGCTTGGCGAATTTTCGATCACCCATCTGCGCAAGTCGCCGGCGATCGCGCTTTCGGGCGGCGAACGGCGGCGCCTCGAAATCGCCCGTGCGCTCGCGACCGACCCGACCTTCATGTTGCTCGACGAACCCTTTGCGGGTGTCGACCCGATCTCCGTCGCCGATATCCAGGCACTCGTGCGCCACCTGACCTCGCGCGGCATCGGCGTTCTGATCACCGACCACAATGTGCGCGAGACGCTGGGCCTGATCGACCGCGCATACATCATTCACGCCGGCGAAGTGCTGACGCATGGGCGCGCCAACGACATCGTCACCAATCCGGACGTACGCAGGCTCTATCTCGGCGACAATTTCAGCCTCTGAACCATGCCGGAGACGTGCATTCCGGCAGAGCGGACGACCGCCGGCTGAATCGGTGCCGTCCAGCGCCCTGCGCGCTTGACCAAATTCCAGTAATAAGCAATTTTTGGGCCAACTAGAATGGGCCCGTCCAAGCAGACATGGCCCGGAGAACTCGACGGGAGCTTCACGTCAGCATGGCCTTGTCCGCCAGCCTTCATTTGAGACAGTCGCAGTCGCTGGTCATGACGCCGCAGCTGATGCAGTCGATCCAGCTGCTTCAGATGAATCATCTGGAGCTTACCCAGTTCATCGCGCAGGAGGTCGAGAAGAATCCGCTGCTGGAGGTCCAGTCGGCCGATGAGGCGACCGCGATCGATCGCGACGATCCAGGTCCGCTTTCGGCGGAGGTCGGCGGCGCAGCCGCCGAAGCGACGGGCCAGGCCGATCTCTACGACAGCGCCACGTCGGCATCCGGCGAGCGGCTCAGCGACGGCCTCGATGCCGACTTCGCCAATGTCTTCCCGGACGATACGACGCCGCAGCGGGCGGATGCGCCGGAGCTGCTCGGCCAATGGAAGTCGATGCCGGGCGCCGGCGACGGCGAGGGCTACGATCTCGACGATTTCGTTGCCAGCCGCAAGACATTGAGGGAGGCGCTCATCGAGCAGCTTCCCTTTGCGCTGAGTACCGTCTCCGACAGCCTGATCGCCCGGCATCTCATCGACCAGCTCGACGATGCAGGCTACCTGCACGCCGACCTCGCCGAGACGGCGGAGAGGCTGGGGGCTGCCAGCGAGGACGTGGTGCGCGTGCTTCACGTGCTGCAGCAGTTCGATCCGCCGGGCGTCTTTGCACGCACGCTTGGCGAATGCCTTGCCCTTCAGCTGCGCGCGCGCAATCGCCTCGATCCTGCGATGGATGCGCTGGTGGCCAATCTCGAGCTCCTGGCACGGCGCGATTTCGCAAGCCTCAAGAAGATCTGCGGCGTCGACGAGGAAGATCTGGTCGATATGCTCGCCGAGATCCGCAAGCTCGACCCGAAACCGGGCACCAGCTTCGAAACCGGCGTTTTCGAGGCCATCATTCCCGATATCGTCGTGCGCGCCGCACCCGATGGCGGCTGGCTCGTCGAGCTCAATCCGGACGCCCTGCCCCGGGTTCTCGTCAACCACGACTATTTCGCGGAAGTATCGCGCTCCAGCCGGAAGAACAGCGGCGAACAGGCCTTTCTCAACGACTGCCTGCAGAACGCCAACTGGCTGACGCGCAGCCTCGATCAGCGCGCCAGGACGATCATGAAGGTGGCGAGCGAGATCGTCCGCCAGCAGGACGCCTTTCTCGTAGGCGGCGTCGACCACCTGCGTCCGCTGAACCTCAGGACCGTTGCGGATGCGATCAAGATGCACGAGTCGACGGTAAGCCGGGTTACCTCCAACAAGTACATGCTGACCCCGCGCGGGCTCTTCGAACTGAAATATTTCTTCACGGTCTCTATCGGTTCGGCGGAAAACGGCGATGCTCATTCGGCCGAGTCCGTGCGTCACCGCATCCGCACGATGATCAATCAGGAAAGCGCCGATGCGGTACTCTCGGACGACGACATCGTCGAGGTGCTCAAGAAGGCCGGCGTCGATATCGCCAGACGCACCGTCGCAAAATATCGCGAGGCGATGAGCATCCCCTCCTCCGTCCAGCGCCGCCGCGAGAAGAGAGCGCTGGCCAAGGCCGCGGGATGATAAGCCTGCCGGAAGGCCCCGTAGGCACGGTCGCGGTTTGGGCTTCGGCCCGCGGAACCGCCGAGGCCCGGCGAACGTTTAATTTCACGACTTGTAATTGACTCTCCGCGACACAGCGGATATGAGGCCGCCGCGCTTGCCGAAGACGAGACTCCGCAAGGCAGCGTAACGACCGAGGATTTCGGTCGTCCAGCGCTCGCTTGCTGAAACGCTTGGATGACGGGAGCGCTTGGAATAGACTGGACACGCAAGTCACGAACGAGAGAGGAAACTCCATGAGTGTGCGTGTATCCGGTAAACATATGGAAATCGGCGATTCGTTTCGCGTCCGCATCGGCGAACAGATCGAGCAGGCCGTAACCAAATATTTCGACGGAGGATATTCGAGCCAGGTCACTGTGGAAAAGTCAGGGTCGCGCTTCAGCGCCGACTGCAAGCTTCATCTCGACACGGGCGTGGTATTGCAGGCAAACGGCCAGGCGAACGAGCCGCAGGCGGCTTTCGACGCGGCTTCGGAGCGTATCGAGAAGCGGCTTCGCCGCTACAAGCGCAAGCTCAAAGACCACCACAACGGCAATGGACAGAATCCCACCGAGGTCGCCTATCGCGTGATGGACTCGGTTCCTTTCGAGGACGAGGAAATTCCCGACGACTATGCGCCCACGATTGTCGCCGAAACTACGAAACAGTTGAGAACCATGTCCGTCGCCAATGCCGTGATGGCCTTGGACATGACGGATGAGCCGGTGCTGATGTTCCGCAGCCCGGGCAAGGATGACCTGAACATCGTCTATCGGCGCAACGACGGAAATATTGGCTGGATCGATGCCGCCAATATCAAGGCATGAGTGGAGACGGGGAAGCCAGCCGGACTGGCGTTCCCCCGTCTTTCCGATCAGCGGGACGGCGGAAAGCTCGACTTTTCTGTGCATTCGGCCCGCCAAGACAAAGATGGGTAGAGCCATCACGGCACATTTGTGATGAGATTGCCAGGCTCTAACCGGCGAACGAGGATAAAAGAATGGCATTGGCAGGCTTGCTGCATCAAAATGCGATCATCCCGGCCATGAGGGCCAACTCAAAGAAGCAACTCCTCCAGGAATTGGCGGCAAAAGCATCGAAACTCACCGGCCTGCCGGAGCGGGAAATCTTCGACGTCATCCTGCAGCGGGAGCGGCTCGGCTCAACCGGTGTGGGCAACGGCATCGCCATCCCACACGGCAAACTCAGCAATCTTCCGTCGATCGTCGGCATCTTTGCGCGGCTTGATGCGCCGGTCGATTTCGAGGCATTGGACGACCAGCCGGTCGACCTCGTCTTCCTGCTGCTTGCACCGGAAGGTGCCGGCGCCGACCACCTGAAGGCGCTGTCGCGCATTGCGCGCGTGCTGCGCGACCACGACATGGTAACGCGTATTCGAGCGAGCGACTCGGCGAGCGCGATCTACACGCTGCTCAGCGACGACACGACCTCGCACGCTGCCTGACTATCTTCTGCGCGCCGCCTGTCCCGGAGCCGGTTGGCAAAGCACGCAGCATTTTCGAACAAGGACAAGGCCGCGCTTCCGCCAGGATGCGCGGCCTTTTGGTAAAGACAAAGGGCCGCGCCCTCCGAGGGCGCGGCCCTTTGCAGATTGCGTCATACGATGTCAGGCAGCAGGCGTCTCACCTTCGGCGGAGGCCGCTTTCGGGCCGCCCTTGGCAACACCGACCATTGCCGGGCGCAGGACGCGCTCGCCGATCGTGTAGCCCGCCTGGACCACCTGAACGACCGTGTTGTTCGGAACTTCCGTGTTCGGAACCTCGAACATGGCCTGATGGAAATTCGGATCGAATTTCTGACCGGCAGGGTCCAGCTGCTTCACGCCATGGCGTTCCAGCGCCGCGAGCATCGACCGCTCGGTCATTTCCACGCCCTCGATGAGTGCTTTCAGGCCGGCGTCGCCCGCCTCTCTGGCGTCGGCCGGAATCGCGTCGAGCGCACGGCGCAGGTTGTCGGAGACCGCCAGCATGTCGCGTGCGAAACCCGCCACGGAATAGGACTTCGCATCCTTCACGTCGCGCTCGGTACGCCGGCGCAGATTGTCCATCTCCGCGGCGAGACGAAGATATTTGTCGCGCAATTCCGCGTTCTCCGCTTTGGCGAGCTCGAGCGGATCCGGCGCGGCGGAAGCATCCGCCTCAGGCTTTTCCGCGGCTTGCGGCTCGGCGGCTGTTTCGAATTCTTCGGGCGCCGCGGCCTCGGGTCCGTTCTTGGTCGTTTCGTCGGTCATGACGTTCTCCGAGTTTCTGTCTTTGCTGTGTTCGGCATCATCAAACCAGCGGAAATCGCTTTGCTTGAACGTTCTGTTGCCTGGATTTGAAGCCCGATATCGATGTTTGGGCCCGAAAAATCAAGAGTCGATTGCTTCATCGATCAAAGGACTCGTTCAGCGCGACAGCCGCGACATGAGCTGGGCGGTGTAATCGACCATGGGAACGATGCGGGAATAATTGAGCCGGGTCGGTCCGATGACACCGACCGCGCCGACGATACGGTCGTCGCTGTCGCGATAGGGTGCGACGATCAACGACGAGCCGGAGAGCGAAAACAGCTTGTTTTCGGAGCCGATGAAGATGCGTACGCCCGGACCGCTCTCAGCGAGGTTGAGGATCTCGATCAGGCTGTCCTTCTTTTCGAGGTCATCGAAGAGCATACGCAGCCGCTCGATGTCGTCGGTCCCCTCCAATCCCTCGAGCAGGTTGGCCCGACCCCTGACGATCAGCCGCGCCGGCTGACCGTCGCCCTCGCTTCCGGACCAGATCGCCAGTCCGCGCTCGACCAAGTCCTGAGACAGCGCGTCGAGCTCGCCGCGCACCGTCTCCTTGACCTTTTCCAGCTGCGTCCGCAGCTCGGGGATCGTCTGCCCGGCAAGGTGAGCGTTGACGAAGTTCGCCGCTTCGGTGAGTTGGGCGCTGGTGATGCCGGCCGGCAACTCGATGATGCGGTTCTCCACCTGATCGTGTTCGCCGACGAGCACCGCCAGCGCCTTGGTCGGCGCCAGCCGGATAAACTCGACATGCTTGAGGACGGGATCACTCTTGGTGGTGATGACGAGACCGGCGCCGCGCGACATGCCGGAAAGCATCTGGCTCGCCTCGGTAAGAAGGTTTTCAACCGACTGGTCCCGATTTCCCGGGCGCACCTGCCTTTCGATGGAGGCGCGCTCCTCCGGCGAAAGATTGCCGACCTGCATGAAGGCGTCCACGAAGAAGCGCAGACCCGTCTGCGTCGGAAGCCGGCCGGCGCTGACATGGGGGGAATAGATCAGGCCCAGATCCTCGAGGTCGCTCATCACGTTGCGAACCGAGGCAGGCGACAGCGATATAGGCAGAAGCCGCGAGAGGTTGCGCGAGCCGAGCGGCTCCCCGCTTTCCAGATAGCTCTCGACAATGCGGCGGAAGATCTCGCCGGAGCGCTCGTCCAGCGCCGATGCGATCCCCTTCTTTCCAGGGTTGCGCAGTACCATGTCACTCCGTGATCAGTATTCGGTGTTCGCAAAGAATATAGTGATCCAGGCGAGGATTGGCAAAAGGGAAAAATCACAGCGAAGCTTTGGCATCAACCGGTTCCCTTTGCTTGCGCCATGATCTAGAAGGCTCACGTGAGCGCCGCGCGTCTTCCAGAAGCGCAAAGGCCGCTGGAGAACTTTAGAATTGCTGCCTGTTTTGCCCTTGAAATCCAACGAAGCTCAAGGAAACACGCAGTCGGGATCGACAGGAGTTGACGATGCGGCCATCCGGCAGAAAAACCGACCAAATGCGCAAGGTCTCGTTCGAGCGCAGTTTCTCCAAGCATGCGGAAGGATCCTGCCTCGTTCGCTTCGGTGACACGCATGTTCTTTGCACCGCAAGCCTGGAGGAAAAAGTTCCGGCATGGCTGCGCAACGGCGGCAAGGGCTGGATTACCGCAGAGTACGGCATGCTGCCGCGGGCGACCGGCGAGCGTATGAGGCGCGAGGCGGCGGCCGGCAAGCAGAGCGGCCGCACACAGGAGATCCAGCGGCTGATCGGCCGGTCGCTTAGAGCCGTCGTCGATCTGCCGGCGCTTGGCGAGCGCCAGATCTCGATCGACTGCGACGTGATCCAAGCCGACGGCGGCACGCGCACCGCCTCGATCACCGGTGCCTGGATCGCCCTCCACGACTGTCTGAAATGGATGGAGGCGCGCAATATGGTCAAGCTCGAGAAGGTGCTGAAAGACCATGTCGCCGCCATTTCCTGCGGTATCTTCGCCAATCAGCCGGTCATCGACCTCGATTATCTGGAAGACTCCGCTGCGGAGACGGATGCAAATTTCGTGATGACGGGCAGCGGCGGCCTGGTCGAGATCCAGGGAACCGCAGAGGGCAAGCCCTTCAGCGAGGAAGAATTCGCAAACCTGATGCTGCTGGCCAAGAACGGCATTGCCGAACTCATCGAAATGCAGAAGCAGGCGATCGCAGGCTAGATCGTTTTTGCGACAGCGAACGAACTGACTCTTTGAACCGACCACTTCGAACGGAAAACGTTGCACATTTTCCTGAAAGTGCTCTCGATCAACTGGAAGGAACCGGTCCGTTGCCGACATTTGAAGGCATTCTTGAGACCGCGCTCTACGCGGACGATCTCGACCGTGCCGAGGCCTTTTACGGAACGGTCCTCGGCCTTGAAAGGATCTCGCGCGCCGGCAACCGCCATGTTTTCTTTCGCTGCGGTGAAGGCGTGCTACTGATCTTCAACCCGGCGGAGACGGTAAAGCCGCCGGCACCAGGCGCACTCCCGGTGCCCGCGCATGGGACGAAGGGCAACGGGCATATGTGCTTCCGGGTCGCCGCCGAGGCGCTGGACGCCTGGAAGGCCGATCTGGAGGCAGCCGGGGTCGAGATCGAAGCGGATATCCGGTGGCCGAACGGCGCCCGCTCCTTCTATTTCCGCGATCCGGCCGGCAACAGCCTGGAATGCGCGGAGGCGGGCCTCTGGGCCAGGGATGAACGCGGCAGCACCTGAACGGAACGGAATAGATGCGCAGACTGACTGACAAGACACTCGTGGTCGCGAGCCACAATGCCGGCAAGATTCGCGAGATTCGCGACCTCATCGGGCCGCTCGGTTTCGAGGCGAAATCGGCCGCCGACCTCAATTTCGTGGAACCGGAAGAGACCGGCACGACCTTTGAGGAGAACGCGACGATCAAGGCGCTCGCCTCGGCCAAGGCGTCCGGTCTGCCGGCGCTATCGGACGATTCCGGTCTTGCCATCGACGCGCTCGGCGGCGCCCCCGGCGTCTATACGGCCAACTGGGCCGAACGCGAGGACGGCAGCCGCGACTTCCGGATGGCCATGGAGAAGGTCGAAGAGGCGCTCCGCGGCAGGGGTGCCGTGACGCCCGAAAGCCGCACCGCACACTTCGTCTCCGTTCTCTGCCTTGCATGGCCGGACGGCCATGTGGAGCTCTTTCGCGGCGAGGTCGAGGGTTATGTCGTATGGCCCCCGCGCGGCACGAGCGGTTTCGGCTACGATCCGGTGTTCCAGCCCAAAGGCTACGACGCCACCTTCGGCGAAATGAGTGCGGAGGAGAAGCATGGCTGGAAGCCCGGCGATGCCGAGGCCCTGTCGCACCGCGCCCGCGCTTTCAAGCTGTTCGCCGAGACCTGCCTCGGCGCCTGAGAAAGATGACAATGCAGATGGCCCCGCTTTCAGCGATCGGTGACGGCATGGAACCCGGTTTCGGGGTCTATGTGCACTGGCCGTTCTGCGCGGCGAAATGCCCCTATTGCGACTTCAATAGCCATGTGCGCCACCAGCCGGTGGATCAGCCCCGCTTCGTCGCCGCTTTCCTGAGGGAAATGGCGTCGGTGCGCGCCATGTCCGGTCCGAGAACCGTCACCAGCATATTCATGGGCGGCGGCACCCCGTCGCTGATGGACCCTCAGACCGTGGGGGCGATCCTCGACGGTATCGCCCGGCATTGGCACGTGCCTGACGGCGTCGAGATTACCATGGAGGCGAACCCTTCGAGCGTCGAGGCAACACGCTTCCGCGGCTATCGGGAGGCCGGCGTCAACCGAGTCTCGCTCGGCGTTCAGGCGCTGAACGACCGCGACCTCAAATTCCTCGGGCGCCTGCACAATGTCGAAAACGCGTTGAAGGCCGTCCGGCTCGCGCGCGAGATTTTTCCGCGGATGTCGTTCGACCTGATTTATGCGCGGCCGAACCAGACGGTGGAGGAATGGGAGCGCGAGTTGCGGGAGGCGGTCTCCTACGCCGTTGATCATCTGTCGCTCTACCAGCTGACCATCGAGGAAGGGACACCGTTCTACGGTCTGCACAAGGCAGGGAAACTCGTCGTCCCGGACGGCGAGCAGTCGGCAGTGCTTTACGAGGCCACGCAGGAGATCACCGCGGCGATCGGCATGCCGGCCTATGAGGTCTCCAACCATGCCCGGCCCGGGGCCGAGAGCCGCCACAACCTCACCTATTGGCGCTACGGCGACTATGCGGGCATCGGCCCCGGCGCCCACGGACGGCTGGCGATCGGGTCAGGCAAGATCGCGACCGCAACCGAGCGTAATCCGGAAGCATGGCTGCAACTCGTCGAAGAGCGCGGTGAAGGCATGATCGAGCGGGACCTGCTCGATTTCGAGGCTCAGGCCGATGAGCTTTTGCTGATGGGGCTGAGGCTGCGCGAAGGCGTCGATCTCGCACGCTGGCAAACCCTCTCGGGCCGCGATCCGGACCCGGCCCGGGAGGAGTTTCTGATCGAGCACGGCTTCATCGAGCGGATTGGCAATTCGCGGCTGCGCTGCACGCCTGCCGGAATGCTGATTCTCGACGCGGTGGTGGCCGACCTCGCGTGCTGAAGGGCGGCCGTGTGTAGAGGGCAGCCCTCCCGTCAACCGCCTTTCCTTACCGGCGCGACGATCGCCCAGGTAACTCCGAACGGATCGCGCAACTGGCCGTAATAGTCGCCCCAGAAGGCGATCTCCAGCGGCATCGTCACCTCCGCGCCGGCCTCCACCGCCCGCTTCCACCAGAAATCCGCGTCCTCCACGACGAGATGCAGCACGAAGCCTTCCGGCGGCTTCCAGGGATAGCCGAATTCCGGGAAGGGATCGTTCAGCATCAATGCGCCGCCATTGATCGTCAGGTGGCAGTGGATGAGGCGCTTGCCGTCCTCCGCATATTTGCGATCCTCCTCCTTGGCGCCGAAAGCGCGGCCGTAGAAGGCCGCCGTCGCATCTGCGTTCTCCACGTTCAGGTAGGCGATCACGCCGGCCATGGGCGGATGCGACGGCGCTTGCCAGTCGACTTCGGATCGAGGCTCGAGATCGATCGCCGCCTTGAAGCTTCCGTCCATGTAGAAGGGAACGGATTCGTGTTGATGGGCGATCTTCCATCCCGCGTCGGTGCGCCTCAGGCCCAAGGTCAGGCGATACCAGAGGGCCGCCTTCTGGCCGTCGTGCTTCTCGCCGGAGAGATGCGTCAGCGCCGTGGCGAAGGCAACGTCGCCGCTCACCGAAACGTCGAGATCCTCAAGGGCGAAGCCGAGCGGCCCTTTCCAGGTGGAGAACCACTCATCAAGGCCTCGGGCATCTGCGTCGGAAGCCTTCAGGGGCGGTGCCAGGGAAAACACGAGGCAACCCTGCGTGCCATGGGCGAGGACGCGGGCGGCATCCTTCCGGCGCAGCGCCTCCGCCCAGTCCGCGATTATCTCCTTGATCTCCGCGACGGCCGCACTTCCGCTCTCGGTCGTGGTCATGATCTGATCCTCCTGTCAGAGTTTCGCAACGAGCGAAGCAAGCTGGTCGGCGCATTGGCCCCAGCCCTCGTGGAAGCCCATCTTCTCGTGCGCATCGCGATCCTCGACGCTCCAATGGAGGGCGCGGGCCGTATAGCGGGTCTTGCCGTCTTCGTCCTCGAAGGTCATGATCGCGGTCATGAACGGCTTCTCGGACGGCTTCCAGGCTTCCGTAAAGGCATCGGTGACGACGATCTTCTCGTTCGGCACGACTTCCAGATAGACGCCCTGATTGGGATAGAGCTCCCCTTCCGGCGAGCGCATGACGAAGCGGTTGGTGCCACCCGCCCTGACGTCGAGCTCGGCTTCCGTGATCGTCCACGGCAGGGGGGCGAACCACTGCTTCAGAAGCTCCGCTTCCGTGAAGGCCCGATAGACCTTCTCGCGCGGGGCATCGATCAGCCGGCTCAGAACCAGCTCGCGTTCGCCGGCGGCTTGGGCGTCAGTCGCTGCAGTCATTGTCAATTCCTCCATGTTGGTTCGTTCCAAGGACGAAGGAGGGCGCCGCGTGCCGACAGGCGGCCGAAAAAATTATCGCTTTTCTTCTTCCGCGACCGTGGCCGGCGCGGCCGCGAGGTGATCGAGTTGCGTGCGGATATAGGCTGCTTCGGCCGCGTTGGTGGCCAGCGCGATCGCCTGGTCGAAGGCGGTGCGTGCCTCGCATGCCCGGCCGAGCTGCTTCAACAGACCGCCGCGCAGGCCATGATAGTAGAAATAGCCGGAAAGCCTCTCTCCGAGCGTCTCCACCATCGCCAGCGCAGCCTCCGGCCCCTGGCGTTTCGAGACCGCGACCGCGCGATTGAGCGTGACGACGGGCGAGGGCTGCAGGCGCTCGAGCGCCTGATACAGGAGGTCGATCTCCTCCCAGTCGGTCTGCTCCGGGCGGTCCGCACGGGCGTGCAGCGCCGCGATCGCGGCCTGGATCTGATAGGCCCCGGGACGGCGATGGCGCATCGCTTTGTCGATCATCGCCAGGGCCTCCGTGATCATCGGCCGGTTCCAGAGCCGCCGATCCTGATCTTCGAGCAGGACGACGGCGCCAGCGGCATCGAAACGTGCGCGGGCGCGCGAATGCTGAAGGAGCAGAAGCGCCGTCAGGCCCATGATTTCCGGCTCGGCCGGAAACAGCCGCAGCAGCAGCCGCGAGAGGCGGATCGCCTCGTCGCAGAGTTCGGCGGAGACGCCCTCGGGACCGTTCATTGCCGAATAGCCTTCGTTGAACACAAGGTAGATCATCGTCGCTACCGCGGCGAGGCGCTCGGCGCGATCCCCGGCATCGGGGGTCTCGAAGGGGACGCCGGCGGCCGCGACACGGCTCTTGGCGCGGGTGATGCGCTGCTCCATTGCCGCTTCGCTGACGAGAAAGGCGCGGGCGATCTGCCTGACGGAAAGGCCGGAGACGATGCGCAGCGCAAGCGCGATCTGCTGGGTCGCCGGTAGCACCGGGTTGGAGCAGACGAAGAGCAGCCGCAGGATGTCGTCCCGATAATGTGCCCCGTCCAGCCGATCGGCGAGGTCGCTTTCGTGGTCCTCGAGATCGGAGAGAAGTTCCTCCGGGGGCAGCGCCGTCTCGCGCGACTGCCGCCGCACCTTGTCGATGCCGCTGTTGCGGCCGACGAAGATCAGCCACGCCGCCGGATCGCGCGGAGGGCCCGTCCGGGGCCAGTTCTTCAGCGCCCGGATGCAGGCCTCCTGGAAGGCTTCCTCCGCGAGGTCGAGGCTGCGGAAATAGCGCAGCAGCGCACCCATTGCCTGAGGACGCGCGGAAACCAGGGCCAGATCGATCCAGGATGTGTCGGTCATGAGGGCAGCTCACCGGGTTTATAAAGGGCGAGCGGCCGGACCTCGTAGGAGCCCGTGCTCGGATTGGCGTTGCTGAGATCGCGCGCGAAGTCGAGCGCCTCGTCAAGCGAGGCGCAATCGATCAGATAGAAGCCGAGCAGCTGTTCCTTGGTCTCGGCGAAGGGGCCGTCGATGACGATCGTCTCGCCGGCGCTGTGGCGCAGCGTCGTCGCCGCGGTCGTCGGCACCAGGCGTGCGACCGGCCCCAGCTTGCCCGCTTCGACATATTTGCGTTGGACGGCGCTCAGATCACGCATGACCCTGTCGTCCTCCTCCTTGCTCCAGGCACTGGTGACGCTTTCATCGTTGTAGCAAAGCACGGCATAAAGCATTGAGATTTCTCCGCTCTGGTCTGAAGACGAATGGCGCTATTGATAGCCGACAAGGGGGGCGAAAAAAACACGCGCGTGGGAACGGGATCGAAACCGGAAGGGGACCGCTTTCGCGGTCCCGTACACCTCACATGCATCATCGAACAGTGAAATGCTGCGACGCACAAACTGCGGCGATCCCCTCCGGCGCCTCGCCGGGCGCGATGGCACGAGACTCCTGCTGGAATCTTCACTCCTGTGCCTGCCACAGGAATCCGCCAGACCAGATCCTTGGCTGAAAAGACGCGCTTCCGCGCTGCGGACGCGGCGCTGCCGGATCCCTGCGGCAGCACAGGGATGAGGGACGGAAAGGTCCCCGAATTGCGCATCTTCGGGACGGAAACCGATGCCCGATTTTCCGATTCAACAAAAAAGCCCGGCGGACCGGGCTCTTGTAACTTCGAGCTTACCTAATTCTACTCGTTGATCAGGCGCTTCAAAAGCTCGATCTCGTGGCTGAGCTTGGTGTCGGCCGAAATCAGTTCCTCGATCTTGCGCACCGCATGGAGCACCGTCGTATGGTCGCGTCCGCCAAAGCGGCGGCCGATCTCGGGGAAGGACCGCGGCGTCAGCGTCTTCGACAGATACATGGCGATCTGGCGCGGCTTGACGATCACACGGGTGCGGCGGTTCGAGACCAGCTCCTGACGCGAGACGTTATAGTGCTTGGCGACGACGCGCTGGATATCCTCGATGCGGACGCGGCGCGGTTCGCCGGCATTGACGAGATGGCCGAGCAGTTCGTCGACGCGCTCGATCGAAAGCTGCGGTTCGAAGGAGCGGCGGAAGAGAAGCTGATTGAAGGCGCCCTCCAGCTCGCGGCCGCTGGCCGTCACGTTGCGGGCGACATGGCTCAGGATTTCGAGCGGAATTTCGAGCGAGGCATCATCCTGGCGGGCTGCTTCGAGCCGGCGCTTCAGCATTTCCAGGCGCATCTCGTAATCCGGCCCCTCCATCTCGATCGCAACGCCTCCCTGGAGGCGCGAGCGAACGCGGCTGTCGAGCGATTCCAGCTCCCACGGTGCACGATCCGCGGCGACGACCACCTGCTTTGCGGAGTCGAGCAGCATGTTCAAGAGATGGCAGAACTCGTGCTGGATCGACTTGCCCTGCAGGAACTGCATGTCGTCGATAATGAGAAGGTCGATGTTGCGAAGCGATTCCTTCAGCGACAGCGCGTCATTGTCGCGGATCGCCGTTGCGAAACGCCACATGAAATATTCAGCCGTCAGATAAACGACGCGCGGTGCCCGGGCACTCTGGAGGGCCGCGAGCGCGATCGCCTGCAGGAGATGCGTCTTGCCGAGACCAACGCTCGAATGGATGAAGAGCGGATTGAAGCGCACGGCGCCGGCGCCGGCCTCGGCAATGGTACGCGCCGCAGCGAGCGCTACCCGGTTCGACGAACCCTCTACGAAGCTATCGAAACCGTAGCGCTGGTCCAGTGGCGAGCCGAAGAGCGGTGCCTGGGCGGGCCTGGACGGAGTTGCCGCAACCGTCGCAGTCGCAATCGCCACCGACGGAGCCGCCACCGAACGGCGGGACGGAGCAGCGGGTGCCGCTTCGGCTGCCGCAGCAACCGTCTCTTCAGCGGACGCCGGGCGATGACCGCGGGTGGCGGTTCGCACAAGGATCTCCACCTTCAGTATTTCGCTGTCTTCCTGCTGGACGAGCGTGGTGATCAGATCGAGATATCGGTTATTGATCCAGGACTTCAGGAACGTCGTCGGAACCGAGAGGCGCACGACGCTTTTCGATACTGAATGGAGCTTGAGGCGTCCAAACCAACTTGCGAAGACATCCGGTCCGACCTGAGCTTTCAAACGCGCACTTACCCGCTCAAACAGTGCGTCATGCCGCATGTCGTGCTTTTCCCCCGCCGCCTGAGACTGATTGCTTCCGGCCTGAAAACCTCCAGGTGCAGTCGCCAAATTCATCTGCATCTTGCCGCCTTCCAATTTCATTCTCCGATGCCGTCATTTCTGGCGGCCTCATCTTTTATGCCCGCCCGCCACGGCCGCTTAAAGCCATGCCGCGTCAGCCGGACGCTCTGATACGCACCGAAGCGGGCTCCTCATACCCCGTCACGGTGCGCTGCGCTCATTCGCCTGCCTTCGCCTCAGACAAATGTCCCCCCGCGCTTCGCCTTACCGATTCTACACGGCTCATTTCAAGCCGATCGGAACCGCTTTTCCTCGTCGCCGGCTGACCGCACCCTCGTACGTAGCGGACAGCCCGAGCCTCCTTCTTCCTACTTCCACACGTTCACAGAGGTTACGTCCGGTCGGCAACCATAAGACGAAACGTCCTCGCTCCGGTGCGAAGGCTCGCCCGGCTTTATCGTTTCGACTTGTTTGATTGATCGACGTGGAATTAACCCCGCCACAGGTGACAGAAAGCCCCGAGCCATCCCGCAGGAATGACCCTTAAACTTCCTCGTACAGATGTGATCTGTGTCCCCTGTGGAAGGCATTTAGGCAGGATCGCCCGGCAAGATCAATCGCGTTTTTTGCCCGTCCTTAAGCGCCGCCGGTTGACTCTGGTTCCGCGTTTTGCATGCCGCTTCCCGAGTCCGGCGAGAATCCCTGTCGAATCAAGGGTTTTGTTTTTTGCGTTCTTGCTTAGCTGGCGAAAAAGAAAAAAAATAAAAAATAACTTGACTCACTTCGGACTCAATCCGCCCAGGTTGCGGCACCACATTTTTGCCCCAACC